>CAZFPS010000048.1:0-14250 GCA_964520705.1 uncultured Planctomycetia bacterium | reverse complement strand
GCCTTTTTTATTGTTTAGGCAATATCAAAGCGCGAAAGATATTTTACATTATGTTACTGTGTAACCGGTGCCTCTATTCTATTAATAACAACTTCTTTGCCCGAAGAAGAAAGAATCGAAGCTGTAACAAATATCAAAAGATTCTTTCTTACGGTGCTTTCTGTATCTTTTCTAAAGAAAGATCCTACCCAAGGAAGGTCTCCCAGGATAGGAACCTTAGTCTCAACCTTTGTCCGTGTCTCTTTTATAAGGCCACCCAGAATAACCGTATCTCCGTTATTCACTACAACTGATGTAGATAGATTTCTTGATGTAAACAGCGGCAGCGTTACATTTCCCGCATAGGAAAAATATCCTGCTGTGCCTTCACTTACTTCAGGTAAGAGCATCAGAGTAATCGTTTCATCATCTATGCCCACACTAGGAGTCACGCGCAGCAAGATTCCCACATCCCTCTTTACGAAATCTGTAGGGACATTTTGGTATTGAGTTTCATTGGCGTCGCTAAAATCACCATCGCCGTTGGCATCATTTTGCACAATCTGGAATTCATAGCGCGTAGGATATATCCACTCGTCTACAACCTTCATCGTAGCCATCTGGTTATCGAGGGTTGTGACGCGCGGCGCTGAGAGTGTCTTTACCTTTTGCGACTCCTCTAAAGCATGAAGCACAAATTGGAATTGTGGCTTTGTCAAAACTCCCTGATAAGTTAAATTAAATCCTTCAGTCTGCCTGGAGGTATCGGGAAAGCTTACTCCTGAATCATCAGCTATACCATGCACCATACCAACTCCTGTCTTATCCATAGGCAGATCGGAATTCAGCTGCCAATCTATGCCTAACTCAGATAAATCGGTAACGGTTACTTCCAAGAATCTAGTTTCGATCAATACTTGTATAGGCTCTACATCAATCTTTTCCAAGATCTTTTCTATGATCTCTAGATTGTAGGGAGTATTGGTGACGATTAAAGCGCCCAACCTCTCATCCAATACAATCTTTGAGCCACCAGGCCAACTTATCGCCTTCTCGATTATATCTTTAATATTTATTTCTTCTACTACGTCAGCTGCTGAACCTAATCCCACCCCTCCTGTAGTGACGGATGAAAATTGGGTAAATGCGCCTTTGCCTTTTTCGAGCGTAAATACCTTTGTCTCCATCTGTTCGTTTTCTATCTCATCCGGAGTAGCTATCCAGATTACGTTTCTATCTACACGATGGTTTAGCCCTGCGCTCTTTAAAACATACTTCAACGCCTCTTTTAAAGGCATATCTTTTACCTTTATGCTTACTGTGCGTTTGGCTTTGGTCACAGCGCTAGACATAACAATATTGGCACCGGTTACATCAGATAAATAATCAAGGATATAGACTACATCTACATCTTGAAAATCCATATTCACAAGGATGTCTAGTTTTTTACGAATATCCGATTCTGGCTCTGCTATAGGCTCGACAACATCTTTTACGACTTTGCCAAAAGTTGGCTCTGCAGAGATCTTGGCCGCATCTATAACTTTATTTATCATCTCATCTTCTATGTCCTCTACCTCTTGAACTTTATCTACACGGATATCCTGCTGTATCTTTTTCTTGGCCCTGTCTATATATCTTTCTGCATAAGGTGTATAAACTATCTTAGCGCCAAATTCTGAATCGACTACCTGTTGGAATGTGGAGATGGCTCTATAATAGTTGCCTTCAGAGTAATACTGTTTTCCAGATACATACAGAGACTTTGCCCTTCCTATCTTTTCTTTTTTAGTCATCTCTCTGGGCTTGATACGACCTGTAGATATCAGTTCTGAGAACACCGAGATAGTTGGCAAGGCGACCTGGGTATCTTCAGAGAGCAGTTCTTCCGCGTCATCGAGTTGATTTGCAATATCAACCTTTCTCTCTGCTCCTTGAATCTCAAGTCTCTTCTTTTTCTCTGCCTCTTGCTTCTTTCTGTCTCTTTCCCTACGCTGCTCATCTAATTCCTCAACCTGCGCTTTAATCTCTTCCTTCTGGATACCTTCTTGAACCAGCCTCTCTAGCTCCTCTGTGCGCTTTTGGTATTTATCCCTTTTGTCTAACTGCTCGGCCTTTTCAATCTTTGCCTTCAATAATTCAATCTTGTATAGAGCATAACCGTCATCAGGTATAACTTTCAAAACATCCTGATAGCTGCTTAAAGCCTTCTCATACTGTTTCTGTTTATAGTATGCGCTGGCCTGCCTATACAGTTTATTGACAATCTTCTTGTTTCTTTTCTTGATGGCGGCATCCATATACTTTTTAGCCTTTTTATGAGTAGGATCGATATATAAGACGCTCTCTAACTCGCTAATCGCCTTATCATACTCGCCCTGCTTATAGAAACGTATGCCTCTATCATAGTGCATACTCATAATACTAGAACCATTAGCGCCTCCGGCCCCGCTGCAGGTATAGCAGGCAAAATAAATAAAATAAAATAATATTGTAAATATCATTAGGCCCTTGGATATAATAGATATTGTCCTGTTCTTATTCATTACCGGCTCCTTTCATCAAAACTACTTCCTGATTGTCTTTAAATAAAGCTGCCTTTTTCGCCTCTATATATAAAACTTTATGCTCTGAGCATATATCTCCTGCTTCAGCAAAACATATACTCTCTTGCCAATTATCCTCTATGATTCCGACTAATTTCCCGTTCATAAGAATAGTTCCTTTGTAAGAAAATTGCGGCTTAGTAGGCTTCTGTTTAGTTTGAGCTGAAACAGAAGTCTGTTTTACTTCGCCCTTATATCTAAAGAAAGGGTTCCTTTTAGAAAATGATTTAAAATCCATGTTCAGCGGATAGATCATGTTCAAATCATTAATATCCTTACCTTGGAATTCTACTAAATCCGCTAATACTGAATCTGTAAGAATTCTTGAGATGGTGAAACTAGCTCTTAGTCTATTTTGATCTAAGCTTTTAACGGTCAGCTCTTCGATTATATACAAAGGAATATGGCTGTTTAAATCCGCTAATACCTTTACCAAAGAATTAGCATCAAGCCTCATAGTTATCTGAAGGCCCAACTTTATAAAACCGAAAATGCTGTTACCCTTATCTACCACCTGAGGCTGTATGGCTTCTACTTCGCTATTGCCCGTATCTATAATTATACTCAGCACATCATCAACTATCTCGACTTGTTTTAATAGAAAAGCTACTTCTTCTTGTTCTGGTATATCCACAGGAAAATTTATGGGAGGCAAAATCATCTTTTTTGCCGTCGCCTTTCTCTCCAGTGTCTTTGTGGTTGCATAGAGAGACTCAAAAAAGTATATTCCTATATCCGAGACATTTTTGGGCATATCCTTCTTTCTCGAGTCAAAAATACTTTGTAATTTTTTCAATTCTAGCTCATTTAGAGCATTGGTTCTTTTAAGTCTGGTTATAGCTAACTCTCCCGGGACTATATCTGATTCGCGTTGATAGCTTTGGAGCAGTTCTTCCTGCTTGCTTAAATCAGTGCTTAAATTTAGCATTGTCTTTTTGCTAAAAATATATAAGAACACACTTATTGCTAACAGGCTAGCCAGAGTTATTAGAATATATTTACGCACTATGCAATCCTAATCTCCAATTTAATAATAAAATTAACCACTTCTTCTTTGGTTATTTCATCAATCGCTATCTTGGAAGAAACCGGCTTGATCTCCTTAAAATAACCTGCATCTTTGAGCCCAGAAATTAGTTTGTTAATGGCCGCATAGTTTACGGATCTGCCCGTCAAAGTCAACTCTCCAGAACTATTTTGATAATCTAGTTTAATTATATAATTTGTTATCCAGGCCTCTTTGGATATTATCTCGGATATCTTGTATAAACTGCGGCTGATCATATCCCTGTTGTTAGCGATCGTATCCAATGCTTTTATTTGGGTACTCGTCTTATCGTATACTGTCTTTAGATCGTTTAGCTGCGGCATATATTTCTGAAATATTGTGTTTAATTCGTTTGTCCTAGAAAATATCAGCTTTCTCTGCTTATTGACCCCAGCTATCTTTATCCCCAAAAATATTAAAAGGCCGACACAAATTACAATCGAGAAATTATATAGATTGCCTAACTTTATCTTTTTAAATGGCTTTATCCTTGCTTTCTTAATAAGGTTAATTTTTATTCCAGTAAAAGCCAAACCTTGAAGAGCTAAACCAATAGCTATGGCAAATTGTGGAAGTTGCGCATTCAAAACGTTCTTTTTGGATATAAGCTTATTATCTTTAACCGAAAGTTTATTTAAAGGATAGACGTATCGAGTTGGTATATTCAAAAGGCTACTTAGTAATTTATCTAATCCAAAATAGAGCGAACCGCCGCCGCTAAGAAATATCTCATCAATTTTGCGAGGGGATTTTTTGCTAGCAGATTCACTGGTTTGAAAATAGTAGTAGTTAAAGGTTTTGTCCAATTCCGTGGCCAAATCTTTCGTCACAGAGTCAGATGGTTCTTTTAGCTGGGCGTCTATATTTTCTTGAAGCAACATATTCTTTTTATACTCCCTGGCCTCATTCTCTGAGAAACCGAACTTCTCAGCTATTGCATCAGTGAATTTATCTCCACCAAAAATAATTGTCCTCATCCAGAAGTTCTCTCTCTCGTCAAATATCAACACCTGTGTTTTCATAGATGAAATATCCACCAGGGCATACAGTTTACCTTTTTGCAGCTCTGTATTGAATTTTAAACAATTATAATTAGCTAGGATATCCAGATTTATTAGACGAGCAGGCCTGTTCAGCTCTTTAATCAACTGTATCTTATCAGACACTGCCTCATTCTTTGCGGCTACTAATAAAACATCATTGACTATCTCTTTAGGTTTATGGCCTAGAAGCGAATAGTCCCAGATACACTCTTCTAAAGAAAAGACTACGTTGTTTCTTAATTCATCTTTGATTAACTCTTTTAATTTCTTCCTCTTGTCTGACTTAACAGAAATAATCTTAAAAAATGACTCCTCGGCAGAGATGGATAAGCATATGGGCGTATTTGCCTTTAGTTTAAGTTCGTTGAACATCAACTTTAATAAATCTATTACTTCGTATTGGTTGGAGGTTTTTGATGCTTCTATATATTCAAGCTTTAAGAGTTCAATATCTTTGCCTCTTAAGGCTAGGTTTACAATCTTTATATTTCTTAATCCTATATCTAATCCGATTACTGTCTTCATGGTCAATTTAATACCCTCTCCTATCTCCTTCCTGTAAGCTTTTTCAATAATTCAATATCACCGGCCGTATACTCCCTGCGTTTATTGATTAAATTCCGCTTGGCCTTTGGGAAGATCTTCTTCTTCTCATACCTGAGAAGAGTCTGCTTTGAGATGCCCAAGGCCTGGGCCACCTCAACAGCAGAGAAATACCTATTTGCGTTTCTCATCATGCTACACCTCCAACCATTTTTATTACCTTTGTAAGTCTATTATTATGCAATTCTTTCGCCCTAGCTCTCATCCAACAACAGATATGCTTCGAGTAAGTTTGATATGATTTTATATGATTTGTATATATTTGTCAATAGAAATCTATACCATAAGCATACTAACCATTATAAAGGTTATAATAACCCCTTAGGTAAGTCTAGGTAAAAATTTAGTAAAATAGTATACTTCTTTGACTTATGCTGCTTTGACTGTAACTACCTACCAAACAAGTTGTTATGGAATTTTAATCTTTTGGCTGGCTGAATTAGAAGAGTATTCGCTATACAGCAGTGGGAATTCATGAGAAATACGCTTGTTACCGCTCAATTATTGTTCTTATTTCTTGGGTAGCCACAACCTTGTCTTGATCTAGGACTTGAGCCCTGGCAGTTATTTCGAATATATTTGAGCGCACAGTTATAAGATTAGAAAAAGAGCTTAATTTATCAATCCTATCCGGATCATTGTTAAATACATCGGCCATAAATAGATCTCCAATACCTTTATAAATGCCATCTGCGTTACCCAGAGGCCTGCTATTTATTATTATTGAGGCTGTGGAGTTATCCATATTCGGCAAAGACAACAAAACTTCCTTAGGTGCTGTATTTATATTGATGCGGCCTTTTAGGTCGTTGACTGGATCCAATCTTAAAAAGTAGAAGTGGGCGATATTCGTGCTGGAAACATTCTTGATCTTTATCTCTAGAGTATTGTCCGCGGTTCCCCCAAGGCGATCTTCTCCTATATTTATCATCCCAGAATATATCAAGCCTTCTGCATTAGGTATGGCGCCTTGTAATATCGTCTGCCAGGAATCATCTGCTTTCCTGCAACTTACAGTTATGGCTTCTTCGGACTCTCCTTTTATACTGAGAAAAAATCTGCCGTTATTTAAATTCTCCCATCGCCAAATTCCTACTTCATCTTTAGTGTTACTATAAAAACCTTCGCTGCCTCCATAGATCTCTGTCCAACCCGAAATATTATTCTCTTTAGGATAGAGAACTCTACCAAAAACCGTCAGTGAATCTACCATTAAGCTAATATCTTCTATATTTATTTTCTTCCATTTGCTACTTCGGGGGACGTAGATCAAATCTAATATATTGGAGGCCGGATAATTTTTTATCCCAACTTCACTGATATCGTGATTAGAGAAAGCATCCTTTTTCATCCCTTCATTATTATTTACTCTGGCGGGAGTGCCTAAGCTTAAATCGCTAGTTGCATACCAACCGTCGAATTCAGAATTATTATTATTATCTTCTTGTGCGGTGGGATCAGCTCGTTCCAAAGAAGAATAATTAGAAACCTGAGAAGACAAATACTCTATCTTATCGACTGTCTTGCCGTTGGCATCTTTTAGAATAAGAAAATTATCTCCTTCTGAAGGATCATCGTTTAAAAAGTCAAAATCCCTATCTAGGACCTTAAAAAAATCTAATTGAACGCTCTGCGGCATAGCCCATGTATCCATAAAAGAAATATTATTATTATCTACTCCTTGCGCCCTATCGTCCTTATCTACGCAAAGGACCAAATAACTAAAGGGAGGTATCATTGTCCCTTGAGGGATAAAGGCTGTTACCGCTTCCTGTCCTGTCGTCTCAATCATCCAGCCGCTGAGATCAATAGCATCGTTACTAATATTTACTAATTCTAAATACTCTGTATCCGGTTGTTGAGATATAATGATACCTTTAAAGTAACATGTCTTATCCTCAAAATTATTTTGGATTCTTATAACTAATTGATTTGAGCTAACATTTACTGTATTTGAGGCTGTAAAATAATCTCCATCTCTTAAGGACTGTTGTATCTTTGCGTCAACCTCCACATCGCCGATAAATTCACCTTCCTGGCCCAATAATCTTAAATAATAATACCCATTCGGAATATTAGTAAAGACCCATCTGCCTTCTCCTTCTTGGCCTGATTCTGGTTGCGAATTGACATATAGGCCACTCTGCCAGATCCAAAGACCTCCTGGCGCAGAAGACGGAGTTGTATCAATACTTACTTTTGGCCTTACCATGATTTCATTAATACGCACGGTTTCAACGCCGTGAAACTCTTTAGATAACAACGCGGAACTATCCTGGGGAACCAATTCTATATATCCAAAGTAACAAGTCTTTCCAAAGGCCTCTCTATTTTGCACAGAAAGACTAAAGCTTCCATTTTCTACTGTCACTTTCCTATTCTCTGTCATAATAAAGGCATCTCCGCTTTGCATGCCCTTTTGCACTACTTCATCGATGCGGACATCGCCAACTGGCTCATCGGCTATCCCATAGATAAAACAATAGTAGTCTCCGTCGCTAAATGGAAGATTTTGCCAAGACCAAATTCCTTCTCCCCCGGGTATATTACATTCATAGTGATCATCTACCCAATCCCAGTCTCCGGCAGGCCCTCCGGCAATAGTCTCAAGCAGATTATAGTGTTTAAACACCGTTGTCCTGACAACATTTTTGTCTAGACTGTCAGATATATTTGCGGCTTTCTGCCAACAACCAGCTACGCCTCTATCTAGCATAATTTTTAGCAGGTTATCTGACTTGGTATAGTTAACATTTTGACGTAACGCCCCATCCACGTTTATCTCCCTCTCTTTAGAAGAGACGGTAATAAATCTAGAGACATCTTCAAAAATGTTATTAGATACACCTTCTGTCTTTTTTAGCTCATCTATCACTAAAAACGGGCGGTCGTCTCCTTTAGGGTTATCAATATCAAATTCATCCGGCTCATCAATTCCCTCCCCAACCTCATCTATGATCCCATCGGCATCATTATCCACAAGGTCTCCTTCTAAATAAGCATTGTTATTGTTATCATCATTGTTTCTGGCGCCGGGTTTACCATCTTCTCCATATCGATAATTTAGAATCTGATCAGTTAGATACTCTCCGCTTAAGCCCAGATTATCAAAAAACTTTTTTAAGCTAACTTCAAAAGTGCTATAGCCTTCAATAGGTCCGGACCCATTGTGTCTTCCGGCAGAATTTATGTTGATCTTTCCTGCTTCATCTTTAACTAATACGGCGTATCTACCTATGCCATTTCCTTGATCATCCTCAACATAAAACCACTTTGACTCAGCCTGGCCATCGCTATCTAAGTCAACTTCTGTTCCCTGAAAAGCCGTCTTCCAGATATCGTCATGAGAATCTATCCTTACTCCCTGTTTATCAAACCCTAAGATCTCTTTTGCGTGATTGATGCCGGCCTCGGCTAAGTACTTTGTCTGCAGCCTGTAAACATAGGTATTGGCCCCTCTTAATTGAGTCTGGCTCATATATAAGAAAGTTACTCCTATTACTGAAACAACTCCCAAAACAGTCAACACCAAAAGCGTAGCCTGGCTTTTTTTGTTGATTAATTTCATAGCTAATATTTAAAGTAAGTAACGAATTTCTTTTCTCTTACTCTCTGACCCTGTTGCCATTTTGCGTCCAGCTGTACTTTCTTTAAGGCTATATTATCTTCGGTATTAAAGTCTTCAACCTTAACCGTCCAGTTAAAACCAGACTCCTCCCCGAGAGAATCCGACAGCGTCTCATTACTAGTCTTTAATTCTTCGAGTTTTTTCTGGGCAAAGAAAGAGATCTTCCCCAAAGTCTGCACTTCTCTAGAAATTCGTATGCCTATAGGAAAAATTGTATAGATCAGCGATATACCTATACCTAAAATAATCAAGGCGATCATTACCTCTACTAAAGTAAAACCTTTAAGATTACTCTGTCTCATTATTCTCTGGTTCATTCAAATAGAAACCTGCGGATAAGTATAATCGACACCTAGACTATATCTTATTCTGTATAGGTAAGAATAAATTTATCAATATGTTTAACTACTGCTCAACGCAGTATAAAAGACTAGCGGAAGTGTCCTCTGCCATTGAGAGTTAAATATGTACCGCCTAAACCTTGCAGTAGCGAAAATGGATCTAATGAGGCGATAATCTCTGTATTTAACTTTGGAACTAAGAATTATTGTACTAAACTTCCCATAGTAAATATAGGAAAGAATAAAGCAACTACAATAAAACCCACAATAATTCCCATAACTACGATTAATAATGGCTCGAGCAGAGACGTAAGACTATTTATGGCATCCTCTGCCTCTTCCTCATACTCATCAGCAATCTGCAGCAAAATCTTATCTAATTGCCCGGACTCCTCGCCGACGTTCACCATTCTGGTCAATATCTTGGGAAATATATTGTGCTCTTCCATAGAGGTGTAGACATCAGAGCCCTTCTCTATATTCTTTCTAGAAGCCGTAACTGCTTCAGAAAATAAACAGTTCTCGCTGGTATCCGCGGTAATTTCCAGTGATTCTAGTATAGGTACTCCAGACATAAGCAGTGTCCCTAATAGCCGGCTAAAGCGAGCTATCTCGATATTCAAAATTAAATGCCCGATTATGGGAAGACGCAACTTAATCCTATCCATAAACATCTTCAAAGAAAGATTACTTTTACTAATCTGGAACAAAACAACAAAAAGAATAAAAACAAACGGTATTAAATACCAAAAACGATTAAATACAAAACTAATGTTTATTAATATCTGCGTAGCTGTAGGCAGCTTTCCTCCTAGGTCTGCAAAAATTTTAACAAAACTAGGAACCACGAAAGCGATCAGTATGGTCAAGACTACAACCGCAATAATCAACACAAACGCCGGATACATAGTCGCCAATTTAACTCTCTGCTTTAATCTATAGCTGTGATTTAAAAAGTGATCTACTCTCTTTAATATGGATGGCAACAACCCCCCAACTTCTCCGGCCTTTACCATATTCACAAAAAGAATAGAGAAGGTTTGAGGATATTTACTTAGAGCAACTGATAGAGAACTGCCTTCCTCTATATCCTTGATTATTTTTCTTATTACTTCTCTAAAATAACTCTCTGGCAACTGCTCATAAATGGTATGCAGAGATTTTATCAAAGGGGTACCTGCGCCTATAAGTATAGAAAGCTGTCTGGTAAAATGAAGCAATTGTTTCATGGAAGTCTTTTTTGTTAAGAAAAAATTTAAGTTCATATATTCTCCTTTTCTAATCAGCGCATCACTTATGGAACGTAGTGAACATAAATAATAAGCGTAAATTAATCCCGCACCTTTTACATATTCCCATGGCTAAAGAGTTATCTTTTGAGCTTATTTAATACTAAGAAGGTGCGGGACAAATTCAGACAGCAATTTATGTTTCTGGCTCAGCTCTTTTAGCTTCGTTGAGACCTTTCCTAAGTACCAACGCATATTGTTGGAATAAAGGTAAACATTACATGGCATAAATTGCGTCTTCATTGATACTTTGTCCTTATGGGCAGTTCCACCACTGTCTCAAAAGTCTCTTTCTTGTCTGGAAAATCGTTATTTTCTATATCAAAAGAAATTTTTATAGCCTGTGGTGGGTCTTCTTCTTGTTCTCCGCCTTGGCGGCTATCCCACTCGTCCAGCCAACTGCCCTGTTTGTCTAAGTAGCTAAAGTTGAGCCCTAATATATTTATGGCCATTGTTTTTTTTGAATCGTAAGTGTCAAAATCGAAATCCGCTCTCTCCTGATAAGAAAAGGCTATGGTGTTATCTGTTGGGATAAATTCATATCCCATCTCGGCAAGATCACCTTCTGAGCCTTTTATGGATGCAAAGATAAAATAAAACTTTTCTTTTGATCCAAAGCAATAGATATTTCTAGGTGTGGAAATAAATAGGCTGGAGATATTACCGGTCATACGGCTAATAAGGGTTCTAGCGGCCTGCTGTCTGCTGGCCAGTCCATAGCCCCTCTTCCAATAACCTAAAGTACCGCTAAAAATAGTATAGACCATACCGATAACGATTATCATTATTGCTGTGCCGATTAGTATCTCAATAAGCGTAAAGCTCTTCTTATTTAAACGCATCGTCTGGATTTATCATACCATAATTGTCTTCTGATATAAACAGCAAACCATAAAATATACAAACCGCAAAACAATATAAATATATCTCCGAACTGGCTGTAAATACTCAAGGTATCTTGCTTTCTAACTTCTCCACTCACATAGCCTTTAACAAATATATCTCTATTTTCTTTATCCTTAACCTGCTTAATAATTCTGCCGCAATTATCTATAATACAAGTTATACCTGTATTTGCTGCGCGCAGCACATAGACTCTATTCTCTATGGCCCTAAACACAGAAGACTGTAAGTGCTGATAAGGGCTGGAGGTCTGTTTAAACCAGGCGTCGTTGGTGACATTAACTAAGAAATCCGCCCCTTTTAATCTAAATTGCCTGGCCAGCTCTGATATAGTATCCTCAAAACAAATCAACACTCCAAATGATACCGGACTTCTTTGTTTATTTTCTACACTAAATACCACAAACTCTCTGCCTGCGTCAAAATCCTCTATGGGCACAAACTTTACTAAAAATGGCAGGCGCTTTCTTAAAGGCAAGTACTCTCCAAAAGGAACCAGGTGTATCTTTTTATAGGAAGTCCATCGGGATGAATCTCTAGAGGTTAATATCGCTGCGTTAAAAAATTTCTCTTGTTGCTCTAATACGGCTCCAAATAAAATCGGCTTTTGAATATCACTTGATAATTCAATAAGCGGATCAAACGCGCCTTTATCTTCATCGGTAAAATAGTCCGGGTAGGCTGTCTCCGGCCAAATAATTAAATCGGAGTTATCTTCCAGGCACTGACGTGTTAGGTCAAAATAAATCTGCTTTATCCTTGAGCGGAATATATTCGCCCACTTGGCCTCTTGAGGAATATTGCCTTGAAGCAGAGAAACATCTAAAACTTTTTTACTTCTTAGCGAATACTTCTTAATGGAATAAGAACCATAGCCATAAATAATTACAAATATCAACACCAAAATTATTGAAATTCTAATTGCTGATTTAAAGTCTCTTAACGATATTGACTTAACTACCTCGAATATACATAAATTAACCAAAATCACGAGAAACGACAAACCTAAGCTTCCTGTTATATCTACGATTTGTATGACTGGGATATTAAGGTACTGACTATGGCCCAGAAGTGCCCAAGGGAATCCGCTAAGTAGTTGCGAGCGCAAATATTCTAAGATAACCCAAACGGCAGATAATAAAATAATGATTGGGATATTAAAACCAGAAAGTCTCTTTTTAAAACCGACAAAGAAATATCCAAAGAAAGCGAAATAAAAAGACAGGTATAGGCATAAAATAATCAAGCCTGTCAAGGTAACATGCACCAACCAATATAGAATAGAGATAAAAAATGCAAATCCGCACAAATAGGATAACCAAAAAGCAGACCTCTTTGTCTTATCTTTTAGTGCAAATAATAAAGGCAAGAAGCCAAACCAGGCTAAATAAGAAATATTGAATGTGGGAAATGAAAGGAATAAAAGAAGTGAACTTAATAGGCAGAGAAAAATTGTCTTGATTATCATTTACCGCAGCACTTTTTATATTTTTTCCCGCTGCCGCAAGGACAGGGATCATTCCGGCCAACCTTAGGTTGATCTCTTTTTATAGGAGGAGTGGCTTCTTTTGCAGGCGCAGCCTGCTCTGGAGAAGATTGGGCCTCTGGAGCAGTTGCCTTTTTTCTAGAGATACCGGAAAACTCTTTATGCACTAATTCTACCGGTAGAGACTTAAACACAGCCCTGAATCCCTTATCCTCTACAGCCTTAATCCTAAATAAGAACTCCACAACTTCTTTCTTGATGCGTTCTATAAGCTGCTGAAACATTATATAGGCTTCATTCTTATATTCGATTAAAGGGTCCTTTTGACCATAAGCTCTAAGGCCTATGCCTTCCCTTAAAGAATCCATAGTATAGAGGTGCTCCTTCCAACGCATATCTACTACCTGGAGCGTGATCATGCGTTCTAAGTGGCGCATATGCTCTTGACCAATAGCCTGTTCTTTTTCCTGATAAGCACGCATAACCTCATCCTGTAAATACTGTCTAGATTCTTCATAACTCTGTATTCCGGAAATTTTATCTTTATCTACTTTGACACTCGGGCCGAATTCTGAAAACAACCAAGTCTCCAGGCCTGTAAAATCCCAATTATCCGGATTAAGATTCTTTTGAATATACAAGTCTATTCCTGCATCAAAGACATCATTGACCATATCTATAATATTTTCTCTTATATCAGAATTCTCCAAAACCATTCTTCTTTGAGAGTAGATTATCTCTCTTTGAATATTCATAATATTATCGTACTCTAAAATCTGCTTTCTTATTTCAAAGTTAAACGTCTCTACTCTCTTTTGCGCTGTCTCGATAGATTTAGTAATCAAGGGATGCTCGATAACCTGGCCCTCCTGCATACCTAATTTATCCATTATGCCGATTAATCTGACGGAACCGAATAATCTCATCAAATCGTCTTCCAAAGAAATATAAAATCTAGATGACCCGGGATCACCTTGCCTGCCGGAACGACCACGCAGCTGATTATCTATGCGCCTGGCTTCATGTCTCTCTGTTCCGATTACATGCAACCCCATAACCTCTACAACTTGATTATGTTCCTTGTCTGCTTCGGGCTTAATCTTTTTAAACTCTGTCTCAAATTCTTGCCTTCCCTCTTCAGAATCAAGCTCCAAGCCTTTAGCTTTGACAATATTCTTGGCCATGAATTCAGGATTGCCACCCAACACAATATCTGTTCCTCGACCAGCCATGTTTGTGGCGATAGTTACGGCTTTATATCTACCCGCCTGAGCGACAATATGAGCTTCCCTCTCATGATATTTGGCATTTAAAACATTGCAGG
>CAZFPS010000047.1:0-14284 GCA_964520705.1 uncultured Planctomycetia bacterium | reverse complement strand
GTCAGTCATGTATTTAGTGGATTGCATCCCTTATCCGAAATGTAAGAGTGAGGAACTTAAGCAATTGGCTGGCAAATTAAAATCGTTTCGAGTAAAAGTCGTTGATGCAAGACGAAAAATTATTGCCCACAATGATTTGAAAACATTTTTAGCAAATAGAGCTTATGGGCAATTTTGCATTCAGGATGAGCAAGCATTCTGGGTTGATTTGCAGAAATTTGTCGATATATTTCATTCGCATTACTGTGGTAGCATATTTCCAATCAATGCTGTCACTCAATATGATGCTTCAGATTTGATAGGGGCCTTAAAAAAGGCCGTTGACTATGATGATTATTTTTTCGATAAGATTGAAGAAAAATTGAGCAGAAGAAAACTAATGAAATTTTGATGAAGATGAAAATGCGGAATCATATAGCCGTAGTCCTTCTTGCCTGTTTGATTTTTAACGGATGTGCTTCATGGTCGACACAGTTAAAGTATCGCCAAAGAAGTTATATCCCTGGCCCAGGAAAATCTGTCATCGGTTATGAGGATGAACAATTAGGGGAATATCGGTATCAAGTGAGGGTAGGGGAAGCATGGCCTAAAGATTGGTCAAATTTAGAGAAAATCGCGATGTATCGTGCTGCCGACATTACAAAACGGCGCGGAGAAAAATTCTTTGTGATTGTGGACGGTTCAAATATTACAACGGATCACGTCATCTCAACCCCTCAGACAACATATACAACAGGAAGTGCGACAGCCATAGGTAGTTCTATTTATGGTTCTGCAACTTCAACAACCTATGGCGGCACAACTGGAGTAATTTCTGGTGGCTGGTATTATTTGGATTTCAGAATTGTTCCACAAGCTGAAGTGCAAAATTTGAGCGGGTTAATTTCTGCTGACCAGGTCATGAAAGATTTGGAGTATTTTATTAGTAAACGTAGGTAGTTTTATTGGAACGGCTTGTTGATTGATATTTCTAGCCGTCGCGTCCTTCTGCGGTAAAACGGCATAAGTAATTGAATTGTCCGACCTTGCGAAACTCGACTGGCGTACAATTCGGGACTCTGTAATTTTGCTTACCATTTTTTATTAACTACTAATTTTACTTAACACTTTAAAGGGAGAAGTAACTATGGCTTTGAAAAATTCTTTGGAAACACTAAAATCTAAATTAGACGAGCTTAATTATCAGAAGCTGTGTGCGATAGATAATCCTAAAGTACATCAGTTTGTTTCTGAGTCGGCAGAACTCTGTAATCCGGATAAGATATTTATCTGCAGCGACTCCGCCGAGGATAAAGCCTATGTGCGCAAGCAAGCAGTGGCAGTCGGTGAAGAGAAGCCATTAAAAATTTCAGGTCATACCTACCACTTTGACGGCATACATGATCAGGGACGGGATAGAGAGGCTACTAAATATCTGGTGCCTAAAGATGACAACTTAAGCAAGGCCTTGAATCAGATTGAGCGAGAAGAAGGTTTAAAAGAAGTCAAAGGATTACTTAAAGGTGCCATGAAAGGACGTACGATGATTGTGCGCTTTCTTTCTTTAGGGCCTACGGATTCTGTTTTTAGCATTCCTTGCGTTCAATGTACGGATTCGTGGTATGTAGCTCATAGTAAAGACCTGCTTTATCGGCCGGCGTATAAAATGTTTACGCAGAAGATGTCTGAGTTGGAACTTTTCTGCATTTTGCATTCAGCAGGAAATATGAGTGAGGACATGGTCAGTACAGAAGTAGATAAAAAGAGAATATATATTGATTATACTCAAGACATGATTTATAGTGTGAATACCCAGTATGCTGGTAATACAATTGGCTTAAAGAAGCTTGCGCTTCGGCTAACTATCCGCAAAGCTGATAGAGAAGGATGGCTTGCAGAACATATGTTATTAGTAGGCGTGCACGGCCCCAATAACCGTAAAACTTATTTGGCCGGTGCTTTCCCCAGTGCCTGCGGCAAGACTTCTACAGCCATGCTTCCCGGAGAGACAATTTTAGGTGATGATATTGCTTACTTTCGTAATATTGACGGCAAAGTCAAAGCAGTAAATGCTGAAGCCGGGATATTCGGTATTATCCAGAATGTCAATCCTGATGATGATCCGGCAATATTTAAAGTGCTCACCACGCCTGGCGAGGTTATTTTTTCCAATATTTTAGTAAATAAGGGAAATCCTTACTGGTTAGGCATGAAAGGTGAAGTTCCAAAAGAAGGAGTGAACTTCTCTGGTAATTGGCAAGAAGGTAAAACCGATAGCCAGGGTAATAAAATACCGCATGCCCACAAAAATGCTCGTTACGCCGTGACATTAAAGGCATTAGAAAATGCTGACCCTGAATTGAATAATCCTACTGGAGTAGAGTTGTCCGGAATAATGTATGGTGGCAGAGATGCCAAGAGCTATGTTCCGGTCCAACAGGGTTTTGATTGGGAACACGGCATTGTTGCTTATGGCGCTGCTTTAGAGACTGAGACGACCTTTGCCACTATTGGCAAAGAAGGAGTCCCCGAAATCAATCTTATGAGCATCCAGGATTTTGTCTCTATCTCTTTGGGCAAGTATGTAGAGAATAATTTAGAGTTCGGCAAGAAACTTAAAAACCCTCCTGTCGTTTTCGGCGTCAACTATTTCTTAAGAGATAAACAAGGTAAGTTCTTGAACGGAGTCAGGGATAAGCATGTTTGGGTAAAGTGGATGGAACTGCGCGTACATAGCGAAGTGGGGGTATTGGAAGGTCCGACGGGCTTGATTCCTGAATATGAAGATTTAAAAGCTCTGTTTAAACAGATTCTGAATAAGGATTATTCTAAAGAAGATTATATAAAACAGTTCACAATCCGCGTTCCCGAAAACTTAGCCAAGATCGACCGGGTTGTAAAGTTTCATAAAGAAAATGTTTCTGGTTGCCCTAAGGCGGTTTTTGAAGTGTTAAGTCAACAGAAGGAACGTTTGCTTAAGGCTCAGAAACAACACGGCGATTATATTTCTCCAGAGAAGTTACAAAGCAAATAAATCTTTTGAATTTTAAGATTTGGTTACAAAAAAACTGGAAAGTCTTGGTTTTTCTTACTCTGCTCGTTTGTCTAGCCTATGGAAATTGCCTCAAAGGTGATTTTGTTTCCGACGATATCCCAAGTATCCTAAAAAATGAAGAGCTTGGTGATGTAAATTATTTTTTCAGGCAGCCTAGCTCTTTTTTGCGGCCATTATTTTATTTCATAATCAATAAGATTTTTGGTCGAACCCCAATTTTCTACAGGCTACTTAATATTTATTTTCACCTCGGTACAGTTTTGATTGTCTATATTTTGTTGAGTATTTTGATTGGTTCCAAAACAGCATTCTTTACTTGTTCTATTTTAGCTGTGCACCCCATACAGGCAGAGGCTGTTAGTTGGATTTCCGGAGGGACGTATCCTCAATATAGCTTTTTCTTAATTTTTGCTCTTTTGACATATATTCTATCCAAGAAAAATAAAAAATTGTTTTTGGTTTCAATATTTAGCTTTATACTTAGCCTTGCCTCTTGTCCAAATGCAATGGTCCTTCCTTTAATCCTTTTGGTTTTTATAATTTCCTTTGGAAACATCCGCAAGAATTGGAGAGATTTAATTCCTTTTTTTATTTTAAGCCTCATTTGGGGATTAATTTACCTTGGTAAGATTGGTCAAAGAATAACAGATCTGCAAATAGTTCACTATCAAAAGCCACAGATTCTTAATCCTTTTATTCAAATTCCAATCGCTATTACTTCCTATCTTGAACTTATCTTTTGGCCCAAAGATCTTACTTTGTATCATTCAGAGATGACTTTTAGCCAGGCGCAATATATTTTTAGACTCATAATTTTTATCATCTTTTTAGGAATAATAGTTTATGGTTTCATACGTGATCGTCGATTCTTTTTTTGGCCATCTTTCTTTTTAATTAGCCTGTTACCAACCCTTACGCCTTTAGGTATTTCCTGGATTGTAGCTGAGCGTTATGTTTATTTGGGTACTGTTGGAATTTTTATTATTGTAGCCTTGGGGATTAAAAAATTAAGCGAGACCAAAAACCTAAAAATTGCTACGTGGATTCTTTTCTCCTTAGTCATAATTGGTCTTTTGAGTAGAACAATTACCAGAAACATAGATTGGAAAAACGAAGATAACTTATGGATAGCTACCGCTAAAACTTCACCTAGTAGCCCCAACGCTCATAATAATTTAGGCGATGTTTATTCTCGCCAGGGAAATCTGGAAACCGCAGCAGCTGAATTCCAGATGGCCATAAGGATAAAACCTAATTATGCCGATGCTTACCATAATCTTGCTTACACCTATCAGCAGATGGATAGATCTCAGGACGCAGTTCGGAACTATAAAAAGGCGGTAGAATTCAATCCCAATCTTTGGCAATCGTATCAGAATCTGGCGGGGATCTACTTTAATGAAAAAAAGTTTAGCTTGGCCAGAGATAATCTTGAAATAGCAGTAAGGTTAAATCCCGCAAGTTCTAAATTAAATTCAAATCTTGGCCTGGCTTATCTTTTTACTGGAGAGAGAGTAAGGGCGGAAGAGGCATTCCAAAAATCCCTCCAACTTGATTCTAATGATGAAAGAGCAATAGAAGGCCTGCGTATTTTAGGCTTAAATTAACATATCCGCATTGCTCTGTAGATTTAAAATTATTGAAATAGCTATTCATATATGCTATTATGCTTCCCTATTATTACATACCGCGTAGGATTTCTAAAGCATCTAAACCTTGAGAAGATATGAAGTATTTGTTTGATTGCCAGGAAGATTTTTTTAGGCGTTTTGAGAGAGCCAAAGTCGTTTTTTTATTTTTTGACTACGACGGGACGTTGACCCCTATAGTAAAGAAGCCGGAGCTAGCAACGCTCCCTTTGGAAAATAGATTAGTCATAAAGAAGCTCGTAAAAAAGAGATGGAGCAGGGTCGCTGTAGTCAGCGGCAGGTCCTTGAAGAATGTAAAAAAAATGGTAGGAATAAAAGGCATTGTCTATGCGGGCAATCATGGTTTGGAGCTAGAGGGTCCCGGTTTAAAATACTTCAATATAAAGGCCTCAGTATTCAAAAAACATTTGGACGCAATTCATAAACAGCTAGTTAGTAGGCTAGAGGGATATTCAAAGATACTTATTGAACATAAGGGTTTGACTTTAAGCGTCCATTATCGTTTAGAGAAAAGCAAGAACCGGGTAAGGAAAGTTTTTAAAATTATAGATGAGGCGACAGCTAGTTACGTAAAGCAGGGGAAGGTGAGAATCTCGCATGGAAAAAAGGTTGTAGAGATGAAGCCCAAGATCGACTGGAATAAGGGTAAGATAGTTTTGTGGCTCATAAAGTATTTCAGAAAAAAAAGTTCCACAACTACTTATCTGCCTATATATCTGGGAGATGACATTACGGATGAAGACGCTTTTAAAGTTTTGACAAGGAAGGGCATAGGGATTTTTGTGGGTGATGCTAAAAGAAAGTCATTGGCAAAATTTTATCTAAAAAATACGAAACAGGTCACAGATTTTTTAGAGAAGATTTCTCTGCGCTAGAATAGCTACGGTTTGTTTATTTTTAATGGATGAAAGAACTTGAAAGGCTTAAGCTTTTATGTTAAATTTAGAGTTTCAAACATTATTAATCTTTTAGGGGAGGAGTAAGCGCGATGAGTGTTTTGCATCTGAATGACAGCAATTTTAATTCCGAAGTAGTTAATTCTAAGGAACCAGTTCTGGTAGATTTTTGGGCAGAGTGGTGTGGTCCCTGCAAAATGGTTGCTCCGGTTATTGAAGAGATATCCAAGGAATACGAAGGAAAAGTAAAATTTGCCAAGTTAAATGTAGAAGAAGCGGCAAACACAGCCACAAACTTTGGTATAATGTCTATTCCCACCTTAATGTTGTTTAAGAATGGGTCAGTTGTTAAGCAGATAGTTGGAGCAGTCTCCAAAAGCGAGCTTAAATCGACAATCGACAGCAATATTTAAGATACTAAGAAAATGAACATTGTCAAAGAAATAAGAGAAAGAGCTAAGAAGAACCAAAAGACAATTATACTGCCAGAGGGTGAAGACTCACGCGTAATTGAGGCTGTGAAGATAATTAAGTCTGAGGGCATAGCTAAATTAATAGTTCTCAAAAAAGGAGAATTGGATAAGAAGAAATTGAAAGAATACTCGGATTCCTATTTTGCCTCTAGGCAGAATAAGGGGATTTCACAGGAAGAAGCCCATGCGATAATGTCCGATCCTCTATTTTATTCTGCGATGATGGTTAAGCAGAGCTTGGCTGATGGTTTTGTCGCTGGGGCTGCGCACACTACGGCAGATGTAGCCAGGGCTTCATTTCAATGTTTGGGTCTGGACAAGAGATTTTCTGTAATGTCGAGTTGTTTTATTATGTCTATTCCGAATTGCACTTATGGAGAAAATGGTGTTTTATTATTTGCTGATTGCGGGATAATTCCCGATCCTTCTCCTAGGCAGTTAGCAAATATCGCGGTTTGCACTTCGGAGCTGGCTAAGGATTTATTAGACATAACACCTAGAGTTGCTATGCTTAGTTATTCTACAAAAGATTCAGCCTCCGGAAGATTCGTGGAAAAAATGAAAGAAGCCTCTAATTTAGCAAAACAGATAGCGCCGGATTTAATCATAGATGGCGAATTGCAGGTAGATGCCGCTATTGTTCCGGAAGTCGCAAAGATTAAAGACCCGGATGGGATAATTGCTGGCAAGGCTAATATTTTAATCTTTCCAAATTTAGAGTCCGGAAATATATCTTATAAATTAGTTCAAAGGCTTACAAGCTCCAGAGCCATAGGTCCGTTGCTGCAGGGACTAAATTTTCCTTGTAGCGATTTATCCAGAGGTTGTAGCGTTGAAGATGTGGTAGATTGCGTGGCCGCAACCGCGATAAGGGCGCAAAAAAAAGATGGTTAATAAACAGAACAAAGAATTGATGATACTGGTTTTAAATTGCGGGAGTTCCTCGGTAAAATATAGCCTTTTTAGAGTCATCTGGATTGATAACCAAAAAGATTTTGTCTTAATCACTAGTGGCCTCGTGGAGTGTATAGGTCAAAAAGGTTCTTCAATTAGAAACCATAGGCAAGCAATTAAGAAAGTGTTAGATGTCTTAGAGCAAAAGAATTTTTCCTACAGAAATATCAACGCTATCGGACACCGTGTAGTTCACGGAGGAGAGTATTTTAGAAAACCTACTTTAATCACTAATGATGTTTTTGCTAAAATAAAGGAATGTTCAAAACTCGCTCCTTTGCACAATCCTGCCAATATTGCGGGAATTGAAGCATGCCAGGAGTTGCTGTCTAGTGTACATCAGGTGGCTGTTTTTGATACCGCTTTTCATCAAACTATCCCTCCTCGCGCGTATCTGTATGCCATACCGTATAAATACTACAAGGAATATAACTTGAGAAAGTTCGGTTTTCACGGAATGAGCCACCAGTATGTGGCCAGAGAGGCCGCAAAAAAGCTTGGTCGCTCACTTCACAAGTTGAAGTTAATCACTTGCCATTTAGGTAATGGTTGCAGCATTTGTGCAGTGAAACACGGACAGTCTTTGGATACTAGTATGGGTTTTACTCCTTTGGCAGGATTGGTAATGGGCACTCGTTCTGGAGATATAGATCCGGCAGCGGTCTTGTATATTATGCAAAGAGACAAGATTGGACCTTATGAGATGCAGGAGATACTTAATAAGCAGAGTGGGTTAAAAGGCGTATCAGGTGTAAGTAATGATATGAGAACTCTTGTCAGAGCAGCCGAGAAAGGGCACAAGAGAGCTAAAATTGCTATCAGGTTGTTTGCTTATAGCATTAGAAAATATATTGGTTCTTATATGGCGGTTATGGGTGGAGTAGATGCGGTTGTATTTACAGCTGGCATAGGAGAAAATATTGAAATAAGAAGAATGATCTCTTATGGTGGCTTACTTTCTTTCTTGAAGAAATTGAATGTAAAGTTCTTAGTTATTCATACTAACGAAGAACTGATGATAGCAAATGAAACATATAATATGATGAGGAAGAAGAGATGAAAAAGATATTTCTTATATTTTCAGTCTTGCCGTTATGCATGTTGCATTTTTTTAGTTTTAATGCGAATTCCAGTGCTGATTCTAAAAAAGTCTTGATGGTAGTGGCTAGTAATGGATTTCGCGATGAAGAATTTAAGGTGCCTTTTAACATGCTGACAAGCAAAGGATACGAAGTCGTAGTCGCATCATCAAGCTTAGGTACAGCAAAGGGAATGTTAGGCATGAGCGTAGAAGTCGATATTTTGGTTACGGCGGCCCGTGCCTCTGATTACGAGGCGATAATATTTGTGGGTGGAGTGGGCGCGCAGGCATTCTGGGATGATGTTAATGCTCAGGAACTAGCTAAAAGTATGGATAGGGATGATAAAATAGTAGCAGCTATTTGTATAGCACCTGTAACATTAGCTAACGCCGGCATATTGGAAAGTAAAAAGGCTACCGTATGGAAGTCGGAATCACATAGATTAGAATCTAAAGGCGCAAATTATACTGGTAAATCTGTAGAGGTGGATGGAAATATAATCACTGGCGATGGTCCATCTAGTGCAGAAGAATTTGCCCAGGAAGTTATTAAGAAGCTGGAGGAATAAATATGCTTCATATTTTTTGTAAATCAAAAATACACGGTTTAAAAGTTACCAAGGCAGAGCTTTATTATGAAGGCAGTATTACATTGGATGCCAAGATTATGGAAGAGGCAGGTATCGTTCCTCATGAAAAAGTGGAGGTTTTAAATCTTAACAATGGCGCGAGGCTTGAGACATATGCGATAAAGGCGAAGGGCGGTTCTGGAGTGGTGTGTTTAAACGGTCCTGCAGCAAGATCCGGTCAGGCTGGAGACAAGCTAATAGTTCTTTGCTATGGTTTAGTGGATGATAAGGAATTAAAAAAAGCTAAGATGAGGATAGTTAAGGTTGATGAAAGAAACAGAGTTAAGGATTCATATCTACGGAGATAAGGTCCTTAGAAAGCGATCCAGACCATTTAAATCTGTCAGCAAAGACGAGAAGGCCTTGGCAGATAAAATGGCTGATATTATGTATTCTAATGGCGGCATCGGATTGGCCGCTCCGCAGGTGGGCATAAATAAGCAGCTTGTAATAATTGATGTCGGCCAGGGATTATTTAAACTTTTTAATCCCAAAATCAAGACAAAAAAAGGCACCGCTATTATGGAAGAGGGTTGCTTGAGCGTGCCGGGAATATCTGTTAAGGTAAAGAGGGCAAAACAGATATTTATTGAAGGTTTGGATGAATTCAATAAAAAGACATCGCTCTGGGCTGATGATCTGTTATCCATAGCCTTGCAGCATGAGGTAGATCATCTTAAAGGCAAGCTCATTGTGGATTACGCGAATTTTATAAAGAAGTTGGAGATAAAGAAAAAGTTTAAACAGAGTAATAGAGGGAAAGAATGAAGAATTGCGTCAATAAAGAAAAAAATCTTAAAGATTGTAATTGCAGTTATGAACCTTGTTCTAGGAAAGGTATTTGCTGCGAGTGTTTAGCCTATCACAGGAAAAGTGATCAGCTTCCTGCCTGTTACTTTTCTGATAGTGTTGAGCAGACATATGATCGTTCAATCAGTAACTTCATCAGAAACCATAATAGATAAATGAATAATAGGTTGCCGGTTTGGTTTAGGCAAGAATTGCCCTCAAGGGAAGCTTTAGAATTCTCTCGCTCCATAAAAGAAAGATTTAAACTCAATACTGTATGCCATAGCGCAAAGTGCCCTAATAGCTCAGATTGTTTTTCGAAAAGACACGCGACATTTTTGATTTTAGGCAATCGCTGTACGAGAAATTGTAAGTTTTGTAATGTTGAATATTTTTCTGTATCTGACAAAGGTCAGTTTGCTATAGACAGTGAAGAGCCGTTAAGAATAGCGCAAGCCGTAAAATATTATAATTTAGAGTATGTAGTTATTACTTCTGTGACGCGTGATGATTTAATTGACGGCGGTGCTGTGCAATTTGCTGAAACCATAAAAGCAATTAAAAAGCATAATACAGATGTTAAAATTGAGGTATTGATACCCGATTTTAATGGCTCTAAAGAATCTTTAGAAATAGTGCTGAGGCAGAGCCTAGGAATAATAGCCCATAACTTAGAAACAGTAGAAAGGGTTTATCCTCGAATTCGGGATAGAGCAGATTATAGCCGTAGTTTAAAGGTATTAAAAGATATAAAAGCAATCAATCCAAATCAGACGACAAAGTCATCAATTATGTTAGGTTTAGGGGAAAGCGAAGACGATTTAAAACAGGCTTTGGTCGATTTACGCAGCGTTAATTGTGACATGTTGGTTTTAGGACAGTATCTAAGGCCGTCTCTAAAGCAATATCCCGTGAAGAAATTTTATACACCAGATGAATTTAAAGTTTTAAGCGATTTCGCATTTAGCTTGGGTTTCAAAAGTGTTAGTGCTTTTCCCGTAGCGCGAACTTCATATTTAGCGAAAGAACAAGAAAAATGTATGATGTTATAATAATAGGAGCTGGTCCAGCAGGGCTTACCGCAGCGATATATTGCGGCAGATCTAAATTGCGCACAAAGGTGATTGAAAAATCTCAGCCTGGAGGACAAATCAACTTAACTGAAACAGTTGAGAATTATCCCGGTGCTTTTAAGACAAGCTCGAAAGATCTAGTTTTGGCAATGGTTAGACAAGTGAAAGAATTAAAAGATGTGGAGCTGGATGAATTTAAGGAAGTGACCAGTATTAGTTATAAAGATAATCAGATAGCTGTGGCGGGGAATTCTTCTATTGTAGTAGAAGAGGCCTTTAATTATAAATGCAAGGCATTGATCATAGCTTCAGGTGCTGAGCCAAAAAAATTGGGACTTAAGGGAGAGGATGAGTTTATCGGCAAGGGTGTTTCCTATTGTGCAGTATGTGATGCGCCGTTCTTTAAAGACAAAGAAGTCGTGCTGGTAGGCGGCGGGGATACAGCTTTGGAAGAGGCGTTCTATTTGACTAAGTTTGCCAAGAAGGTAAAGATAATACATCGCAGAGACGCCCTACGCGCCAGTGGAATCGTGCAGGAAAGAGCTAATAATAATCCTAAGATAGAATTTATTTTAAATTCTGTGGGCGTTGAGGTTTTGGGAGAGAATACGGTCCAGAAGCTTCGAGTTAAGAATGTAAAGACAAATCAAGAAGAAGATATTAATTGTTCCGGAGTGTTTATTTTTGTTGGCCATAGTCCCAATACTCAATTCATTAAAGATGATCTTATCTTAGATAGCGACAGATATATAGCGACCAATGAAGAGATGATGACAGAAAACAAAGGTGTCTTTGCCTGTGGCGATTGCAGAAAAAGGCCTTTTAAACAAATAGTTACTGCTTGCGGCGAAGGGGCAGTAGCAGCACATTTAGCTGAACAATACTTATCCGAAAAGTAGAACAAAAAATGATGAAGCGGTCAAATTGAAAAATTATATTAGTCTATTAGTTAAAATTTGTGTTTCTGTTTTACTTTTAGTATTTTTGTTTACTCGTATCGATATTAAGCAGACGATTTCTTGCATACTCTCAGCTGAGCTTTCTTATTTTGTTTATGCGATTTTGTTGTTTTTGTTCGTTGTGTTTTTAGGAGTGGTCAGATGGAGCGTTTTGCTGAAGACATTAAAGAGAGATTTGCCGTTTAAGAGGATCCTTATTTCTCATTGTGGCGGGCTATTCTTTAATGTCTTTTTGCCTTCTACTATCGGAGGAGATATAGCTAGGACTATAGATTTGTCATTACATACAAAGGATAGCTCAGCAGTCTTTGCTACTGTATTTTTAGATAGGCTCTGCGGCTTCCTGGCTTTAGTTATAATCTCACTTACTGGATTTGCTTATGGGTATTTTTGTTGTCTCACTCGCGACTTGAGATTATTAACGTTTATAGCAGTTCTTGCGGTTATTGTAGCGCTATCCTTCTTGGTAATATTTTCAAAAAGAATATACAGTTTATTAAATAAGATCATAATATTCAAGGCTTTGAGAAACTACCTTGCTAAATTTCATGATTGCTGTTATTCCTTTAGATTTCAGAAGGCAGCTATACTTAAGACAATTTTGCTATCTTTGTGTATACAGGGATTCTTTGCAGTGGTTGCATATTTTATCGGTATGTCTCTGGGTATAAAATTGGGTATTGTCTATTATCTAATCTTAATCCCCATAGTAAATACTGTCTCATTCCTGCCTATTTCCCTCGGAGGGCTTGGGCTTCGCGATAACGTGGCCGTAGTTCTATTTTCTGCTTTTGGAGTAGCCTCAGACAAAGTAGTCGCGATGACACTATTAATTTTCGCATTTTTATTTTTTGTCGGAATTATGGGGGGCATTGTTTATGGCGCTTCACTATATAGTAGACGGCTATAATGTTATAAAAAAGACTCCGTTTTTAAATCATAAAAAACTAAGAGACGCCAGAGATGCCTTGTCGAGCTTTATCTATAAATATCGCCCGCAAGGCAGCTATAATAATAAAGTTACAGTTGTCTTTGACGGCAGAGATGATGTGTTTGGTTTCAAGCAGAATTCCGATTCTACTGTAATCTTTTCAAAGAATCAATCTGCGGATGACTGTATTAAGGCTTTAGTAGATAAGGCCTCAAATCCAAAAACCATGGTAATAGTTAGCGATGATAAGGATATCAAATTATATTGTAGACCTAGAGGGACAAGGATATTCACGGTCGATGATTTTATAAAGAAAGCCCAGGCCAAGACTAAGATTGTTAAGACTAGACAAGGAGAAACTCCCGAGATTGGGCTATCAGAACAGAAAAAAATAAATGAGGAGTTGAGTCGCATATGGCTAAAGTAGGCCCAAAAGAAAAAAAGTATGTCGTAAGCGCCTGTCTTATAGGAAAGAGTTGTTTTTACGATGGTTCGACACGCTATAAGTCCCAGATAAGAGATTTGGTTGATTCCGGAGAGGCCATAGCTTTGTGTCCCGAAGAGTTAGGCGGATTAAGAACTCCTCGCCCGCCCTGCGAAATATTCGCCGGCAACGGCGAAGATGTCTTAAAAGGCAAAGCTTATGTTTTTAATAAACAAGGAAGAGATATCACAATAAATATCGTAAAAGGCTCAAGGGAATTTTTGAATATCGCAAAGGAGTGCGGTGTAGGCAAAGCTATACTGAAATCAAAGAGCCCTTGCTGCGGACGCGGTAAGATTTACGATGGCACTTTCACAGATAGGCTGAGAAGTGGCAATGGGGTCGCTGCAGAATTATTATTAAAGAGCGGGATAGAGGTTATGACAGACGAAGAGTTTTTACACAATAACAAGTCAAACTCTAAAAAATCTTCTAAAATAAAAACTTCAAAAAAGGCCAAACGTGACAAAGGCAAAAAAGGTAAAAGAAGGTAATTTTGTAAAATTTCTAGGCACAGCCGGAGCTCGTTTTGTAATGATAAAGCAATTACGTGCTTCCGGGGGCATGTGGATTAGAGCAGCAGGAGTAAATGTTTTAATTGATCCAGGGCCCGGAAGTATTGTGCGTTGCGCCGCCTCTAAGCCGAAGCTGGACCCTTCAAGTTTGGATGCGATAATATTGACCCATAGACACCTGGATCACTCTAACGATGTCAATGTTATGATAGAGGCTATGACTGAGGGGGGATTCAAGAAGAAAGGAAGTTTATTCCTGCCACAAGACGCGCTAGAAAATGATTCTCTGGTTCTAAAGCATGCATTGAGTTTTGTGGCTAACTTAGAATTTTTAAAGGAAAATACTGATTATAAAATAAAGGATTTTATTTTTTCAACCGGACCTAAAAATGTACATCCTGTGGAGACCTATGGCTTAAAATTTGCCATTAACAAAAAGCAAATTTCTTTGATCGGCGATACGGCATTTTATCCTCGAATACTGGATTTCTATAATAGCGATATCCTGATAATCAATACTGTCCTCTACGAACATCGACCTGAAGTTCAGCATCTTTGTTTTGAGGATGCTAAGCATATAATCTCAAAATTAAAACCACAAAAAACTATTCTCACGCATTTTGGCATGTCCATGTTAAGAGCAAAACCACATCTTCTGGTCGAAGACTTAAAGAAAGAGCTAAAGTTGGATATTGTTGCCGCATATGATGGCATGTCGTTACTCCTTTAATTTTAAATAGTTATAACAAATAATTCACTGGCGACATAATGTAAAATATCTTTCGCGCTTTGATATTGCCTAAACAATAAAAAAGGC
>CAZFPS010000046.1:0-14633 GCA_964520705.1 uncultured Planctomycetia bacterium | reverse complement strand
AACTACTATGGAAAAAAGTCGGGCTTCTACTATGGAATTTGTCTTGACTTTGAGGCCAAACACTTCAAAGACCTGGAAAATAGTGGCGCCAAGATATACATGACATCATCTCATCATCTTCTTCATGATAAGCTTATTATTGTTGATAAGAGGTTCGTGGTAGAAGGGAGTGCTAATTGGAGCGTCTCAGCATTAAAGAACAATTACGAATCAGCTGTTATTATTGATTCCCCTGAACTTGCTCAAGACAAACTAATCCGCATAAGAAATTTCCTGCTTAAGGGCATGGAAGGGAAGAACAAGAAAACCACTGATAGAATAGACCGACCAAAGGTAACCACAGAACTACCCGATACCATAGAAATCCCTTATGTCTTACTGGAAGATAAGAAATATTTCCCTACTATGCGGAAGTGGGGCGATAACCGCACCATAAGCACATACCTACTTCTTATAGGAGAATCCGCCCGAATAAACAAAACCGAGTTTTTTCTAGATCTAGAAGATTTTGCCGATCTCCTAGAGATATCTAAGGACTGGTCCGACACTACCAAGCGCAGGCAGATCATCAAAACACTAAAAAAATTAACGAGTAAATATAAGCTAATTACAGCAACCTTCACACACGGAAAAGACGCCTACATTAAACTCACCGAGCTCCCAGGAGACACATTTACCTCTTATTCCAGCATCATAGACCCAGATTTCCTATCCAAAACATCCCCCACAGCAAAAACCGTTTTACTAATAGATGCTTCATTAAAAGATAAGGGACAAGCAAGAGAAGATTTTTCAGAAGAAGAACTACATAAACGCTTCCACACCACCCGAAAGCAATTCAGGAAGGGCATGAAGGAGCTCAACACATTGTCTTTACCTTAACTCCTACTTTTTATTATTTCTTCTGCACAAGTAATATCCACCGTTGAATCTCTTACGGTAGGCTATAAAATTGTCTATGGCAGCCCTTATAGCTCCCCCTACAGGTATATTTAGACCCTTGGCTATCTTCTCAAGTTCTAGCTTGCGTTCTTTTGCCAAGCGGATTACGAGCCGGGTATCGTATTTCTTTGTCATTTATCTATCTTTTTCTTTTTTCTTTATGCCCTGCCCTAAAGAACGGGGCAGGGCGTTTAAAAGCTTTAGGGCATCGATGCAGCAGTGTCTTAGATTGGGTGAAGATAGTAAGCCTGCAGGTCGGCAGGTGAGGGCAAGGGCTGTTAAAAGAGTAGTTTGGAGAGGAAAGGCAAAGGCAATATCAGAAAAAAGGAACCCCATCTGGCGTGATAGCATTTACTACGGTTGCACGCAGACCCCTCCCCGCCACATATCATCTCAAGATTGTTGGTGCAGACTATACCCTCGTGTGTCCATGGATTGAGCTTGTGATACCTGCTGGAGTTTTTGCCTAACCTCTTTATTTTCAAAGAAATAAGCATAGAAATGCCCTATAGTTTTATTTGAAATAAGACACTTTATATGCTACAATCTATATTATACAGGAACATGTATCCAATATAGCCTTAATGGTCAAGGTAGAGGCTATTTTTTTAGATGGATTATGATGAGATTTAGAAAAGGGTATAATTTGAAGACTATATTATTGCTTATGAGTATGCTATTTTTATTAACCAATATATGTTACGGCATAGATTTATCCAAAACATATCTTAGATCTATGTTTATAGATGAGGAAAGATTAGTAGCATTAAATAAGAAACTACAGAAAATAAATTTAGAAAAAAAATTCATATTGATATCTGGTCCCCATGGGGCAGGAAAAACAACTATTGGGAAAAAGCTGTCAAAGATTTCAGGTATACCTTTTGTCTCTGTGGGGGAGTTGATTAGTGCGCGTCCAAAAAGTGAAAGAGTTGGAAGCTATGGATTGGAGTTTTTTGAGGATTGGGTTGCGGATAATGAAATTGATCTCTCAAAAGGAATAATTTTAGATTTTCATTTAAGAAAACTAAGGCCAGATGGTTTTAAATTTCCCTTTGCGCAATATTACATAGATTTAATAGAACAATATGGTTTAGATGTGATCATTATAAATTTAGTTGTAGACTTAGAGATATCCAAACAAAGGATTAACGATCGAGGAAAAGGCGAAAATAAAGAGAGAATGCTAAAAGACATAGAAAGATATAAAACTGTAGAGTTAAAAAATATTCAAAAGTTAAAAGATTTAGGAGTAGTTACAGATGTTAATGGGGAAGGACCTGTAGAACAAACTGTTGAAATTCTCGTTACAAAGTTAAAAGAAAGGATCAATCCGACATCTACTAAGCCAATTGCCTCTGAGCAGGAGGCAACCTTAGTTTTAAATGGACAAGGGATGAGAGTTCACAGAGAAAGAGTTATCCCCTATACAGCTATCACGAGGAGACCTGGAGCGGAGGGACAGTTAAGCGTTAAGTTCTTTGAGGTTTACGGTGTGCAATTAAGTTCTGCTGCACAATCAATAGTAGAAAAGGCAGTAGAAGCTAATGGTGATAAGATAGTATTGGTTAGTCGCGATGACATTATTAAAGGGGAGATAGGCGAAGGTGCCATTGCGGATAATGCATTGGCTATAATAGATGAGTTTGACCAGCTAACTTTGAGTCAGCTTAAAGGTAGATTGCAAGAAGGGGCTTTTTATGGAGATTGGCGAGAGACAGACATAGATAGACTTAATGCTATCAGGATAAGTTGTGCAGCATTAACAAGGATTAAAGTTGGGGATAAATACCTCTTGATGAGATATAAAAAAGATTTATCTGACGGACGCCATTCATATATTCCGATTGGTGGTGCATTAGTTTATTTATCCCCAGAAGATAGAACTCTTTTAGAATCATTAGGAGCTACGGAGTTCGAAGACGATAAAGATTTACGGTTTACTATACCAACATCTAAACTTGATGTTTTTGAATCTTGGTTTATACAGGCACAAGGACGAGAAACTGACCCAATGAGAGAATTGCAAGAAGAATTAGTCTATGAATTGAATATCTTTACTCGAGAACAGTTTTCCAATTTAATAAAAATCCTTACCTCTGGACAGGAGGGAGTAACTATAGAAACTTTGCAAAATTGGAAACTGACTCCGACCCAACTCTAACCAGTATACCCCATACCCATTTTCCTTGAGCTTATAGTCCTACAGAGTATTACCAGATATACCAGTCTAAAATAATGGTGCAATTAGGACTTTCGTATATCAATGCCTGCCTTATATAGAATTTAGTATAAAAAGTAGTGCTGTTTTAAGTACCCAAGCTATCTAATGCTTGGGTTTTTTGTATTATAGGGGGATATATGAATAAAGTATTACCACCACTTAAAGCGATACGCCAGCACTGTTTAAGCTGTGCTGGCAGACCTAAGGATGTTCGCATGTGCGACACATCTGATTGCTTTTTATTTTCTTTCAGGATGGGTAAGAATCCCAACAGGGCAGGAATTGGGGTCGGTAAGCGGTTTAAGAATGGTCAGTTTAGCTCTGAAATAGCAAGTTCAGCGGATAGTTCTGGAATAATTAGTGGGTCATTGGGTAAAGACATAGCCTCAAAGGACACACCGCTTAAATTGGCTCCTAGTGAAGAAATCCCCATGTCCGGAACAGGTGCTTTCCGGATTGAAAGATCTGACAAAGAGCTCATTATTAGACTATGTCAGGAACAATGATAGATTTTCAGTCTAGTTCTGAAAAGCAAGTATTAGCTAACGGTGTAATGCGAATTGCCTGAATCTCAATTGATTTAGGTGCTTTTTAGGAGGATCATATGGTAAAGGTTAAGCAGGTGCTAGTATTGAATTCTTGTTGAATTCTTGTCTTGTTGAATTCTTGTACCGTATTGGAGACTCCTCACCAATCTGTCCCCGAATCACGCTCCAAAGTGTCCCTCGTTAAAATTCCCAAAATAATTGAAATAATTTGAAAGAAAATGCACCCCTCCCGTGTCTTATATAGCAGGAGTTATAATGGATTCCTGCCTGCCTAGAGGCAAGGCTGCTGGCTTTCGCAGGAATGCCAGGAGGGGTGCTATGACAGAAGCACAGTTTTGGAAGTTTCTGGAGGGGGTTTTGTGGCAGGTGCATGGGAGAGAGCCCGTGATGGCTGGTAGGATCAATACCCTAGATCCAGCGATGCAGGCAGTCGGGCATTATTTAATGAGTCATGCGTTATTACCCAAGGATTGCGACAGGATCCCGGTTGTGTTTATAGTGGATATGAGCAGGCTGCTTCTTGAGAAAGGTATTCAGCCTAAGACCAAAGAAGCTATCATGATGATACTGGCGCATCATGGATCAGGAGCGGCGCTGGAGGCGTTGGCGATGTATAATATGCGGCCGGACAAGGGGCTGGAAGTCTTTGCCAGGATGGCGCTGGAGGAGTGCAAGAACTGGCGCGATGGCACGGTTATGAAGGTTGATTTGGTTAAGTAGCTTTCCAATTTGCCAGACAATGTCTGGCAAATCTAAGGCCATGCAGGTGGTCGCAAATTGCAACCACCTAAACTTGATATTCCAAAGTGGAGTATCAAGTAGGAAAGAGGTCTATAATGAAGGAGCTAATTCCGCAGGAGATAATTGAGCGGAGAATTTTTGTGATTCGGGGACAAAAAGTGATGCTGGATAGGGATTTGGCGCAGCTTTATGGAATAGAAACCAAGTATTTAAAACGACAGGTACGCAGAAATCTTGAGAGATTTCCGCTTGATTTTATGTTTCAATTATCAAAGGAAGAGCTTAAAGATTGGAGGTGCCAATTTGGCACCTCCAATTATAGTGATAAAAAGGGGTTGCGTTATCCACCTTACGTATTTACTGAATCAGGAGTAGCTATGCTCTCCTCGGTTCTAAATAGTAAAAGAGCCGTCCAAGTCAACATCCAAATTATTAGAACGTTTATTAAATTGCGAGAAATGTTATTAACACATGTTGAACTCAGGCGAAAAATCGAAGCCATGGAAAATAAGTATGATCAGCAATTTAAAGTTATTTTTGATGCTATAAAGCGACTTATAACCTTGCCTAAGCCAAAACGAAAGCCACAGATAGGTTTTAAGCCAGATCCAAAGTGGTAGATTCCCTATTTAGAGGTTTATAAGGGGTAAGATATAGCCCTGGAAGAAGGGAGGCAAATAGCTACATCCTGGTGTAATCGTAGCTATAAAAGGCTGTAATGAGTCTTATTTGGTTTATAATAATCATTCCTAATAGATTCCCGCGAAAGCGGGAATGACACGTACAGATCAATCCAACAGAAGAAATAGCGTTATCCACAGGGTTTTCACAAAAAGTCGCAACTTGTTGAGCCATATATACTTGTGGCTTTTATTACAATATAGCCAAGTTAACATAAGATACATTATAGGCGCTTGTGCTCAATCATAAATATAGCCCGTTTATACCGTTCAGATGCCTGGACGCGTCTTTTAATATACTCCCATAAACCATCTTTTATTTTATTGATTCAGAATTTACCGGTAGGCTTCCCTGCGATGCATTACTTTTATGATCTGAATTATCAGCTCGTGCTTAAAAATACTGTAGATTATCCTGTAGTCTGCTACCCTGTATGAATAACGGCCTTTCAAGCCAGCCTTAAGCGGCTTGCCTAGATATGGATTATTCGCCAGGACTTCTATTATAACCCGGATTATTTTTGATTTAATGTTCTCGGGTAGGCTGTCTATATGTTTCTTGGCTCCAGGAGCAATGTGTATTTTATACTTACTCACTTCTTGGCCCTTTTCTTTGCCTTCTTGCCAAAGACTTTTTCGAAGTCGTAAAATTTACCCTTCTTGAGCTCCTTTTCTGCCAGTCTTATGTCTTTCATGGCTTCCTTATCGCTCATTATTTCCAATGTCTCCAGCCAGCCTTCATAATCTTCTATGCTCATTAATACTGCCTCAGGCTCGCCATGTTTTGAAACAACATAACGCTCATAATGCGCCTTTACATCACTGATCACGTTTGCCAGATTTTTCCTTAGTTCTCTTACTGATATATGCTTTGCCATATCTTATCACCTTACTGTTAGTGTACCATATTGTGTACACAAAATCAAGCCAAATAAATACCTGCCATCCTGAGTAACTCCAAAAGCTACATACGTACTCTTCCTGCTTTTCTGGAAAATCGGATTTCCAAATAATATAGCTTCTTCAGCCTCATGATCCCGGATGCCATGCTTACCTACATGCTCTAAGTTCTGTTCATCTCCTTGAAGAATAACAGCATTGTGCGCCCAAGGCAATTCTCTCACCATTGGTGCGAGTTTTTTGTTATTTAGGATCATCGGCGATCCTTTGTAATCTGTATTGCTTTATGCAGCTTTTCTTTAAATAATTTCTTGGAAGGAAGCCTGGTCAAATACTCAGCCACCTTTATTCTGTCGCCTGGTAAAAATAACAACTCTATTTGCTCTCTGTTTTTCTCCGCGCATAAAATAATGCCAACGGGAGGATTTTCCTTCTCTTTAGTTTCATACTTTTCAAGATATCTCAGGTAAAGTTCCATCTGCCCTTTATATTCGGCTTTAAATCTGCCGAGCTTTAAATCTATAACTACAAAGCATTTTAACTTCCTGTGATAAAATAATAAATCTATATAGAAATCTTCATTATCAATAGTTATTCTTTTTTGTCTTGCTACAAAATAAAAATCCCTGCCTAATTCAAGAATAAACTTTCCTAGCGCATTCAATATGGCGCTCTCTAAATCCTTTTCACTGTAAGTGTCCTCTAGTTCTAAAAAATCTAACACATAAGGATCTCTAAAAACAAGTCCAGGCGTCATCTTATCTTTATTCCTTAATTCTTTCAGATGCATTGCAATTGTCTTCTGCGGAAACTTTGATAAAGCAGTCCTTTCGTACAGCATACTGTCAATTCTTTCTTTGAGCGTCCTAGTGTTCCATTGTTCTTTTTTGCATAAGACACTATAAAACCCTCTTTTTAGTTTATTATCAAGATAAATAAGAGTTTTTATGTGTGTCCAGCTCAGGCCTCCCGATTCTCTCCGCATTGCGGAGAGAATCGGATAAACTTCATAAAATCTAACCATATGCCATAGATTCTGTGCAGAGAAACCAGCTCCATAATCTTGGGTTAGCTGTAAACTTATTGATTTAATAATCTGTTTTCCGTATTCGGCTCTTCTGTTTCTAATTATTTCTTCTTTTACTATCTTGCCGATGCTCCAGTAAAGCAATACCATTTCATGATTAATAGCATAAGCAACATTTGCCCTTGCCTGATTAATCAATGCCACTATCTTCTTAAGCAAGTCTTTCTTTTTTATAGTATTCTTCATGATCTCACCCTTCCTACTATACATGACACAGGAGGTCCCAATTTTCTTTCAAATTATTTTAGATTTTTTCAGGAAATTTAAATCTATTGAGAATTAAATATTTTTTGCTCTATCTGAAAAGGACAGGTTTAATCTTTGTTTTGGGGGCATCTTGGTAGGTAAATTCGTGAGCGGTAAAAAGTATTATGATAGTGCCATCCTAATTAAGCAAATCTAAGCAACTTCAGTCCTGTCTTAGGATCTAAATCTTTCCTTGCTTTAATACCCTTTATATCGAAAATAAATGCTTCTATCAATAAGAACACTTTGGAGTCCTTCCTGATGCATCCTGCCAGTGTTTTGCGGCGCTTGCCTATGGCTCCATGGATATGTATTTCAGGTCCCTTTCGGCCCTTAAATATAGTTCCGACCCCAATTACTTCCCAGGCATCCTTGAATTTCTCCCAATGCGGCTTTGGCGGTATTTTAGGCCTTTTTGGGCCTGTTACAATCCTGCCTTTTCGCAAAGCCCCAATTAATACCATTACGCCTGATGAAATCTTTTCTTTTTTAGCTAGCCCCTTCAGTTCATCAATTAAAACATCCCCATCATCAAACCTTGCCAAAATAACACGTTTTATCTGACCTTTAGAGTGCTCCATCTTCTATCAACCTCTCCCCTGCTATAAGCCAAAATAGGGCCTCTGCTTATATCTTTACAAATTAGAGTCGTTATCTGTAATGTCTACTCCGTTTTGCATATATTCTACAACAATTTTAACTATAGATTTGGCACTTGCTGTGCAAGATTTAAATACTACTTTGTCTAAAAATTCGATTCCATGTTTTCGCATAGCTGCACTTATTAAGGCGTGAACGAAAGACTGAGTAGCTCCTGTTATATTTTCGAAATTCAAAATCACTTTTTTCCATCTTGCTAGAGCAGGCATTAGCTCTCTTATCCTAATTTTTCTAGCAATATCTTTATCCTCTGCGAAACCTCCAACTTTTTCAAATAATTTTATTTCAATCATATAAAAGTAGATTTTTTGTATTTTTCTTTTTTTTACACCTGAACTATAACCTTTTCTTAGAGCTGATAGCAGCTCACTGAATGGTTAATTAACATTTAATGATATATCAATTCCAACTACAATGCCTTGCCAATAAGGATGATTTTTTCTTATAGAGCAAATGTCCTGTTCTGGATCTGCTTGCAAGATAATAGGCTTCTTGGTAGGTGTTTGCCTTAGTTTATACATAGAATTACCACTATAGAACATAAAGGCGGGCTTGGTTGGTGGCGTATGCACCGTTCAGCCTCGCTGTCGCTCGGCTTCACTTCACGCTCGCTGGGCCGCTCGCTCATTTGCCCGCCTAGGCCGGCGGGCATGCTGGCTAGGCCGCCAGCATTATATGCGGTAGTCTGATTCGGCTTTTCGTGTTTGGCGCATTTTGGGTGGGGGGCAAAATGCGGCAAACACTCTACGTCTTCTTCCTCGCAAAAATACTAAATAAAGAAGTCCTTTTTATATTGCGGCGGCCAAAAAAATTTTAAAAGGTATTTGATTTTTGGATAATCTAAAAATCAAAGAGAAATTTCTAATTTTTTAAGGGATTGCTTTGTCGTATCTGTAGTATCCTTAAGCGATCTCGTTGCTGGCTTGCCTATCTTGGGTGACATGGTATGAGATAAATTATCAGTTCGCAAAATAATATAATTACTAACAATAAGCACATCTATTCCTTCAGAATAATAAAATGTATTTAGAGCCTGTTCTGGTGTTTCAACAATTGGCTCTCTTCTATTAAATGAAGTATTAAGAAGTCCCGGTACCCCTGTACGTTGCCCTACTTCATTCAACAAAGACCAAAAAAGAGGACTAGTCCTACGTGATACTGTTTGAGGCCTTGTTGTTCCATCCCTTTTGTCAGGATGTATCCCAGCAACAATCAGATTTTTCTTCTCTTCTCGGACATTGAATGCAATTGTCATATAGGGTGAGGCAGTTATGTTTTCTAAAAAGTCAGGTGCAGCTTCTTCTATAATTGAAAGCGCTGAGGGCCTACCCCCGTCCCCCTCTTTTCCTCTTTCACGACCTTTTATTATATTAACAATATCATTCCCTTGTGGATCCGTAAGCAGGTGCAATATACTTCTATTACCTAATGTGCGGGGGCCAAATTCGCTCCCTCCTTGAAACCAAGCTAATGTTTTGTTTGCTACTAAGAGATCAACGGCGCTCTTAACAAGTAGCTCCTGACTTTCAACCTTTTGATAATCAACACTTTCGACTAAGCCAAATTTATCTAAAGCTTCTTTTATCTCTGCATCATTATATATGCGACCTAGAGACGCGCTTTCAATTGAGTGAAAGGTATCAAGCTGGTATTCTTCTTGAGCAACTGAAAGCGCAGCGCCTATTGAAGTGCCATCATCCCCTGGAGCAAACGGAACACGTAAATTTTCTGAAGAATCTACAAGTCCGCTAGAAACAATTTTACCATTGGATGAGACATTAAGAAGAAACCCGCCTGACATTATAAGATTTTTGCAATTAACTCCTTCAGGAGGATGGTCTTTAAAATAATATTTAACTATTTGAAGGACTATTTCTTCAACTTTTTTTTGCAAAACATAAGCTAAATTCAGATAAGGTCGATATTTTTCTTTTTCATTATACAAAAGTTCTCCTCCTTCACCTGGCTTTAAGGGTATAATGTCATATTGTTCTAATTTTTTAATAAAATAGTCGGAGAATGTGGTTGTGACAAACTGTTCATCGTGAACTTGAACATGAAATATTCTAGGGTCGATTTTAAACCTACCTGTCCCTTCATCAAATTGAACCATGGAATCGAAGAGTTTTCTTAGATTTTCAACGCGTCTATTTTCTTCAACGTCCTCTCCTGGATGGCCATATGGAGCCACTCCCATTACTTTGCCTGGCTCATTCTTGGAATAACCAAGAAATACTGTTGTTGCTAAATAAAGGAAACCTAAAGAATTTGTATGTAGACTGCTGGCTATTTTTTTTAATTTACCCTTATATCCAAACCATACACTAATAGCTTTATTTTCTCCTTTGCCATCAATGACGATCCCTAGTATTGGTTCATCAAAGGGAACACTTGTATGCCAAGCTGAAATTAAATGACTTTTATGGTGATCAACACTAGTAATAGGTGGGATATATTTTGATCCAAATCTGTAAACCATGTTTTGTAACTCATCAAAAAATATATCGGTGTTAACTCGATGAGTTTTTTCTACCTTGGCAATTGGAATCTCTAATTTATCATTCATATAATCAAAAGAAGATCTGCTGTGCGGCATATCTCTATACCAATTGTAATCCCAGCTTACAGCTATGTGAGCTATGTCTTCCCATGAAATATTATGCGCATCTAACAAATATCGTATAGCGTTTTCCGGAAAAGGGGATCCTCTGGCGTGTTTCTCTCGGACTAAACGCTCTTCTGCTATTGCACCAATAACCTTTCCATCTTTTACTAAAACAGCGCTTGAATCGTGACTAGAGTTACGGGTTATACCTAAAATATAGATTGGACCGAATATCTTTCGATAATCCCTTTCATCTTGCTCATAAATTTTAACTACGATATCTCTTTCATCCCCTTCCCTATTTTTAATAAATATTCTATCTTTTAACCCCATTCTTTCATTAATTTCTTGATCCCTAAAATGAATTTTAACGACTTCCGTTTTACTAAATATGGTTAGGACATTATCTACCCACTCAACTGATTTTATACCCGCAACTTTTAGCAACCTTTTTTGTAAGACAGTCGGATATATCTCTGTTTTAAAAAAATCAAGTGCAATATTAAATCCTTCTATAGAAAATTCAAATGTATTAGGCAGCAATTCATATATATCCCATCTTTCGTCATATGCTACCTCATTATTGGTAATTACTATATCAGCGTTGTGTTGCTGTGAAGTGATTATTTCGCTAAATTTATCATATCGTGTTCTTATTCGATGTATAATCGCTTCTTCAGTCAACTCAGCTAGGCCAGGATTTCTTTTACCAATTTTGATATCTTCTAACATGCGTTGATGTCGAATCTCTTTTGAAGCCTCAACGAAAATCGTCGCATCATACAGATCAACTAAATCGGTAAAGAACATTGAAATATGAGAATCAAAGAAAAATATAGTATCCTCAGTAAACACCTTTTCTATTAAATCACCTGTATCCACGTCAATATAAAGCTCACTATTTCCTTTAATAAAATACCTTTTAAAGCTATCGACTAATTCTTTATCGGCTTGGAACAATTGGTATCGTCCAAATAGAACTGACTTAGCTCCTTCTCTAACTTTCTTATCAATATAATCATCACTTACTTTAAATCGATCTCTCAGTGGAATACTATAAAAGGGCACTAAAATAAAAACTTCTCCTTTTATTCCCTTAACAATAGTCTTATATTCTTCATCAATATGATAAGTGTTATACGGAAATATTGCTTCTTCATTTCTTCTACTATCGGGTAATATTATCCTGTCGCCTGGGATAATAGCGCTGTTTTCAAATCCCTTAATAGTTTCTTTTTCTAGTTCTTTACTTATAAATCGCTTTCCTGAGCCGCCCATACCGTTTATAGCAATTAATAAAGGTTTAGAGGGCCTTGATTTTCTTTTTTCTCTTAGAATATTTAATAGTTTGCCTTTGGCTTCTTCAAGGGGAATTCCATTAGTTAATGACACCTCATGATTAGGTTGGCTTAATCTAGATAACATTTTTTCGATTCTTTGCTTCTCTATTCCAACAGAGACTCTAAGGTGGGATTGCTCAGGTAAATCTATTGCGTATCCTATAGTCGTGCAGAAAAATAGTAAGGCTATCACTAATGATATAATCTTAAATTTATAAGCTTTTTTAAACTTTATCATAATCTAAGCAAAAAAATTGCCATTCCTATGGTCGGTTTTTGTTTTGGGAACCATATTTTTAATTAATGTATTAATTATATCACAAAAAACATACATTTCAAGTTAAAAACCTCAAAAACCTCAAAACCTTAGCAACTTCAATCCTGTCTTAGGATCTAAATCTTTCCTTGCTTTAATACCCTTTATATCAAATATAAATGCTTCTATCAATAAGAATACTTTGGTGTCCTTACGGATGCATCCTGCCAGTGTTTTACGGCCTTTACCTATGGCTCCATGGATATGTATTTCAGGTCCCTTTCGGCCCTTAAATATAGTTCCGACCCCAATTACTTCCCAGGCATCCTTGAATTTCTCCCAATGCGGCTTTGGCGGTATTTTAGGCCTTTTTGGGCCTGTTACAATCCTGCCTTTTCGCAAAGCCCCAATTAATACCATTACGCCTGATGAAATCTTTTCTTTTTTAGCTAGCCCCTTCAGTTCATCAATTAAAACATCCCCATCATCAAACCTTGCCAAAATAACACGTTTTATCTGACCTTTAGAGTATTGCATTAGTAATATCCTTGATTTTTACTTGATTTTTTTTATTCCCCGCCTTTAATCTATTTCAAATTTTTTGCGGAGGTTTTTCTTTTCAGAATGCTTCTTCTTGTCTTCAAGTATCTTATCTTTGGCTCTCTTGGAACGCTTTCGTTTCTGGCGCCTTATTTTCTCTATCCTTTTTTCTTCCTGCGACTTTTTTCCTAAAACAATAGATTCGATCTTATTGACAATAATTCTTCTGGCCAGAAATCTGTTCAGGGCCTGTGAGCGCTCCTGCTGACACTTGACCTCGATTCCCGTGGGTTCATGCTTAAGGTAAACACATGAAGACGTTTTGTTGACCTTTTGTCCTCCTTTTTTACTTGAGCGTATAAATCTCTCCTTAAGGTCTGATTCTTTTACGCCCAGTGAATTCATTTTTATACTTAAGAGTTTTTCCTTATTCATTGGCTATTTTAAGATCTTGGTAATAAACTGCGCGGCAAGCCCGGCAATAGGCGGAAGTATAATTACGCTAGCTAGTCTTATAAAAGCGAACCTCCAACCAAGTATGCCTATTTCCAAAGGCATTCTGCTAAAGGCCCATAGAGACCAACCTGTCATATAGGCCACCATCGTGCCCATGCTCGCCCCGGAATGCAATAACCCCGCGACAATAGGCATGCTCACATATGGGCCGCCAGGAGTAAAAGCACCTGCCACTGTCCCAATCAAGATTCCTCTCATCCCTGACTCATTACCTATCCACTTCACTATGGCATCATTAGGCAATAATACGCGTATCATGCCAGCTATTATAAGCGCAAAAATAAGCAATGGCATTATCTGTATGGCCATAGTCATGGCCTCTCTCAAACCATTCAGATGTTCTCCTTTATGGTAACCTATAAAAACTAATATCACCGCAAATACGGCCATGATTATAGTGGGCATTAACATCTTAAATTCTCTCCTAAAGGTTTTCATGCCAAATTAAGTATCCCATACGCTATATCTTGGTGAGTTAACTACAATTATTCGCCTATAATCTTTACGAGTACTCTTTTATTGCGCTGGCCATCGAATTCTCCGTAGAAGATCCTCTCCCATGGACCAAAGTCAAGCTCGCCACCTGTGATAGCGACAGTGACTTCTCTTCCCATCAAGGTTCTTTTTAAGTGCGCATCGCCGTTATCTTCACCGGTCAGATTATGTTTATATTTTTTGACATTATAAGGCGCGAGTTCTTCGACCCATTCAAGAAAATCCCGATGCAGGCCTTTCTCATTGTCATTAATAAAAACACTAGAAGTAATATGCATACTGTTTACAAGGCATATCCCTTCCTTTATCTTGCTTTTCTTGATAGCCTCTTCAACCTGCGGTGTGATATTTACAATTTCGTATCGATTTTTTGTATTAAACGAAAGGTATTCTGTATGCGCCTTCATGTTACGCCCTCCGTGAATTTTGGTAGCTTACAAATTAATTCCTTCCATGATTTCGCAACTTCAGCTTATTGCTTTTTCTCTTCGGGTTTTTTCTCTTTTTCTGCCCTACTTACTTCATCGGCATAATTAAGCTGAAGATTCGCTATGCCGTCTGAAATAATTTTTTCTTCAATATCGCTTAAGTTTCCTTTTGTTTTTTCCCTTAACATTGAAAGCAATTCGATGATCCCCTGAGCCGCCTCTAAATTCTTCTCTATCTTTCCGGACGACGGATTCATGATTTTTCCTAAATACTGCATTCCTGAATTTACCAAAGCAGAAATATACTGGATAAACATGAATTCTGAAAGCTCTTCCTTGCTGATCTTCCCTGTTTCTTCTGTCACCATCTCCTCCTGTCTCGTATAGTGTTCACGTATAATCATGGACTATACGTGATTACACAG
>CAZFPS010000045.1:0-14664 GCA_964520705.1 uncultured Planctomycetia bacterium | reverse complement strand
CCTTTTTTATTGTTTAGGCAATATCAAAGCGCGAAAGATATTTTACATTATGCATTAGACTTGTTGAAATATAACAAGTTAAGAGAAAAGATCCGTCTTGGGAGGAGTAGGGGAGAGAACTCCCCTCACTATCTTCGATAGCTTGGGTCTGCTCGCAATAGGCATAAACTGAATGCTCGCTTGTGAACCTGGTATGCCTTTGGCACAGTTCTCGTTACTCAGAGCAGCTATTTACCGAAAAGGGCATCATTTTTAGGGCGCCCTTTTCAGAAATACTCCCAATGCAAATAAGATGTATAATAACCTTTCTAAATTGCCCATTTGGATATCTGCACTATAACCTAAATAATAGGGAAATATATGCGATTTAGAGAGGTAGTTTGTAGTGAAAATTCAAGCGATGAAGGCTCAAAAATTTGGATGTTACTAATTATTGGTTCCAGGGGGGGTGCAAAAAAGATAAGACCAGCTTTAGAGAGGTTGTTTTTTCTATCCTATTTGTACAGTATCCTTGGGAGATAATATTCGTAAAGGACGTTTTGGTTATTTAGCTTAATCATCTTTTTGTTTGGCGTTCTTTTCTTTAAGCTCTTGTCTTTTTTCTTAAACGCTCTTCTTCTTTGAGACGTCTTCTTTCTTGCGCCTTTTGTATTGCCTGTTGTCGCAGTTGCTCCTTTTCTTGTCTTCTTTTTTCTATGAGGACCTGTTTTTGCCTACGGGCTTCTTCTTTAGCAGCTATCTTTTCTTGTCGCTGTTTTTGTTTTTCTTGTTTTAGACGCTGGGCCTCTAGTTGGGCAGCTTGTTTTTTGGCCTGGCGCTTCCTAAATTCTGCTTGACGTTGTCGTTCTTGTTCTTCTTTGCGACGAAGAGCTTCTTTTTTGGCGGTTTGTTTTTCGGCCTGGATTTCTTCTAATCTGGCATGACGCTTTTGTTGTTCTTCTAAAAGGCGTTCTTCTCTGGCCTTCTTTAACTCGGCTTTCTTTTTGGCGAGTTCTTGCTTTTTTCTTAGACGCTCTTGTTCTTTAAGGTGAAGTTTTTCTTGGGCCTTCTGTTGGGCTAGTTGTCTTTGCTGATCGATTTCTTGTCTTCTTTTTTCCCTAATGAGTTGTTTTTGTTTGTGGGCTTCTTGTTGAGCAGCTCTTTTTTCTTGGAGTTGTCTTTCGCGTTGTACCTTCCTCTCTTCTTCAAGAAGGCGCTTTTTCCCAAACTCCTCTTTTCTTAATTGTTCTTTCTGCTGTTGTTGTTGAAGCCTTAGCTGTCTTTGGGCTGCTTTTTCTTGTTTAAGTAAGGCTGCTTTTTCTTCTGCTACCTTTTGCCTGTCCAGTTTTTCTGATTCTTTTTTTTCTCTGGCAAGTTGTATTTTTCTTTGTTTCTGGGCGTTTACTTCTTGAAGCTCTTGTTTTCGCTGAGCTTGAAGTCTAAGCTTTTCTTCTTTAAGACGTTGCGTCTCTTCTTTAGCGGCTTCTCTTTCGGCTTCAATTTCTTGAAGCCTAGCTTGACGTTGTTTCTCTTGTTCTTTTTTTAGATGTTCAGCCTCTAGTTGGGCAGCTTGTTTTTTGGCCTGGCGCTTCCTAAATTCTGCTTGACGTTGTCGTTCTTGTTCTTCTTTGCGACGAAGAGCTTCTTTTTTGGCGGTTTGTTTTTCGGCCTGGATTTCTCTAAGTTTAGCTTGGTGATTTCTTTCTTGTTCTTCTTTTAAGAGTTGTGCTTGCCTTTGTGCGGCTTCTTTTTTGGCTTCAATTTCTTGAAGTTTAGCTTGACGTTGGCGTTCTTCTTCTTGCTTGCGAACTCCTGCCTCTCTTTTAGCGGCTTCTCTTTTAAATTTAATTTCTCTAAGCCTCTCTTGGCGTTGTCTCTCTTTCTCTTCTCTTATCTGTATAGCTTTTTCTTGTGCAGCTTGTTTCCTAGCTTCAACTTCTTGAAGCCTAGCTTGACGTTCTTCTTCTTGTTCTTGTCTGCGAAGCTCTGCCTCTCTTTTGGTAGTTTCTTTTTTAGCTTCAATTTCTTTAAGTTTAGCTTGACGTTGTCGTTCTTGTTCTTCTTTGCGGCGAAGAGCTTCTTCTTTGGCGGTTTGTTTTTCGGCCTGGATTTCTCTAAGTTTAGCTTGGTGATTTCTTTCTTGTTCTTCTTTTAGGCGTTGGGCCTCTAGTTGTTTTTTCACTCTTTCTTTAAGTCTCTCTTTGCTTAATTCTTTTTGTTTTGCTTTTTCTATATATTTTCTTATCTCGTCATCTTTAGATAGTAATGGAATTATCTTCTCCCATTCATTCAATGCCTCTTGGTATCTACCTTCATTATACGATGCCTCTCCTTTTTCATAACCTTCCTTAATAATTTTTTCTTCAACAATGATTTCTTTCTCTAATTCCACTTCTTGAATCTTTTGCTTTGCCTTCTGCATTAATGTAACCATCTTCTTACTTAATCTATCTAATTCGCGATGATAATAACCTTTATATGTAGTCTGAATCCTTCTTGACTCATCCCATCGCCTTTGGGCATTATTTATATTCTTTATCAATTCTTCGTCATCAGGATAATCTCCCAACAATTCAGCCCAAATCTTAATTGCTTTTTCATAGTCGCCCTGTTCATTGAAAGTCTGCGCTTGTTCTTTAAGTTCAACAATATCTTTTGCTTGGGCAAAAGCAAACCCTAAGGAAAGATAGGCCACTAATAGTGAAATTCCTAAAGTTCGAAACAATAATCTTTTCTTATTGTTCATTTTACACACCCTCACTCTTTCATCCAATTTACCTATGATACGATGTTAATTGTAACAAATCAAGACCTTTTTTACACTCTAATTCTGCCTTCTGAAAATCCCCTTTAGCAAAATATTGATTTGCCTGTTTATAAGTAGAACCTAGTTCATCTAATAATCCAGCCAAAGAATCCTGCTTGGCAAGCTCCTGAATCTGAAGCCCTTTAGATAAACACATTACCGCCTCATCAAAATTACCCACAGAATACCAATATTTAGCCTGATCATAATAAAATTCCACTTCTTGTACAAGTCTATCTTCAGGAGATAATTCTTGAATCTGGGCATATAATCTGTCAAAATCAGGCCTTCCTTTTGGACCCAATAATCGCTTTGCTTCTTCAGTAAACTTACCAGTAAATTTAAAATATGGACCGTAAACAGAATAACTATTAGAACCACTAATCTCGTCTTCAAAATCTATAAAATTATAACCTGCAGCGAGACGGAAATCACCAAATAAGATATAGCCTGTCTCAATACCCAAACCCATCTTTATTGACTCATCATCGTGCTGGTGTAGAAATCTAAAGATATTTGCTATATCCCATCGGTTAGTAATATTATAAGTCAACTGGGTTGTAATAAGATCTACTAGAGTATCTGTCCTAATTCCAGCTGTATCCTCTGTAACCAACCTTAAAGCGTATTTAGAGAAAAACTCGAGATCCTCTGTTAAATCATAAATCCCTTCCAAAGAACCAATATGCACGAATGAGTTCTCTTGACCTGAGGTAGTTGAATTATCTTTAAAATGTTTAAATTGATATTTTGCCAGAAAATTTAATCTATCAGAATTAACTGGCCTAAAAGCCATTCCTAAGACAAGGTCCATATCTTTAGACAAGGTAGTATTAGCGGGTTTGTCCACCTTGTTCTGAAAATCCCATTTACTAATAAAGGCCATATCTGAATTTGGTTTAAATTTACTCGATAAATATAAACCGTATTCTCTGGTTGTATCCTCATTCCTTCTTTCTAACTTTAAACCTGTTGTTGCATCTTCATTAGGAAAATAATCAAAAGATACACTAACAGCATTCTGGCTTGATTGGTTGCTAGAACTTATAGAACGACTGCGCTCAAAATTTATAGAACTGGAAAGGTATTCATTAATGGGAATAGTAGAATTGTATCCTACATTGGTAGTTGCCTGATTAGCTTGAAATTGGTGTTCTACATAACTTACGGTATTATCATCGATTTTTGAATCCATGCCTATGGTAGTAATATTCTGTCTACCAGTTGATTCGTCAACAAATTCTTGACGAAGATAAACTGAATCTTGCTCCGTGGCTAAATAATCGAATCTAAAAGCAGTAGTATATTTGCGGCCTGATATGCTACCTGGTTCTTCCTTCATGCTGTGGCGAAACTCTTGCTCTAGTGTACCGATTAATTTAGGCCCCAATTTATATCCTACATTTGAATCAATTATATGAGTATTGGTATCAACGGAGCCAGGTTCTTTATATTCGTCCTCTAAAAATTCATAGCTTGTATCTAAATATAGATTATCTTTCTTGTGTTCTAATTCTATCTTCTCTGAACGCGTATAGGTATTGCTTGCAAATGACTTATTCTTATAGAAGTCGAATATTAAATTTGTTTTATCCCCTAAAGCATATTTTGAAGTCAGGCCGTATTTTTCAATACCACTTTCACTAACATTTACTTCATTTTCAAATTGTTCTGAAATATTTTTATAATAAGATTCTATCTTTAATTTATCTAATGGCCTGGTAAAAAACTTTATGCCATAGGCAGAACCTTTCCGGGTATGTTCGGTATTAGAATGGGCATACTCTGACTTAAACAAACTATTTTCTGTCAACTCCCATTGCATATCAAAACCGTGAAGTAGATAATCATTGGTATCGACTTGTTTGATAAAGCTATTACCTATCTGAAATTTTTCATTTAAGAATTTAAGTTTTCCTCTTAAGCCCAATATTCCATAAGTCAAATCTGTATTTTGAGGTAGATATTCATATTCAACAACGATATAGACTGGATTTCCATTCTCATCCATTGAAGCGACTGGCTGCTTAAAGGTTATTCGGCCCTCATCGTAATCTATCTCATAATCAGTATCGCGAGACTTGGCAATAACCTCAAGTATAATATCGGGCCTATCCTTATCCAAAACCTGTAATTCTAGACGCTCTGAATATTCTAACACTGGTTTGTTTGATAGTTGATAGGGCCCAGAAATCCCTCTTGCACTAATCTTATCCTCTTTTTGAACCTGCTCGGTCTTGGCACCAAAAGCAGTTAGTTCCAAATGAGGCATCTCTATATGGCCTTTGATTCCAGAAAATAGTCGGTTGTAAAAACTAAACTCTGTTTCCTTGAATTCATCAGTATAGAAATTACCATACATTGCATACGAATCAATTGTCTCCAACTTCACATAAAATTTTCCCTGTGATTCAGCCTCTCTTTTATATTTTGATTCATCGCCGTATATGGGATAATATTTATCCGGATTTATATATTCAAAAAGCTTATTCTGGTAATCCTTATCCGTATCTAGACTGGCAGTTAAAAGATATTTTCCTTTTATCTTTGCTTTAAGATAAAATGCTATCCTTCCATCTTTGTATATTCTATCCTCAAACCCATCATTATCTCCTGATTTTATGTTCTCTAAATTTCCTGAGCGCTCTAATTTGCCTATCTCTGTCTCAGCAAGACCAACCAATACCACATCAGATTCTTCTTCTTTGCCTGTTTGTTGTATAGGTTCTTCTTGAATAATCTCTATTGGAGGTATTATTAACGAATCAAGGACCTCGCTAGAAAGCTGTTCATCAAGTAGCTCCATGGCCTGTTCTAATTCTTCCTTTGTCTTATCAAACTCTGATTGTTTATAAAAACGTTTTGCTTTTTTATAGCGCTCTTCTAATTCTTTTTCTTGGGATTTTAATTGCACTACCTTTTCTTTGCGTGAATCAATCTGAGATTGTCTTTCTTTTAATAAAATATCTGCTTTTTCAATCTCTCCAATCGCTTCTTGGTAGCGACCAGTATTATAGAATGACTTTGCCTTTTCGTAAAAATAAGAGATTAATTGACTATAAGTAATCTCCTCAGGGCTGACAATAGCGAAATTGCACTTTGCCAGACCTGTCTGAGGCACCTTTACAAATTTAGAGACCTTGGGTAATTGAAAAGGCGCGCTAATTAATTCTTCACTCACCTCTTCTTCTTCAGCTTCTTCTATCTCTGTCTCCTGCCACCATCCATCTGTCTTTTTTCGATAGCGAAATGTTGAATCATAGATATCATCATTTTCTTCATCAATTTCTTCCTCCCACCAGCGCTTTGTCTTTTCTTCTTTAGGTTGAAGTTTTATCTCAGGCAAATCTTGAGCAATGCGTAATACATGCATCCCTTCAGCTACAGCCTCGATAGAAAATTTTCCATTTATATCAGTAGTGACTTCTGTGCCATCCTCCATAATTATGGTAACATTAGATATGCCTTCTTCTAGCAAATTCTCGTCTTGAACACCATTCCCATTGTAATCCCAAAAGACCTTACCAATAATAATTCCTGCAGATGAAAATACGCTCTCTCTTACAGTCACGGTGACTATAGATGGTCCGGCAGAAACAGTAACCGCATCCTTTAGTCCGCTTACAGTCGCAGAACTGGTATTCTTACCCAATTTAGCATCAATGCCAACACGCACGCGAAAAGAAAGCACTGTGGAATTATTAGCCACTAAATCATCGGATAAATTCCAAGTCAAAGTGCTCGTACCCGTGGGATCAGAAACGAGTGTGCCATCAACAAGCGAAGTACTCTTTACATATTGAAAATTATATGGAAGAGAACTAATTATCTGTAAATTTGTAATCGTAGAAGTCGAGACATTTTGTGCGCTCACCGTATATATGAGAATGTCGCCGATTTGAGCAGCGGTTTTATTTACCTGCATATTTATAGTTAAATCTGGTTGTGAATTTAATGACAGGGGCGCCAAAGGTATATTCCACTCTACTATAGTCTCTCCAACATTAAAGACGCTACTGCGATAAAAACTATAATTTGCAGATTGAGCTGTAAGATAATAAGAATGATTACCTTCTACAAAGAAATTATATTTGCCTTGGGCATCAGAATATTGTGGGTTTGGCTGAGGTGTGCCTTGATAAATCGCGCCTCCAGGAGTGTAGAGAGTCACCAATGCTCCAGCAATAAGGGCATTTGTTACTGAATCATAGACTACACCATATGGATCAATTAAACTATCGCCAACTGCTAAAGCCTCTCCGGCGGTAACAGATATAGATTCAGTCTTAGGTTTATGAAAATTGGTATGAGTAAACGACAACGTATATGTGCCTGTTTCCAGTGTTTTAGAAAATGAATAATTTCCGCTAGCATCAGTTGTAGTGGTAGCGATAGATGTATTATTTGAATCTAAGAGCTCAACGGTTACACTATCAACAACTAACTCACTCTTAGTATCTTTAACCGTGCCAGAGACAGTTATAGTACCCATTGTAGCAGTGTCATTGGTTTCATCAGTAGGGTCATCGTCGTCAGTATAAGTTGCGGTTATGGTATCGCCAGAACGCGACACCTCTAAATTGCCGTTTTCAGCACTAGCAGTAGCAACGCTAGATGTAACTCCGGTTGTATTCCTGAATATGCCTATATTATTACCTGTCTCTGTTAAGGTGATAGTCTCAGAATCTCCTGTAGTCGCATCAGTAAGAGTAACGCTAACTGTCTGCGCAGTACTACCATTTGTATCCTCATCTGAATCTGTAACTGTAATAAAGATATTATTTGCGCCAACAGCATAACTGCTGATTGAATTACCTGATGTGTCTGTAAACGCTGTTGTGGAATTAGATGCGGATGTTGAACTTGAGGCAGTATCAAAAGCTGCATTATCTGATGAATCCTCAGCATCTGTATAACTAGCCCTAATCGTATCCCCGTCTATCACCTCTAATATACCATCATTTGCAGTAACACTACCATCGTATAAAGCTACAGTCGGCCCTGTGGCGCGAAAAATTCCAGTGAAATTTCCTGTTTCGGTTAAAGATGTAACCTGTTCGCTGTCTCCTGCATCGCTTGTTATCGTAACTACGCCATCGGAAGTATCTGCTAATGTGCCATTAAGATTCTCATCTTCATCTTTCAGTTCAATATAAATTGTGTCTTCGATATCATAATTGCTGACTTGGCTGTATCCCGAATCCGTAAGATAGACATAATCTGCTACCTTGCTGATTACACCTGTCTCGGTAATCGCACCTATGTTAATCATGTTGTTGCTTATCGTCGTAGTGGTGCCTGTAGCAATTGTAATGGTACCGTTATTTCTAAAATCATAAAATGTCTCGCTGGTCTCGATACTTTTACTTGAGCCATTAAATAGTACTTGGCCTTGTTGCTCATTAAAAGTGCCTAAATTATTCCAGTCGCCAGAAACAGTAATGCCAAAATTATTATTTGCATCTACTTCTAAAGTGCTAGTTGCACCAATAGTTAAATCTACTACCTTGACAGCCGAGCCTAATATAATTCTGTTGTTGCCCGATGTTTCTACATTACCAAAATTCTGTCCTGCCGACGTACTATCTGCCCAGGTGCCTGCTCCGTCAAAAATTAATGTCCCAGATGAATTGCTAAATTGAGCATCAGAGCTTACTGTTAAACCTCCGGCAACATTTACATTTTGACCATTGCAATCAAACTCTCCATCGTCAACTAATAGTAACCCGTTTATATTCATAGCATCTTGGGCTGAAACAGGAGCATCTGTAATAGCCTTATTGGCAATAGTAACATTAAAAAAATCCCCACCTGTACCTCCTGAGGTTATTGTTTGAGTACTATCGCCGTCAAAGATGACTGTGCCAGCGCGTTCAACAAAGGAACAAAACACCTGTGATTTAAACCAGTCGCCTAAAACAGTTATATTATGATTATCTAAATTTACATCCAGAGCCGAATTTGCATCAATGGTCAAATTATCTACGATAACATCTGAGCCTAATGTAACTGTAGTTATTCCTGTTATTGCTACATGGCCAAAGTCTTGACCTGTGGTGCTATCTGTCCAGGTACCTATTCCATTGAAAGTTAGAGTACCACTGCCTTTTGTCCAGACAGTACCACTAGCTAAACTTAAGCCTTTACCTAATTCTAAATTTTGATCGTTCATATCCACAGTGCCTGCAGTAAGAGTAAACAATCCATTTACATCAAGGATATTATCAGTTGGTAGATTAAGTGTGCCGCCTGAGGAATCATACTGAAAGTTAAAAAAATAGTTATTCGCTCCTACACTCATGGCAGGAGAAGCGCCTGTTAATTTAACTGTGCCAGCTGTGGCCCGAAAGGTCGCGCCATTATCATCCCAGTTGCCAGAGACATTAAGAGTGTATTCTTGGTCAGCATCTATAGTAGCAGAAGTTGCCCCGCAGGATAAATTAATCATAGTAGCGGTTGAAATGCCTAAATCTAATGTGCCTTCTGAATTTGCTAATAACGAAATTTTTTCAATTGTATGCGTTCCACTTCCTAGGTTAACTACTGCAGTATTGGCATCCACCAAAGCAAAAATTGAATCTATCATATTGACATTTCCCGATATTGTTACTGTTTTAGTAGCGCCTCCAGTATTAGCAAAGTGCACGCCTTCCAAATCATTATCAGTGCCGTCAATGGTCCCCAGAGTTACCGTCTGATTATCCGAGCCATTTATATTAAAATATGTAGCTGCGTCAGTGCTATTCATATTAACAGTGCCGTAATTCGTCAATACTGTTCCGGAGTTAGGTAAATTGGTTATTGAGCCATTCTTAAAGTTTAATATACCTCCGGAATTAATAGTCACTACTCCCAATGTTCCCGAAGCAGCCGGCACCTTAGGATCATAATCTGTTTCAGCTGCATCGAGAATGACTACGGTATCAGTACTATCATCAGGGACTTCTCCTGGGGTACCATCCCAGTTATTCGCATTGATCCAACTAGTGCTTACTGACCCATTCCAAAGAAAATCATCTGCCTCTAATTTAGGTAGATAAAAAGTAAGTGCCGAAATTCCAAAAAGCATACAGAGAAAAATAATTCTAAAGCAACAAATCAATCCTCTCTTTGTAGGAAAAACATTATTAATCACTCTTATCTCCACTAAAAATTAGAAAACCTATCCCTTTGGATAAAAGGATAGGTTTGTTTTGGTTTTGATATTTGATTGGATAAAAAATGAAATTAATTTTTAATGTATTGTTAATATCTGCTCGAGCAAGTCCCTTTGTCAGCAAATCTTATCTCCTCATTTCAAAAGCTATTCATTTAATACATAAATACTATTATTACTATTTATATCAAAATTAGATTATCTTTGCAAGTGAATAATTAAAAAATACTGGCACAAAATATTATCGCTTATACTTTTTTATAGGCAAGTTTAGAGAAAACAATACCTAACTCATAAAGAATTATAAGTGCTAATCTCCTCCCTCCCCAATTGGACGAGTTTCGTCCCTAGAAATTGCGAAGCAATTTCAGGGATTTAATCCCGGAAATTCAAAGAATTTCACGGGAAAACTTCTTGGAGTAATTTAGGGGCTGGATTTACGAAGAGAAGCTGAAAACCATTTTACATTTCAGGGGCTGACCCTATTATCTTTCGTGCCCCTGCTATTCTCTAAACAATCACCTTATATACTTTATCGTTGGCATGGAGAGGTTGAACGACTTTTATACCTACCTTATCCCCTTCTTTTGCCTCAGTCACGTTATCGAACTCTATCCGCATCGACTCGACCTCTTGAGAGAAATCCGCCTGTTTCCCTTTAATGTGGATAGTGTCTCCTACTTTAAGCGCACCGTTTAACTTAATCATTCCGACAGAAATCTTGTCAAAGAAATGATCAACTATCCCAACCTCTTGCTCTTCCATATCTAGCCTCCTTTTTTCCATTATATCACTAAAAAGAAAACCCTCTGCCAGCCTCGCCTAGCTCGGCTAGGCGGGCAACACATTGTATCACAGAGGGTTAAAAATTTCACTCCCCAATTGGACGAGTTTCGCAACTGGTGTATGAGCAAAGACAATAAAATATCTCTGAAATTATTAGGAATATTCTAATTCTTCATTAAACACACTTTTTCTAACAATAACCTATTTGCTAAATCAGCAACTTTTTCATCCAATTGCTGAATGAATTGACGCTGTCCCTCCAAATCTACGATTTCAGACTCTAATATTAATTTCTTCAAACTTTCCCTATATCCACAATAACTAGAGAGAACTCCCAACCAAAACATAAACTCTGCCTTTAAATCCACATCTTTAATTAAAAAGAGTGCAGCTTCCTCTGCTTTACACGAAACAGACAATGCAGCTTTCTTAAGCCATCTTAAAGTAGCATAAAAATAACCGAGTTCCCAAAAATAATTCACGTCTTTTATGAAAAAATCGAAATCTGTAGTAAAAATCAGTGACTTATCATTGTTTTCCATAATTCTAAAATTCCAAATATGAGGGTCTTCAATCCCATAGCCATAAGCGAATTTAATTTCTGCATTCTGCAGCTCTAGAAAAATAATCTTGCTTTTAGGCAAAAAATTAAAAACATCATTAAACTCTTCGGATAATTGCAAAGAGCTTTCAATGATAGATGGGACAATAAACGTTTTATAAGATTGACTAATAGAATTTATGCCTTTAAGATAATCAAGAACGGAAGTCAAGACCGAAGAAATACAAAAAACATTTCTCAATAAGCGGTCGGAAAAGAATTCACCTATATGTTTACAAATTACAGTATTATATTCGGGATACAAATTAACTATCTGGGGAGACAATTTATTGTTACACGTCAATAGCTGTGTGCTTTCAATAAGCTTTAAATAATCACTTTGTCTTTTGTATGTTGTAGCGACATATCGATTAAAATCCTTCGTTAAAATACTGCAGACTATTTTGGTATGCCATCTGTTTTTATTATTTAAGATGCGCTCTAGCGCATAGCCATACTTTTTTAAAGGAAAATGGACTGTTAAATTTAATAACATATTTTTCTCACCTATCTTTTGAAATTTTAATATTGTGTTCAATAAAACAAGAAAAACAAAGTAAATTTTATTGAGGCTTTAAGATAGTGGCTTCCTTCGCAGACGACACTTCTCGACGAATTTTACGTGTTTAGGGTCGTAGCGAACAAACCCTGGACAAAATGAAGGGCGTAGTCGAGCCACGAGTTTTGAACTTTTTGTGTTTATTAAACAGTGTAACGCTTTTACTCAGTTTTAATGGTCTCGTAACTTTCACTACTTAAATCTAATTCAGAATCCTCTAAAATATCTTCAAAAGATTCCTCGGTGGCATCTTCATTCGACTCTATATCATCAACGTAAAAAGATGCGCAATCAAATGCAGTTAAACCCTTATCGGTCTTTTCAGCAAAAATCACTACCTTTTCACCAATAGTTAAATCACAATATTCAAAGAAATCACTCTCAGTAATAATCTTCGTTCCATCGACAATAATATAACTTTTGTCCGCTGCAATCTCTTGAACTACACCCTGAATTGTTATTTCAAGCTCCTCTTCTTTGCTTTGTGCCAAAAGTACGGATACGGGGATTGCGACAACACCAACCACCATACATATACATAACAACACAATGAATAGCTTCTTGTTCACTTGCTCCTCCTTTTTAAAACTCTACAATAGGCCTATAACTCCTTAGTTAGTTATGCTCTGGATAATAACTCTTATCTTTTTCTTCAAACTCATCAAATACTGTCTTTATGGTTTCTACTTTAGGCGGATTGAGCTTGACAACTTTTAACTCAGCCTCACAATCGAAACAATACGTAATATCTCCAATCTGAATTCCTGCCTCTAGCTCAAATTTTTGCTCGCATTCTGGACACCTTACTTCTCTGGGACGCATTTGATCCTCCCTAAGTCTTAATTTATTTAACGCTTCTGCGTCTTTTTTGAATGTTTCCAAATCCGCAAGCCCTCTTGTAATTGCTAACAGCAATTCTCGATGTGCTTTATTATCTGAACGAATCAAATTGTAATACACATTTACCCCTTGCCTTCTATCGCCCACAATCCCTGTTAAACGCAATCTGGTTAAATGTTTCGATAGGCTAGGTTATTGTTTCTGTAAAATTTTATTCAATTCGCTCACTGTTAGCTCTTGCTTATGCAGCAAGTTTATAATCCTTAAACGAGTATCATCAGCAAAAGATTTCAATATTTGACGGGATTTTTTTATACGCATCTATTCTTCCTTTTTTCTAATAAATTAACTATATCCGCATATGTGAATATAGTAATAAATATTGCAACAACATAATAATTAACAAAATATACTTTGTCAAGATTTTTGTAAAATAAAAAGTAAAATACCCTCTAACAGCCCCTACGTAATGATTTCTTAATACGATTATATCCCAAACTAAAAAACCCTATGCAAGTATTTTACTCGCATAGGGTTAAAAATTTCACTCCCCTTCGTAGACGACTTTCGAAGTTATTTAATAGCCGAAAATATAGATCTTAACTCCTCAATGTTTGAAAAATGGTAACTGTTCCAAGAATAATAGTAAGTACTGCGATAGATAATTTTAATCTTTTTGCAGTCATTTTCTTGACGCTCTTTGCTGAAAAAGGAAGCGAAAGTATGGCACCTAGAACAACAAAAGGAGCTAATCTCAAATCTAAAGGATTTTTGGCAACAAGCATATAGGTTATAATACCAACGGCACAGGTTAAACCTTCAGCTAAAGAAGTTATTCCAACTGCGCTTTTACTCTCAACTCCTGATAGAACCTGACCACAGGTCACTACTGGACCATATCCTCCTCCGCTTATTCCTTTATTAAAAGAGGCTATAAAACCCAAAAAAGTAATTTTTCTCCAGGAAAAACCGAATTCCTTGTTAAAACAAATAATAATTATTATACCCATCAAAAAAACTAAACAACCGATATAAAGCTTCAACCAAAATTTAGGAATATTAACTGCTATAAATACTGCTAAAACAGTACCAATGATACTACACGCTGCAAGAAGTAAAGCAACTTTCAGATGTGGAGGAGCTACCCTCTTGAAACTTCCGATATATCCTAATGATTTAAGCTTTTCTATGATTTCCGAAACATTAAGAATCTCTGGTTTCAAATTCACATTGCCTTCTCGATGATGCAAAATAGCAGCTAACAAACCACTAATTAATTCTGAGATTAAAATTACAGGAACAACCTGTAATGGATTATAACCCATCATTAAAAGTATCGGTGTTAACGCAGTGCCATAACCCATACCCAAGGTAGAATCCACATACTCACAGAGGAAGGCAATTACTACAATAATAACTATCATTCCTAAATGTAATTCTAATATCATAAATATAACCGTTCTCAAACTAAATCTAAAATCGTCAAGTTCTCTACTTTGTTTGAAATATAGTCTCTGATATCTTTAAAAACCCTTATGACTTTTTTTTCTTTTTCTAAAGGTGTATGCTCAAAAAAATACTTGCTGACTGCTAATGTTGGTGCTAGTGCCCCATCCATCAATCGTATTATTTCAGCGACGCTTATCTCTTGAGCAGGTTTTGTCAATCTATAACCACCATTTACCCCTGTTTTTGTAGCTATGTATCTAGCTTGTTTTAAAGAAGAAATTATATATTCCAAATATTTTTTGGAAATTTTATATTCCTTGCAGATATCCACTACTTTTATATATTCTTTTTCTTTGTTACGTGCAATATAAATAAGTGCTAAAAGCGAATATTCGCTTTTGGTTGTTAATTTCATTATGGTTACTCCTTTGTATATATCGTTCTTTCGCAAAAAAGAACTTGATTTTTATCAGCTCCTCTCGGTATAA
>CAZFPS010000044.1:5073-14938 GCA_964520705.1 uncultured Planctomycetia bacterium | reverse complement strand
GATTAGCTTGGATGTAATTGGCTGAATTTTCGACAATAACAGTAATATTAAATTTTTTCTATTAATTAGAGTTTTCATGATTTTCTAAAGCTTGAGAGTATATCTCTATTAGTTTTTGATAATGATTCTCGCTGTTTAGTTCCTGTTCGGCAAATTGCCTAGCATTCTTACCCATTTCTATAATTCTATTGGGATTTTTTAATGCATTTGAAATTTTCTCTCTTAAATCGAAGCTATCGCCTGCTTCAAAAGTTATGCCCGTTAACCCATCCCTTACTAACTCAGGTATGCCTCCGATACGTGAACCGATTACAGGAATACCCAAAGCAAAGGCTTCCAAAACAGAAATCGGATTATTCTCGTACCATTCTGATGGTATAATCGCAGCAAAACTATCTTTAATCTTATCAAATAACACTTCCCCGCTTAAATACCCTAATAATTTAACGTTTCCAATGTTATTTTTTTTAAGCTCTCCTTCTATTTCTTGTTTCAAAGGCCCTTCTCCTATAATTTCTAATTCCGCTGATAATCCTTTAAAAGCACTGATGAGAGTAAAAATTCCTTTTTCTAAAGACAATCTCCCCCAGTAGATAAACTTTTTGTTTATACGCGCTATCGCTGGTTTAAAACTATTACTATCTACAAAATTAGACAAGTGGATAAACTCACCCCTCAGCCCCATCTCTTGCATTTTATTCATAATGAACTTGCTAGGGCAAATAAAACATTTTATATTCTTATAACTATTTAATATCTGATGATGTAGATAGCTTTCTAAAGTGGCAAGAAGACTTTTTTTGAAAGAATTCTTATGGCATCTTGTTGTTGCGCAATAATAAAATCTTTTTCCTTTGCAAAGTTCGCAAACCTTACCGTGATTTAACATAGAATACGACGGACAAACAAGCTTTAAATCATGCATCGTCATCACGACAGGAATATTTCTAATATTCAGGGCAGATAAAATGGATGGCGACAGTTGATGATTAAAATTATGCAGATGCACAATATCCGGCTTAAATTCATCGATAAGTTGCCATAGTTTACTTTTAGCTTCATAGGAATATAAGGTTTTTTTAAAGATACTGACTTCTTCTTTTAAGCTATGCTTTTTATTATATTCTACATTTTGAACAAAATACCTGTTCCACTGTGAATCAGCATTCTTAGAATGTTCCATAGAGAAAAAAGCGACTTCATGACCTTTTGACTTCAGTAGGTCCGAGATATTGAACAAATACCGCTCAGCGCCGCCCTTTACGTAAAAGAATTTATTGATTTGAAGAATTTTCATTTTTCTTAAATTCCTTCTTTCTCATCAATGAACAGGCTATTCCCAGGCTTGCAAAGATAAAGAAATGTTTCGGCGGCTCCAAAAACACCGAAGAGGCGATTGTTTCAATGATCGCCTCGACTAATATCATTGAAGTGCCAAGCGCAAACGCTTTTAACAATAAATCACTATTCTCGTTAAGCGCTTTTATTGAATCCCTAAAAAATAAAAGTATAATCCAAACATAACAAATAATCCCAAAAATACCGAATTGGGCAGTAAGGTACGGCCAAAAAGTATCTGTAATAAACTCCCCACCTTTCTCTAGCCCATAAATAGAATCTATCCCATACTTTGCGTAAAGCGGGCTGTAATACAAAGCAGAAATCCATCCGCCGAAGGTTCCCAGTCCTGAACCAAATGGAAAATAATCTCTAGCGATCCTCAAGCTCGTTGAGTAAAGTACATTGCGAGCTTGAGTGTTTATATAAGGAGAGTGCAGATAACTATAAATTTGGTCTTCAAAAAGCATATTTATCTTTGAGCCAAATAAACAACCAAAAAGTAAGAACAATAATACTATTACGAAAATCAGTCGACCCTTTTTAACGCCTGGAATAAAAGTAATTGCTAAGGGCATGGCAATTAATAAGCCTACAATCGGTTTAACCCTCATTGATAACACAGCCCCAAGTGAAAATAAAATGCTATAAAGTAAATATATTCTTTTCTTTAAGAAAATAAAAAAGGCAAAACCAAAACAGGCGAAGAAAGCCATAAACCAACCAAATACACCAGGTTCAACAAAGATAGATTTAACGCTGGGCATGCCAAAACGGTATTCAATGAGAGCCTTATTGTGAATAAGGTTCCTAAAAAATCCGGGCGCTATTAAATCAATAATACCCAAAATAAAAACCATTAGTGCAATACTAAAGAATATATTTACAGTTTTTCGGATATCTTTAATATTAAAATGTAAATTGTAGAATATATAGAATACAAGAAATCCTTTCAACAGTAAAAAAAGATCAAGCGCGGCTATCCTAGGGGGCACGATATGATTCTTAAGGCTGCCGATAATGGCAATTGCGATAAGCCCGAGCAAAGGAAAATCTATATTTGTCTTTTGCCATGATTCTTTAAGGAGAAATTTCTTTGGGAGAAGAGATAAAAAAGCAATCAAAATAACTACTTCTTCTAATCTTTTAACCATTGTTGCCAACAGTAATGTTGCCCCTAATTGAAATGCTATCAAATCCTGGAAAAGCATAAAAATTCCGAAAATCAAAAGAGTTGATTTCGGGAATGCTGTATATAAAAACAAAACAGAAAGTAAAATTATAGCTGTCAAAAATAAGTGTAAAGGAATAAATAGTAAGCCCAATGCAACAATAAGCGCTAAAGAAATTAAGCTAAATAAATAATAGCTTTTGATATCTATTCCGGAGATTTTCATATTTCCTCAAAACATTTTTCGTACATCTTGACTATTCTGCCGATATCGAAATCTAATGCCCTCTTCTTGCTTTGTTCCGCTATCTGTTTTCGCAGATTATCATCCTTAATTAAACGTAATATCTGCTCAGAGAGAGCTTCTACATCATCTACAGGAACCAGGAATCCATTTACTCCATCAGTTATAATTTCGTCCGGGCCTGAAGGGTAACACGTAGATATCACCGGCATCCCGCAAGCCATTGCCTGGATTAATACTAAAGGCATTCCTTCCCAATTTGAAGACAATACAAACAAATCAGCTCTTTTCATCCAGGAGAAGGGATTCTTTTGGAAACCAACAAAATCTACTAATTTCTCTAAGCTCAATTGCCTAGTCAATGTTCGTAAGTCATTTTCAAGTTCACCCTGCCCCAATATAAGCAAATAGGCAGGTACTTCCTTGACTACCCTGGCAAATGCTTTTATCAACAAACTAAAGTTTTTTGCTAATGTGAGCCTCCCAACAGAAATTAAAACAAAACTGTTACCTGCTTTATTGAAAAAAGGATGAGAAACCCTTTCCTCCATTAAGTCCTGAATTTCTTCAATATTTATAGGATTAGAAATTGACACAACTTTACTGCTGTTAATATTGAAATCTTCTATTAAGGCCTGCCGAACTCCAAGAGAACATGCAATTATTTTATTCGCCCTATTATAGGTAAACTCCATTAATAACCTTTTTAAGGCTCTAAAATTTTCATGTAGCAAATATTGCCGATGATAGCTATGTTCACTTATTATTATTCTCGTATCGTTTTTTAAAAACAAGCCGGAAAGTACAGCAATTATATTAGTATAATGTAGGTAACTAAACAAAATATGGGGGTTTTCCTTTTCTATAATTCTCCTTAACTTAAATATAAGTTTAATAAAATCCCACTGGCTTCTCTTATTTAAATCAATAATCTCAACATCATGAGGAATAGTATTTAAATATTCTCCGATTTTATTAAAGAGGACTAATGTAATAGAGAATTTCTGCCGGTCAAGCCAACTTAAAATAATGCTAGCGACTCTCTCTGCCCCGCCTCCTACCATATTAGGAACGACGAAATATATCTTCTTTCTAGAGCTCATAACGCAGAAACCAACTCCTTTTTTATTTTGCCAAAAGACACATAAAGGTAAAGAAAAGTTACTATATACGTAATTGTGGTTGCAAAAGCGATTCCTCGAACTCCAATAATACGCATAAAAATTACATTAAAGATGATATTTAAAACAAAAGAAATAAGTGCTGCCTTCATCAGGGTTTTGGTATTTTTCAAAACTAAATGTGCCTTAACTAAAATTTGACTCATTAAATAAAAAGTAATTCCGGCAAGATAAAATAAAAAAGTGCCTCTTACCAAGCCTAAGAGCCCTAACGGAAAATGCCCTCTGGCATAAGCAAATCTTACTATTTGCCAGCTAAAAATAAAAAATAAGACCGTAAGAGAAACCGATATGACGCCAACAACGCCCATAACTTTCCGGGTATTTTCTCTCAAGATTTCTATATTTTTATGCTTATAATACTCATCGCTCCAATGACTGAGCACCACCACAATTAAACCAGAAGAAAGAAAAATAACAGGTATGAAATAAAGACGATCGGCATACTGCAGCATTGAAACGCTGCCTACTTCGAGCCACGAAGCCATTGTTTTATCTATCAAAGGATTAAGGCCGATAACAACCATACTAATCACTTGAAAAGAAAGAACCTTAAAAAAACTTTTAAGCTCAGGATCAAAAACGAAGCCCCATCTTAAAAAACAAATCTTGTTCTTTATCAACATAGAAAGAAATAGTAATAATCTGACCGCTTCTCCTAAAATATAGCCTAACGTAACCGAATGGATACCCAGTCTCTGTTTTAAAGTAAAAACTGTTAGTATGCAAACAATCGCCCTGATTCCTGGAGAAATCGCAGGCAACCAAAACTTAAAATAAGCATTCAACAGCCCAGAAATAATACTGGAGAGTACCATTAAAATAAAAAGCGGGGAAATTGCAAGAAATAATTTAAATAATAAATCCTGTGATCCTCTAGGAAAACGTGTAATCAATCCAAAGATAGGACGGGCAAATGTGACGAGAATTATGGTTAATCCTACGGTAATCAAAAAAGCTAAAGAAAATAAACTACTAATAAATGCCGAAACTTTTTCTTTTTGTTCTGATTTGATTTTAGAGACAAACGGCACTATGTTACTTTCCAAAGAATCTGCAAATATACTTGCGAGATAAAATACTGCCGCATATACAAAGAAAAAAATATCTGTTTTTAAGCTAACACCGAACCATGCAGCAATAAAGAAAGGGACTAATAAACCTATCCCCTTCCCAAATGTATTCCAAATAGTCGTAATGATAGTATCCTTAACTAAGGGGCGCTGATAAATTAAGCGTACGCTATCAAAAATATTAATTTTTGTATTTTTCATGATGCCTTATTCGTTCTTTAATGAAAATTTTATATCTAAAACTGGGAAGCTTTTAGCAAAACCATCCACGCAAGCAATCCATTTATCTTCACCTATTCGATGGAGATCTATAGTGTGCATTCCTTCTTTGTTCCAGCCACTCCCGCTTCCTTTTAGTATTGGATTTATCGAAATCGCTTTTTCTCGATAATCTGCAGTCGTAAGCTTAGTTATTTCGAAGGCCTTGACTTCTCCTCCGTATTCAGGCTCATCGTCCTGGGCATATCTGATAACACGATCCTCAAATACTAAAACCCTGCCTCCAGGCCTTGCAATATTTGCATTACCTTTTATAAGCGGACTCTTAGGATGTTCAGTCCAGGGACCTAGTAAATCTTTAGCATAAAAGAGGCGCAAAATATCACTTTTATCTCTGGAAGTAAATATCCACCATTTGTTGTCCAGTCTAAAAATAGAATTGTCTGAATATTTATATCCCTTAAGCAAAACTTTTACCAAAGACCACTTGGTAGGAAAATTAACTGCTTTATATAATCTGATAGAATTTACTGCGCAACTCTCCGGAATCATATAATATTCATTCTTCCACTTAAAAACGTAAGGATAAGACAAATGAAATGACTCATCAAGCACAATTTGTTTATAATACCAATTTAATCCGTTACTGCTAACCGCAAGACCTATATCTCCCTGTTTGGTATCTTTATTCATTACCTCAAAAAACATATACCAACTATCACCTTCTTTTACCATAAAGGGATCGGCTACAAATCTAGCCCTTACATCAGTTACGTTCTTAGCTGTTAAAACCGGATTGGCTACATCATCTGGAGAAAGTTCAAAAGGAGAATTGCCTATATAAATGCCTATCGACCAACATTGCAACCTTTTTACAAAAGGAATACCTTTTTTAAAAAATATCTTGCCTATCAATACATAAGAAAAAATAAACAAGATTAAAATTATAAATCCAGCAATTAGTTTTCTTCGCTTTGATTTTATAAAAGCTACTATCATTCTTTTATCCCAGTCTATATCTTCTTGCAATATAATTATCTATTTCAACAAATGGAATCCGGTAACCTCCGCGGCGACCATATTTGCTAACTCTTCTCTCCCTCTTCCTTATCAATTCTCCTCCGGTAATTTACACTACCTTACTTATTTTTAATCCTCCTGTAGTGCAAGGCTAAAATTATCCCTCAACCGAAATCCCCTCTTTGCCTCTGCAGCCAAAAATAATAAAGAGAATTCCTACTATTTTCTAAACGCTGCCAGGCCTTGATTTTGTCGGAATCAGCGCCTCTAATTTCTTTAATACATGCAAACGAATCTTGCTACTGGGTATTGATTTGGCAAATTCTCTTACCTTCTTAAAACTAAAAGGCTTCGGAAAATGAAGTTCGGGAAAATACCCAAACTGTTTCTTTTTGCAGGCGGATAAATATAAACTATCCACTAATGCCTTTTCTGGTTGGGCAATAAGAAAACTGCCTTCACCTTTATACCAACCAAATCCCTTAAAAAACTTAGGCGATACTCTATGCACAGAGAAAACCCCTAATTTCGTCCGGATTGTCCTTGTATGGACAGTTGATGCCAGGGTTATAATCTGCGGTATCTGCTCTATAATGCCGTGTAAATGTAATGCGCTCAGGAAAGAAACATAAGCGCGCTGTCGAGTAAATAAGTAGGGTATAACGGCATACGGGCTTAAAGAAACGTTGCCTACCTCAGCCCAAACACCCCTGCATACTTTAAACACTAAACCGTTATTTGCCAGATGATTAAGCGACTGAGTAACAACCGATGACGATTTCCCTGATAAAGAAGATACCTCAAAAGTAGTAAACAAAGGTTTACCTAATTTTTTTATATAAGTTAGAACTAGTTTCCTACTCATTTTCTCTTACCCATCTCCTCAACAAAATTAGCCACCTTTAACTTAATCTCTTCCCAAGAAGAAGAATTATTATATGCATTTTTATCTTCATCAGACAAATAAGAAACTACCGTATCTGTGAACATTTCAAAACCAACTTCGAATATACGTTCGTATGCCTTGGTTAGGCTGGTGGCGCCGATTGGCTTAGATTCCTTGTGTGTAATATTGCCAATCTGGCCAGATAAAACATATAAGTCAAAAATATCCCTTGCTTGAATAGCTGATCTTGAAGCCAAGGCGCTGATTTTTTGTATAACAGCAGAAAAGGCATCGTAGTGCGCTGTTACTAAGGGTGAAATCCTGTAATTCCTCAGGATAGCGGTAGGAACAGATTCAGCAATAACCTTGCCGTTAAAGCCCCTACGCGAAAATTCAATTTTGGTAAAAAGGTCTTCTCCGGCAGCGGTTATCAAGTGAATTTTAAAGCGCTGGGTGGTCTGGGTTTGTTTTGCTGCTTTCATATCCGGAGGAATAATATCTTTTATTCCGAAGGTATAGAAATTTTCCTTAAAAGAATGCGCCTGCAGAATCTTCATAACTAATTCTTTAAGCTCACCCACGCCTATTCCAACTACATCCAAATCCATATCTTCTGAGTAACGCACGCTTTTAAAGAAGAGGCGCAGATTTACTCCGCCCTTGACAGCATAGCGGTCAGCTTTTAATTTCCTGGCTAGTGATCTTAAGAATTCAATATGAAACAACTCTCTTAATTGTAAATGAGTATAAATAACGTTTTCCATGATTATGTATTATAGTTTAGTTATAACTAAATTGCAAGACATATTATATAACCCTCCACCACTAGCTTCTTTCTCAGCGTATCTCTGAGAAATATAATTATCTATCTCCCTCAACCGTAATCCCCTCTTTGCCCCTCTGCAGCCTTATTTATAAAGGGGGTTTGCCCCGCGCGCGCCCTATTCCCCGATTGAAGCGATTAACCTTAATAATCGCTTCAATATCTGATACAATTACAACTTATAATCGCATCTGAATCAAGGGTTATTCTTTATGCCCCGGGATATATAATTATCTATTTCCTGCGCAGGTATTCTATACCCGCCGCGGCGGCCCTCTTTAGCTGAGTAAGTTAATGAAGGTTTCCGGAATAAGAAGCTCAGTCTCATTTTGATCCTCAAGAAACCTCCTAACGTCATTTCTGACTTTTTCCCAATCTAACGCTTTAACAACTTTCTTAATTTCTGCCTTCCAATTCTCTTGAGTAAGATTAACCGGATTTTCAAAAGTCTGGGCCATGGCGTTGTTTAACATAATGTAATTAGGTTCTATGTCTTTAAATTTAGACAAATACCACATTAAATCATACCAGTCCCTTCCCTTGGTGTATTCACGGCACAGCAAAGCATGCACCTTGCCGGCAAATAATGATTTCAGGTCATAATGCAGCATATAGAACATAAATGGTGTAGTAGCCATAGTATGCGCCTCAATCCCCCCTGCAGGAGGACGAGAATCGATTTCTACTTTAATCAAAAACTTTTCATCTTTTAAAGGGCTTAAGCCGGTTTCAAACAAAATACCGGAGAATTTCAGCATGGCGCTATTTACCGTAAGATGAGTTTTAGCCTTAATCTCTAATGCATAGCCGGCCCGCTTAAACTCCTGCGCAATATCGTGCATCATTGCGTCGAAATCAATTTGTTTAGCCCGAGTAGAAAGACAAAAATCAATGTCTTCGGAAAACCGCCTAATCCGGTAAACAAAGCGCAAAACAGTGCCTCCGGTAAAAACCATATTTTGATAATATTTTTTGCGGTAAAGAACATACAGAAAATACGCCTGGATATATTCGCGGATACGATTAAGGTTATCGTCCGCAGACACTTTTTTGCTTACGATTGATTTAATGTAATCTCTCATCAGATTTTTACGTATGCGCGGGCCTCTTGTTTAACAAAATTAATAAATAACCGGCCGGCTTTTCTTACCCTGCTGGGGTATGCCCGGCTAAATTCCTGAAAAAGTTTTAGTTTGAGAACCTCTAAGTTCTGAAAACGGAATGCCTCAAATTCTCCGGCAGCGCCTCGGATGTGTTTACGAAAATAAAAGAAATCCAGAATGGCTTTTTCCGGCAAAGCAATGAAAAAATCCTGATTATCAGATGAGGCTTTGGTGAAACCGAAAAACAAGCTTTCTTTCACGGAAGAATATTCAAACCTACCAAGGGCGTTGGCAAATGTTTGAGTTTTTTTGGTTGTAAGCGAACTGTAAACAGTAACTCTCTCGGGAATAAGATCGTAGTAGCCAAGCGCATATTCAAGGCTCAAATATGAAGGCAAAACAAAGTAATTAGCAATGAATCGCGGCGAAGGCGTAATCTTACGGTAAGTATCGCTAAAGATATATACTCCTCTCTTAAGCTGGATAAGATAGCCTTTTTTAATCCAACCGCTTACCTGGCGCCTAATATCCGCAAGATTTTCATCCAGCATAACAAAGCTTGATGAGTCAATAATCGCGTTATCACCAAAATTGTGGAGGAAGGCGTCAAATTTCATTTTATCTCATTTCATTTCTTTATATTGATATTTTTATCTATTTACAGAAACAAGTATACCTGATAGGAACGAGTTTGTCAAGGTTAAATCTGTTTTGTTAACGTATTTGTTAAATAAATGCGACATAAATTTATATATCTCCTTGGCGGCTCCTATTCAGGATTATATCTTCTTGCAATATAATTATCTA
>CAZFPS010000044.1:0-5063 GCA_964520705.1 uncultured Planctomycetia bacterium | reverse complement strand
TATCGATTTCAACAGACGGGATCCTGTATCCCCCGCGGCGGCCCTCTTTGCTAACTCTTCTCTCCCTCTTCCTTGTCAATTCTCCTCCGGTAATTTACACTACCTTACTTATTTTTGAGCCTACTGTAAGCCTAAGGCTTATAGACTGCCTTGCTATACTTATTGAGGTACGCGGTTGCCTTACCATTTAGCCAGTTAAGACTCTTCATATACCATTTTACAGTCTGGCCTACACCCTGTTTAAAATTAACTTTTGGTTTCCAGCCTAATTCGTTGGTTATTTTAGAAAAGTTGAGGCTGTAGCGGTAGTCGTGGCCCGGGCGGTCTTTTACGAATTCTATTAGGCTATGTGGCTTTTTCAAAACATCACATATGGCTCTAGCTACCTCTATATTCTTTCTTTCAATTCCTGAGCCAATATTATATATTTCTCCGATTCTGCCTCTTTTTAGCACTTTTAATATTGCAGCTGCGCAATCTGAAACATATAGCCACTCCCTTACATTTAACCCCTTAGCGTAAACTGGAATCTTCTGATTCTTTAGCGCTTTATATATGATCACCGGCACGAACTTCTCGGGGTACTGCCAGGGGCCGTAGTTATTGGAAGGTCGAACGATAATGCCCGGAAATTTAAAAGTTCTTATATATGATTTAAGCAATAAATCTGCTGCCGACTTAGAAGCTGAATAAGGAGAACTGGGATTCAAAGGAGATGTTTCAGTAAATTTTCCTTTTTTAATATCTCCATATACTTCATCGGTAGAAATGTGAATAAATCTTTTTATATTATATTGTCTGGAAACATCAAGAAGATTTTGTGTGCCTTCAACATTAGTCTTAATAAAAGAGTCACTGCCTAAGATGCTTCTATCTACATGAGTTTCGGCAGCAAAATGAACTATAGCTGTCGGTCTATTGTCTTTAAAGATCCTATTTATCCTAGATTTATTGCAAATATCAGCTTTATAGAAATCAATCTTTCCTTTTACTTCTCTTAAACGAGCTAAATCTCCGGCATAGGTAAGCTTATCTATAGCTATAACACTAAACCCAAGCTTAACAATCTGTTTAGTAAACTCACTGCCAATAAATCCGGCTGCACCCGTTATTAGAACTTTATTTATTTTCATAGTCTAAACTCCTTTATAATATCTAACTAAATATTATCGTTGAAGTTTTACCAAAATCAGGCGGCGGCATATTTCTTTGAGATATAATTATCTATCTCATCTGCAGAGATACGATACCCACCCCGACGGCCTTCTTTGTAAGCAGCCAGCTTCTTCTTTCTAATCAGCGATCTAAGATACTCTTCGCTTATCCTTAGGATATCCGCTGCTTCCTTTGTAAGAAGCAATTTTTTCTTTTCCATTTTTCTGACTCCTTTATTATTCAATCTAATACTGTTTAACAGTGTTTATTACAATATATAAGGTGATTAAAAAACAGGTTCTTAACCTGCTTAACCGTTATTTTATAATCAAAATTTGTCAAAAAGTATGATATTAATCCGTCTTTCCGTAATAAGAAGAGTAATATTGGTAGTCGCTGTTTTCTGTAGAAATTTTGTTAAGTATAGTGCCTACTATATTTGCTTCTGCTTCTTTCAAAACCTTTATCATCCTAGGCAACATTCTTCTTCTAGTCTTACCGCTCTCTAATACTAAGATTGAACCATCTGCTACCTTAGAAAGCACAACTGCATCTGTAACCACGGCCATGGGAGGAGTATCAAATAAGATAAAATCAAAACTCTTTTTTGCAATATCAATAAAATCCTTCATTTTCCGACTGGAAATTAACTCTGAAGGATCAGGCGGGTGAAGCCCGGCGCAAACTAATGAAAGATTTTCTATTTCTGTCTCTTGAACAACATCGTTAAAACTAACCTGCCCGGAGAGAAAACTGCTCAAACCTATCTTATTGCTCTTATCGAAGACGCCAAAAAGACGCGGCTTGCGCATATCGGCATCTATCAACAACACACGGCTTCTATTCTTTGCCATGATAATAGCTAGATTGCACACGGACGTGGTCTTGCCTTCCTGTGGGCCTGGACTTGTAAAAACAATGCTCTTCAAAGGGCGTTCTTCAGTTATTGAAAAAAGTATGCTTGTGCGTATGGTTCTATAGACTTCTGATATAGGATCTTTTGGTTTAGAATGTACAAATTTATCTTTTTCTTTATCTGAAAGGCTCGAACTCCCATCAATTCTAGGGATAGCTCCTAAGAACGGCCAGCGGACAAACCTTTCGATATCCTCAGCATTTTTAATGGAATCATCTAAATATTCGAAAAAGAACACTAACCCCACTCCTCCTAAAAGACCCACAATTATTGATAATAGAATATTCAAACGCTTCTTAGGCTTGTCCGGTACTAAAGGTACCTCGGCGCGATCCTGAATAAATATATTGTTAGCCTTTAAGCCTAAAAGAACTGCGCTAGAAGTAGCTGGGCTAGAAAGCGACACTTCTTTATCGTCATAATCAACAATCCTTTCTTTCTCCTCTTTTATTCTATATACCATTTGCCTTATTTCTTGTTGTAAGCGAATCATTTTGGGGTGTTTTTCCTTATAGACTTTTGAATACTCAGAAAGTTTCCCTTGTAATTTCAGGTATTCATTTTTGAGCAAATTCAAGACTTCATTCTTAGTAATATAGGAAAGATTACGGGCAACGAATATCTCAGCGATTCGATTTGCTATATCTGCGGCTAATTTAGGGTTCTCATGATCGACGCTTAAAAGAAGAAGCCTTGTATCACGTACGGCATCAATGTTAACTGTCTTACCAAATTTCTCAACAGGGTCTCTGGCGCCTTGGTATTGTTTATCATTGCTGAGTTTTAATTCCTTAAATACCCTGGAAATTATGCTGTAGCTTTTTATTATTTCCTTTTGGCTTTGAAAATACTCTTGGTAGGAATAGTAGTTGGAATCTCCTAAGGAGACCTCTCCGCTGGTAGTTAATACATTAGGGCTTTCTCTGTCTATGTACAGAATAACTGTAGCACGGTATACTGGCTTCATTAAAAAGCTGCCTATGGTGACTACAAAAACCGTACTAAAAAAGAAAGTTATTAAAACTTTCCTTCTGCTCTTGATTATGCGAATGTAGTCGCTAAGGTGTAACTCGTTTTCATATTGCTGCATAAATAACTCTCCTAAAAGAAACTCTCCGGAACATATACAATATCTCCCGGCCGAAGCGAAACATCTTTATCTTTCATGCCTTTTTTGGTTATATCCGTAACCTTAATAGGAATGATCTTCTGTTCCCCATCTTCAGTCCTAATTACCCTAGTATTATTTACGCTGGCAACATCGCTAAAACCACCAGCCATGGCAATAGCATGCAATAACGTAGTTTCCTTCTCAGTATACATATCATATTTACCGGGTAGTTTTACTGAGCCCAAGACTGAAATTTGTTTAACGTGGTATTTGGAAATAAAAACCTGAACTTGGGGATTAACAAGGTAATCTGCGGCGAGAAGCTCTGTAATCTTATCTTCTATCTCACTGACTGTCAGACCGACAACTTTTAATTTGCCCAAAAGAGGAAAAGCAATTTCTCCTTTTGAAGTTGCCCGAGCGATAGTAGATAAATCATCCTGCTCGTAAACAGTAATCTGTAAAACATCTTCCGGCTGTATACGATAATCAGTGATCTGCGCAAATAATGCAGAAGAACCAAATACACACAATACTAAAAATGAGACAGTTATTCCTATGTCGAACTTAAATCTTTTCACTGAATAACCTTTTTAGCTGATTAAAACTCGATACCAAGACTAAGCGTTGTTATATTATTTTTATAATCGAATTCAGAGAAGTTAGAATCCCTAGTCAAGAATTCATACTTCAGCTCACTAAACAACCCTTTGGGTGTTTTGTATTTTAAGCCACACCCTGCTCTCAAGATATTATCTGTTCTATGTTTAGTCTCACTACCTTCTGTGGTTTCCACAGGATAGGTATCGAGTTGGTAGGCAAGAGCTACATTACCGTTAAATCTATCGGTAAATCCATGTTCAAACTGAACACCCAGAAAAGAAACTTCATAGTAGGCGTTGTTCTGATAAATAGTATCATAGGAAGTTCTTAAAAAATCTAAACGCACAACATCCCTATAGGTGAGCTTTTCAATTAAGCTACCAAATGCAATAAGACTACTGAAGTCTCTAACACTATCTTCATAGCCCTGGTTTCTATATCCGACCTTAAACTCTGCAGTACTCTTCGCAGAAGGCTCGCCTCTGATACCGGTCAATATATCATAGTAGTCAGAATCGGCCTTTATTCCTGTACGGTGCAGAATTCCACCCTTACGTGCCGAAAGCAATAACGCTGTCTTAGGCCATAATTTCCAAGCTGTTTCTATCTCTCCAGTATGTTCCAATCTGTCTAAATCCTGATAAGTTGCGGGAGCTCCCAGAAAAGTACCTATCCCTCGGTCAGAGCGATAATTTTCATACTGAAATAAATACCCTAATGATAGATCAAGTTTGTTGAATTCAAAAATTAAACGTCCATCCACATGATCCTGTGTTCTGGGGATTCTATTAACATCTTCTCCACCCGACCTATCAGAGAAATTACGGTATCTGTTATTCAACTGAATACGAAACTTGTTAAAGATGAGCTCTAAAACGGCGTTGCTGAGGTGATTTTCGCTATCTTCACTAGTATGGCTTCTGAAGAAATTAAAATCGCCTTGATAATCCATAGAAAACTTATGCTGGCTTAATTTTGGTGTTATTGTAAGCTTAGGACTCAAAGTAGTAATCCAATCAGCTTTTTCATCTCCATCTGTTAGATATATGTTATCATCCCATGCCTGGCTAACACTAAATGATGGAATAAGCCATCCGCCCTCTTGAGCGTATGAGTAGCCAGAATAAGCAAAAGATAACAGAAATGAAACTAACATTAAAACAAATACCTTCTTGCCGTGAAACATCTTCCCTCCTTGTTAATATTTTCCTATTTAATATTATTATAGGGTAATGTGATAATTTAGCCACCAAAAGTGCTATAATGGTGGCATGAAAA
>CAZFPS010000043.1:11414-15314 GCA_964520705.1 uncultured Planctomycetia bacterium | reverse complement strand
CCACACATTCACTATATCACCCGGCAATAGGACATTAGGACGTCGTAAATGTCCGATTTTTTGGCGATTTTCTAGCCCTAAGTCACAGTTGAAAAAGCTATAACCTCAAAAAGCACAAGCTGTTCTGTTATATTTACTAATTGTTGCGGTTTTGTCAATAGGACCACGACATCGATTTTTGAGATTGATATCACTGACAAAGTGCACCTCACCTGACCCTCGGCCCAAGCCCCCCCTTGTAAGGACCCACGCCTCCCAGACACTAGATTGATGACCGTGAGCGTTGTGAACGAAAAATCCGCTACTTTCTATACGCCTGTATTCTTATCCTTTTCATGTAGTTTCATGCCCTTTTCCCTTATTTTCCCTCAATGTTAAAGAATAGAAAAATACGTTCACGATGCTCACAAGCTCTATAACTTCTCGTAGATTCAGGACTTAACCTGTAAGCGTAGCTGTGACCGTAAAACTTCGATGTTCACAACGTTCACAAAATCAGAATGGTCTTTCTTCACGACGTTCACAGACGTTCACACCTTCGTTCACACTATTTTTAAATAGCGAATTGCCCTTACTCTTGCGCAATATAAAGAGTTTCCTTCCCGTTCCTGATTCCCGTTTTTTACTCCGGACAATGTCAATCCCGATACTACGCATAACCGGCGCTATCCTCATAAGCTCCGATGAAAGGGCCTTGGGGTTATCCGGAATGCGCTTGTCATATCCTGTTTCCGACTTAATATGCTCAAGTAGAGTCGTGGCTGATCCGCACCATTCACCGGCATTGGATTCCACAAGATAGGCTAACTTCTGAGTAATGGGGCTTTCTTCGGCAGTGTCTTCCCATTTATGTTCAACTGATTCCTGATATTTTTTGAAGAACTCATCCCGAGAATATCCTAACGTCTCAGCCAAAGCCGCGCCCCACTTGGCAAAGTCCGACATCCTGAATTTCTCATGGCCTTTTACATTGCCAACAATGACCATGACATTAGATATAGCTGTGAAAAAACCGCCTAATATCCCCGGGAGCGATGCCTTCCATTCATCAGTTATTTGCTTTTCAGGCCTTGTTTCTTTTAGAGGTGGAATATCAAAGATAATAGATCTATCCAAAAGATCCGGTCTGCATACGGAATTGCCTATACCGTTTAATACAAAACAGCGTCTGTATGTTCTTATGAATTCCTCGTCATTGGTATAAAGCGAGCGCTTCATATCGCCTTCACCGGTTACGGCCCGGCAGAGGAAATCACTAAACCATTCAGAAATCCTTGAAAGGTTATCGAACGTGTTTATCCAGTGTTTATCCGCTATCATTTGAGCCTGCTCTAAATCTTTCGGGGATGAGATAAGCATAACCTTGGAAGGATCGCACAAGCTCTTAACCAGCCGGGAATTATTAGACTTGCCTATGCCTTGTTCTCCAATCTGGACAGGTATAACATGGGGAATATCAGGAATAAAAAACGACGCTAAAACCGTCATAAAAAGACAGCGGTCATCTTTATTAATATTACAAAACTCTAAAATCTTTTTTGGATCATGTCCTTTAACAGGGATAACTTATCCATCCTGATGATTGTATCGCTTGAATAGTGAGGGAAGATACACAATCTGCCAGCCTTCCTAGCGTTAAACAGAGATAATCCTTACTTATCCTGCCGATTTTCTATATAATGCCAACCACTCAAACCTGATTTAGCTCAATATTGCCAATAATCTCATTATATAGGCGCCATTATATAAGAAGCATTTTAGAGATACATTCAAAGAATCTGGCCAAAAACATAAACACATCTTTAAGATTTTATAGAGGCCTGCCTGTAATTAGAATTAATTCAACAAATAGGCAAAAAATATCGCCTAAGCCTTTAAAACGTAAACAAATAAAAAAGCCCTGATTAGTTAGCCTAATCAGGGCTTCTGGCCTCTCTCATTTGCTAATGAGAGAGGATTAATTGGCTCCCCTTCGTCAACGAGTTTAGAACTGCTTTGCCGGAGATTCCGCAAGAGTTTTTATGCCACGAATTGCTGGAAATGGCAATATAAATAGCTTATAATATTGATTGAAGAGGTGATGAAGAAGTGGCGAAGAAAAAACAAAAAATCAAATTCAATATCCAAAAATCTTTCCCATTCTCCGCAGAAATAATCAAAGACGCTTCAGAAAGGCTTAAATCTGAACTCGAATCCGAGAGATTTATAAAAAGACTTTTCAAAGAAAATCTTTACGAGGTTTTAGATATGGGCTATTTTGATGAAACGAATATTAAATTACAAAAGTTTAATAAATGGGCTAAGGAGTATTATGATAGTGCTATGCAATATTGTATTGATTTAAGACGAGAGCTAATTACCGAAATATCCCCTCTTAAGAAAGTAATCAAGGTATTGCGTTATCCATATAGGTTATGCCCTATATTAAAAACCGGAGCCTTAAAAGATGGCTGGGTGCAAAAAGGAATTAAGGTAATTAGATTGTTACTCGTAGACAAAAGTATTCCAATAGAAATGAGGAAGACATTAAAAAATATATTAGAGACCATATTTGTAAGTATGCTTCCAAGTTTAAAAGGCCAAAAAGATAAACCTCTCAATAATAAATTACTGTCAGCATACAACATTGAATTGAAAAGATTAAATAATAAAATAAAAAAATCCTATATAAATATTAGTCTAAAAACACTAAATCTTAGAGAGCTTTATCCAAAAGATAGGTATCCATTTATAAGCGAGAGGTTACTTACTAAATTTCAAGGTTTATCAAAGCGTGAAATAGCACAATATATTTTAGCTTATAAATATAGTCGTGAGCCATCAGTTATCCGTGATTGGATTGCAAAAGCAAAGAAAAAAGATAGAGATATTAATTCCCTTTTTCGATACCTTATCAGATTCGAAAAGCCAGTCTTTTAATCCTCTCCGTAGCTTCATCTGTATAACTCCTTAATAAATAACAGCTTAGAGAAAGTAAATTTTCGTTATAGAGATTTTTTTTATCACGAATTTGGCAATAAAAAACCGTGATATACTTTAGATAGAAACAAAAAATCTATTTGGAGTTTTTTATTTATGGCGAACTTAACTAAGCAAGAGCAAATTCAAGAATGGTCAAAACTTTACGGAAGGACTATCTCCGACGAGGAATTTATGGAAATATGCTTTAACCTAAATAGATTTTTCACAACCTTAAAAGAATGGTTTGATGATGAAGAAAGGACAAAGTTAGAAAATGAAAGAACTTGTATTATCGGAAATCGAACTAACGCCGGTAAAGTTTAAGAACGGCCTTGTATCATTCGCTTCGTGCATTATAAACAATCAGCTTTATCTTGGAAATCTTGCGGTCTACTCGTCTCCTTCCTCTCCTGATGGCTTCCGCTTAGTATATCCCTCACGCACATTAAGCAATGGCAAACAGCTTAGTATCGTTCATCCAATTAACAAAGAAACAGGCTTTTTAATTCAAAAACAAATTGTAGAAAAATATTTAAAACTTATGGAAAACTTAACGAAAGGGGTGCAGGATGAACAAAAGCAGTGCATTGCTTAAGAAATATGCTTCTTCGGGTTCAATGTTTGTTAAATTGCAGGACGGAGAAGAAATTAAGGCAAAATTTCTTGGCGCAGAGGAAATTCCCAATACTTTTGATGGTGGTAAAACTGAAATAATTAGATACCATCTTGAGATTAATGGGATAGTTAAATTTCTGGACAGGTATTCTCGGAAACTGGCTAAGCAGATGGCTGAAATATCTGAAGGAGAGTTTATTTTAGTCAAGCGAATAGGAAACAAAAATCAAACAGGATATTTTGTAAGAAGGATTGAAGAATGAATTTGGCAAAGCCTCTGTTTTTTAAAAATCATCGCTCTGGTCTGCTTACTCTACCAACGAT
>CAZFPS010000043.1:0-11404 GCA_964520705.1 uncultured Planctomycetia bacterium | reverse complement strand
CAACGATAACCCTATACGAGCATACAGAGGCTTTATCTATTCTTAGATTAGTCTTTAGAAGAAGAATATGCTCGGAAGGGGATAAAGAGTAAGAGTATAATCTTAGGATGGTTAGATTTCTATTTATATATAGAAATATACAAAAGTGGAATCGAAATGAAAAGATTAACACCTATTAAAGCCATAAGGGCAAAATGCCTTGATTGCTCCGGATTCCAGCCTTCGGAAGTAAGGAATTGTAATATTACAGAGTGCTCCCTGCATCCTTACAGGCTTGGCAAGAATCCAAATAGAAAAGGCATAGGTTCTAAAACAGGCTTTATTTTAGAAAAAACCCATAGTTGAGGCAAGCAATTCTTTAGAAAACAGAAAGGAAGGCAAAATATGTCCTTAAAAAGAAGATTAGAAAAAATCGAGGATTCAGTGGGGCAGAAAAATAGAGGCTTTCCACCCCTTGTTATTATTTACAAAGATGAGGCTGATAGAAAGAAAAAACTTAAAGAATATACTGCTAAATATGGAAAAGATGTTAGAGGGCAAATAATTTTTCTTCCGAAGAATAAAGACAATAATAATGGGAACTCTATTAGATAAATTAACAGAAAATAACGATTCTGAACAGAAAGAGGCGGGAGATGACGAACAAACAGGGCAAATTGACTAACCGACAGCTCTTGAGTATCCCTCGTATTCTTTCCTCTCCCTCAGTTGAGGAAGGATGTAAAAAAGCAAGGATTAGCCGGACTACCTTCTATTTTTGGTTAAAAGACGATGGTTTTAAAACGGAGTTAAAGCGCCAAAGGGATGAAATGATTCAAGACGCTTTAGATAGGCTCAAATGTGCAATAACTAAGGCTACTACGGAGCTAATCAAGCTGGTTGATTCTTCAAGAGAAGACATCCGGCGCTTGGCCTGCAGGGATATTATTGAATATGCCTTAAAAAGCATAGAGATTGAGGATATTGAACAGAGATTAGATAAGGTTGAACGAATAGTTTTAGAAAGGAGGCCTTACAAATGAGTGTCGAAGATAGATTAAAAAAGATTGAACAAAAAACTCAAGCAAATGAGAAAAAAGATGTAAGACTTATCATTCTCTATAGAAATAAGGAAGGGATTGCATTTGAGAAAGACGGCAGAATCTTTAATGATTTTCTCATTATAAACGAAAATGAACAGATAGAGGGCTCTTCAAAAGAAGGAAGGAAAATACTTTTAGAAGCTGGATATAAAATAATTAAAAGAGATTCCGTTTGACATAGATGATATAAAGTGCTATAAGTAAGTTTAAGGTAACTATAATATGGATTTGATTAAAAGATTAGAAGAATATAGGCTAAAAAATAGGATAACTCAAGAACGCCTTGCGGAGATGTTGGGCGTTTCTTTTTGCACAGTAAATAGATGGCTTAATGGCCAAACAAAGCCACATAAGATACAGGAATATCAGATAAAAAAAATGCTTGGGAAGAAAAAATGAAAAAAATATTTTTTCTATTAATATTCAGCATCTTTTTACAAGGGTGTGCAACTTTCTACGCCTCAAGATACCCAAATAATACTTACTTTCCTACCGATGCAAAAACCGTCCAAATTTATTATAATATGCCTCCCGGCGAATTTGAATTTATTGGCGAAGTGTCAGGAGAAGGCGCTCCCGCTTCTAATCAAGATAATATGCTACTTAGACTTAAAGAATATGCCGCACAGATTGGAGGAGACGCAATAATTATACAATCAATAGACCATCCTTTTACGGGCACCATTACAACACCCGGAACTATAACAGGCTCTACCAGAGGAAATGCATATACAAATTTCTCCGGGAATGTAAATCCTTATAGCTGGTATTACTCTGGGCAAGGCACAACTAACTATAATTCCCAAAGTTACTATACTTATACTCCTCCTACTGTAACGCCCTTATTTGGTAAGAACATAAAGGCGTTGGTTATAAAGTTTAAACCCCTGACACGCATAATAAAAGATGATAAATATGGCAATGTGGATTCAATTTATATGTGCTATTATTCTATCAGAACCGATTTATCAAAAAGGGCTAAAATTAATATTGAAAATATTGTTCAACACTACAATGTTTTAGATAAATATATCGATGTTATGAAGACTAAGAAAAATCAGATGGACAAAAATTCGTATCAACAAGAATTGAATAATAAAATTACAGAGGTGCTCCGAATACTCGAAGATACTGTTAATAAGTATGCTGAGAAAAATGGATATAAAGCAATATATAGTAATATGATGCCTAATTGTGAGGAAACGGATGTAAGCGAAGATATTATTTCTTTACTAAACAATCCGTAGGATAGTATGAAATCCGTAATCTACGCCAGAGTATCGAGTAAAGAGCAAGAGCAAGAAGGCTACTCTATCCCCGCTCAATTGAAGCTCCTCAACGATTACGCCTTAAAGAATAGTTATAAGGTAGTTAAGGAATTTGTGGATGTGGAAACGGCTAAACGGGCAGGCCGAGAAAATTTTAACTTGATGATTGAGTTTCTAAAGAAGAACACCGATATTAAGGCGATACTTTGCGAAAAGACAGACCGACTTTCAAGGAATTTTAGGGATATTGCTATTTTAGATGACTTAGTTAATCAACAGAGTTTAAGTATAATCCTTGTTAAAGAAAATACGACTATTAGCCGAGATTCTAAATCACACGAGAAATTTATATTTGGCATTAAGGCGCTTATGGCTAAAAACTACATTGACAATCTCTCCGAAGAAACCCGCAAAGGTATGCTCGAGAAGGCAGAGCAAGGAATATACCCTTCTTCTGCTCCGCTTGGTTATAAGAACTGCGAGGCAAAGAAAGACGGCAAGGTTTTGAAGTATTTAGAGGTTGACGAACAAAGAGCGCCGATAATCCAGAAATTCTTTAGGATGTATGCCACAGGCGACTATTCTCTGGCCTTACTTACTAAACAGGCCTACGAGGAAGGATTAAGGAATAAAGGCGGTGGCAAAGTCGGCAAGGCCGCAATTCATAAAATACTGCATAATCCTATCTATTACGGGGCATTTAGGTGGTATGGCAAGCTATATCAAGGCTCTCACCCTGCCCTTGTGTCTAAAGAGCTATTTAACGCAGTGCAAGAGGCATTTGAAGCGCAGAATAGGCCTAAACAGACAAAGAGGCGCTTTGCTTATACCGGGCTTATGGTATGCGGTAAATGCGGATGTGCTATAACTGCGGAGATAAAGAAGGGCAAATATATCTATTACCACTGCACAGGCTTTAAGGGAAAATGTGGAGACTCTTGGGTTACAGAAGAAAAATTATATGATAAGTTTTTGGAGATAATCAAAAGAATACATATTGACGATGATGTTTTGGAATTAGTTAAAAATGCCTTATTGAGTAGCCATAAAGAAGAACTGGAATTTCATAAGAAGCGCATTGGGATATTAAATGCTCAAAAAATAAAATTAGAAAATAGATTGCACCAGATTTATATTGATAAGATTGACGGCAAGGTATCAGAGGAATTTTTTGATGAAATGACGGATAAGTGGCAAGAAGAATTAAGCCAGATTAAAGAGCAAATTGGCAGGCACGAGAACTCCGACAGCAATTATCTCTCTCAAGGCGTCCATATTTTAGAACTTTGTAACCGTGCATATGGCTTATACTTAAAGCAAACACCTCTCAAAAGAGCTAAACTCCTGCATTACATACTATCGAACTGCACCCTTGATAACGCAACCCTTTGCCCTACATACAGAAAGCCCTTCGACTTAATCGCCAAAGGGCTCTCTCGTACTAATTGGCTCCCCCGCGAGGACTCGAACCTCGGACTTACTGGTTAACAGCCAGTCGCTCTACCAACTGAGCTACAGGGGAATTGAAACCTATAAGAAATTTAAAAGAACGTTACTCCAACCAACTGTCCCTAGCTGCGCGAGGGATTAGCTCGTACTTATAGTTTATGTTCATTGCACTTCATAAACTATGTACTCGCTTAAGCTACAGGGGAATTGAAAATTTAAACTGAATTATACCAAATTAAATACTGTTGTCAAGTAATCCTTTCAGACTTCCCGACGGGCTTCCAGCGCCCTAGTCAAAGTCACAGAATCAGCGTATTCGATATTGCTGCCTGCGGGAATTCCTACTCCGATTCGGCTGACCTTTACTCCTAAAGGCTTAATTAACTTTGTCAGATACACAGCCGTAGTTTCACCTTCTATATCTGAATCTGTGGCAATAATTATTTCTTTAATATGATCTTCTTTGATTCTACCTATCAATCCGTTTACCTTCAAAGACCCAGGCCCTTTGCCTTCTAAGGGAGCAATAACTCCCAGTAGAACATGATAAACCCCCTTAAAACCGCCTGTCCTCTCGATAACTCCCACATCCTTAGGCGTCTCCACAATACATAAAGTATCTTTTATTCTGCTGGCATCGCGGCAGATCAAACAAAGATCACCTTCGCCTAAATTATTACAAATCTTACAAAAACTAATCCTGGATTTTAGGCCTATCAAGTCCTGCGACAATAAACCGACTTCTTCTTTAGAAGCGTCCAAAAGATAAAATACAATACGCTCCGCACTCCTTCTGCCTATACCTGGAAACTTTACAAGCTTCTCTATTAAACTCTCAATTATGCTTGGATAACCTGACATATTAATCCTGTTTGAACAATCTACCTTTAAATATGTTTAGTGCGGAATTTAAAAAATCGCTGTCTGTGCCTTCTGTGACTTGCTCAACAACCTCAACCTCAAAATTATCCAGTAACTCAAAGTTCAAATTAAACATAGTATTAAAAATATCTTTTAACCTATCTCTGATAACTTTTTGGTTATGCCTCTGCTCCACAGCCTCTTTATAAAACACAGCCTTTCTAGAAAACCCGACAGTTAAAACACCATCCTCTAATCTTATGGGTTTTGAATCCTTAAGATAAGTACCTACAGACATCTTTTCTTCTGAAACCGCATCTATCAGTTGAGGCCAACCCTTTAATACTGTCTGAAAATCCACCTGCGCGATACTCTCTGCCGGCTTATCCTTAACAATATCAGTGTTTGCTTGAGAATCATTTTTAATAACTTCCTGGCTTGGTGGCTTTGTTTTCTGTGGAGTTGAACTCGCAGTATTTATTTTTGGCTCCGGAGATTTTTTTAAACCAGAGAATATAGAACCAGCATTATTTAATTTTATCTTGTTGGCGACCACCTTAACGCTAGAACCTACAATTGATTCTCTAAGAGGAGATTTTGTCACAGATTCCTTTTGAGTTAATTTTATAACCATTACCTCCAAAGGTATTCTATAAGAACCGATCTTTTTGGCCATATCCTCAGTACTTATTAATGCCGTAAACATATTCACCACTTCCTGCAAAGATGTATTTTTGCCTTGTTGAATAACTTTTTCTACTACTTCTTTAGGTAGATCCAACAACTCTTCCAAATTGGACTTCATAATCTTGGCCAGCATTATATTGCGTAGGTGCCACTGAAGGCCCGAGATGAACTTAGAGATGTTCTTGCCTCGCGTAAACAACTTGGCTATAAAATCTATACAGAATTGCGCGTCTTTATTCTTAAGCGCCTCTACAAATTCAAAATATGCATCTTGTTCAATCAAACCCATTACAGCTATCACATCGCTGGGTTTGATTTCTTCTTTGGAGAAAGTAATCAACTGATCTAATATCGACTCTGCATCCCGCATACTGCCATCGGACATCTTGGCGATATCAAAGAAGACATCTTTTTTTATGGAGACCTTCTCAACCTTAACAATCTCTTCTAATTTGGCGATTATTTTTAGAACCGAGATACGGTTAAATTCAAATCTCTGACAGCGCGAGAGTATCGTAGGAAGCACTTTGGCAGGCTGGGTTGTGGCAAAAATAAATTTAACGTGCTCAGGGGGCTCTTCCAGTGTTTTCAGAAGCGCGTTGAATGCCTCTCGGGTCAACATATGCACTTCATCAATTATATAAATCTTGTACTTACCTAAGACCGGAGCAAATTTTACATTCTCGCGCAGCGTTCTTACGTCTTCAATCAACCTGTTAGAAGCTCCATCGATCTCGATTACGTCTAAGCTTCTTCCTTCGGCAATTTCTATGCAAGCGCTGCACTTACCGCAGGGATTTATGGTCGGCGCATCTTTGCAATTCAAAGATTTTGCCAGTATGCGCGCGCAGGAAGTCTTACCAACTCCGCGAGGACCCACAAAAAGATAAGCATGGCCCAATTTCCCACTGGAGACTGCATTCTTTAATGTCTGAGTGATATGCTCTTGGCCTACGACTTCATCGAATTTTTGCGGGCGGTATCTTCTGGCCAGAACTATGTAAGACATGATTTTAAGATTTTAAATATTCTTAGAAAATTAATAAAATACAGTGATGCCGCATAAAACATAATCCATGTCTATGCCGCTGTTAGGTTCTTCCATATCGGCATTCGAGTAGTGCCTGAATCTATATGACAAATTGAAAGCCTTGTTCTCAGAGAATAGATATGAAAAGCCCACGCCTGCTTGTTGAGAAAAGTTAAACTGCATACCTTGCTCGGCAGTATGTTGTGTTGTATACAGCAAGCCTAATCCTCCCTCAAAATAAAAGGACACCTTTTGAGTAATAGGATGGACATATTTTATGAGAAAATTATTGCCTACTTCTATATTTGAACTCGGATTTAAAATCGGGTTCAGAAATGGTTCAAATAGAAACTTTAACCTTCCCTTAGGCTCTAGATTTATAGAGTTGAGCAAAGAAGTTATGTCAAATCCTATCTGAAGATGCAAGGGGATCATCTGATAATTACCCTGCTGATACTTTAAATCACCCTCTGCCCAACCGGTTAAGATACTGAATTCCTTTAAATATTCAGCTGATTCTTTTTGGTCGTCACTCGTGGTGTCAGCATAAGAAACACTCGTTGTCATCGAAATAAATATGACAAAAATTATTATAACAGATAAAGTTTTTAATCTAAGCACTGTTGATAACCCTCCTTTCAAATTAAATATTAAGTTGACGACGCTGTCCCGCGCTTTGTGCGGGATAAATTCGGCCATTCAACTTACGTCATTTTATTCCGTAAGTTGTGGTCTTATTGAAATTACATTAGTCCAGCATCCGATATTCTTTTCATTAATGAAATATTGAGGTAGCGGCGCTGAAACACATTGTTTCAGCATCCGCCATTCATTTTATTAATTCACAGTACGGTTAGGCGTCGAATTACATTAATTCGGCATCCGATATTATTTTCATTAATGAAAATAATATCGGAGAGGTCGGGATTCGAACCCGAGGGTCCAGTTACCCAGACCAACTGCTTAGCAGGCAGCTCTTTTCAACCACTCAAGCACCTCTCCAAAAAAGCTACTTGTGACTAATTGCAAACCGAAGACTTCTTTCGCTTTACAGCGAAGAACTCTTTCAGTATCAAAGAACACTCATTTTCTAAGATACCTTTTTTAATCTTTGGTCGGTGATTTAAATTCTGATTATTTGTAATATTAATAACCGAGCCGCAAGCACCTGCCTTGGGATCATCTGCACCGTATATGATTTTTTTTATTCGGGAAAGCACCAATGCACCTGCGCACATACTGCAAGGTTCAATTGTAACATAAATCGTACAATTCAACAACCATTTATTGCCCAGAAAATTGCAGGCTTCGGTCAAAACCAGCATCTCTGCGTGAGCTGTGGGGTCTTTAAGCAGCTCAATTTGATTGTAGGCTTTAGCGATTATCTTGTTTTGATACACAACCACCGCTCCTACAGGGACCTCATCATGGGCAAAGGCAATCCTTGCCTGTTTTAAGGCCTCGCTCATGAAAAAAGAATCGTCGCTTAATTTAAACATCTAATTTTATAATTTAAACTTCTATAAAATAAATGCGCCCGGCTGGATTCTTAATGACGACACAACTTATGGAGTCGAAGACAACATAAGTTGTTTGTCGGAATTAATCCCGCCGAATACTCTAAAATTATCTTATGATAATTTTAGAGTAAGTTTATGAGGCGGGAGAACCACCCCTCGCGTAAACATTGCGAAAATCTCTCCGATATTTCCGCAATACGCTTCGGGGTAAATTTGCCCACCAGAAGACTAAAGCAAATTTTATGCGCCCGGCTGGATTCGAACCAGCAATAACCAGTTCCGTAGACTGGTGCTTTATCCAATTAAGCCACGGGCGCAAACTCCTATATCCTCATATGAAATTATTAGGCAATTAACCAACCTAATATAACACAAGGAAGATAATTTAGCAAAAACTTTCAATTGTCTTTGTTTATTTTATTTGGTGTGCAGGAGAGCGGATTAATTATATATATAATAACTTATTCTGGTATCTCTTCCCAAGATGAAATCGCGCAGACCCAGTGAGGACTACCACCAATAATCCCAAATGGAAGATGATCGATTACTGCCCAAACTTGATAAATCGCAGGAACTTGATTACCCATATCAAAAACATTAGATATGAACGAACCGGCGACTTCTGTCTGAAATTTAGAAGAAACTTTATTTTCTCCGTAGGATACTCCTGCTACATTAAGTTGCGAAACACCAAGCTCATAGCCATATTGATGTTCATGGCTTAAAATTGCCCAAAAAAGCCAAATTATAGCGTTGGAGCTGTAATAAGGGTCAATATAATTTGCTTCTCTTTTCAAACATTGCGCTAGATATGGATATTAAAGCTGGAAGGTTTATGGATAAGTGGCGATTTGATAAAATTCTGCCCTTGCGCTTCAGGGAATACGATTAATCTGCTTATCATTTACTGAATTTCTATAATTGGATGAGGCTCTTAATGTTATAAATGGACAGGAGAACAAATAACGTCCCAAAAAACATCCTATTACCAAAAATCCAGTCGTTCAAAAAGTTTATTCTTCCTTCTACAATAGTCAAAAATGTAGGCGTGGAAAAAGCAAGCATCTCGAGATTCACCGCTTCTTCAATGCGCAGATATAAATCTGGAAACAGTAAGAAAATCAGGCTAAAAAATAATGTCCCAAAAGAGAGTCCCAATAAAATAATCTTTAAAGTAGTAATAATTTCCATCTCTTAAAAAACTAAATTACCATATATTCAATAGTAAAGCAAGAAAAATAAGTAATTCTGCCTTCATGGACAAAATAATTATGAGATCTTTGAACGAACTCCAGCTGCATAGGCTTTAGACTTATGCTTACTCTTTAGCACAGAAATTAACCATATCCACCCATGTGCCGAAAGTATTGAGATAAAAGGCACCATTGGCACCCTCTGACGGCTACTTACGCCGAATAAAATCCCGCAAATGGAACCACAAATAAAGAATAAGGAAACAAATAACAAAAATTGTAGATAAAAGCTCCTTTCCACCTTAGAAGTTCCCATAATGAATCCTATGAACCAAAAAACAACCCAGGGATAACCGATAATCTTACCTGCTAACTTCAATTTCTGGGAATTAAAATTTTTTAAAGTCCCAGGCCGCGTCATGAGTGACACAAAACATCGCGAACCTGCATTTAAATAATACAGCACAGGAGGTAGTGATTTAGTAATAGCGTCATCATGCCTATAGTATTTTCTGTATGACGCTGCCAATTGAGTAACAGTGGTAAAGGTGTTTTGTCCAGTGAGCCGGCGGTTTCTTAAATGCCAAATGCCTATAAGACTATATATTATTAGTAAAAAAGTTACTAAATGAATCATCAGAGTCTTAAACTTTATGTTGTTGTGAACAGCGAAATATATAATGAAAATAGCTATTGCGGCTCCAAAAAAATATGCAATAGGCCTTACATAAGTAGCCGCAGCTATTATAAGAGCAGATAATACCAAGAGTTTCAAGCTCTTTTCTCTTAAGTATAAAATAAATACATACATAAATACAGAAATCAAGAATAAAAACAGTATCTCCGTTAATAACATCAAAGAAAAGATAGCTACAGGGGGATCGTACAAAACGATTAATGAACTCAAATATGCCAATCTAGGATTGATATGAAGAGCTGTTTTATATGTGATTAAAGCGACTAAAATCGTCAAAAAAATCTGAATAAGTATTACGCCCGAGTAAGGGATTTTCAGTGTGCCATTTAAAATTGACAGAAAGAAAGGATAACCAGGGGTTCTAAAAATATGCGGCGAATAGGTTCCGTCCATATTGTAATTATTTGTAAAGGCGCCGTGAGCAGCTAAGTTTTTTGCGGTTTGCGTATAGTCTATGGAATCGATTTGAAATTTTGCTTGAGGAGCATTAATTTCAGCGTAGGCAAAGAGAGAAAGCTTTATAAATAGAGCAATTAACAGAGTAATAAGAAATTTCTTATTAGTTTTAATATGCATTGGTTACTTAAATAGAAACTTAAAACAGCATGGATATTAGATTACAGCATGATTTATTAAAAGTCAATAGCTTAGCGATTAGCGCTCGCTTATTTATATTACAAATAAAAAACCCCATAGAAATTAATCCATGGGGTTGATTATAATTTATTTAAAGCTTAAATTAAGCTGGCTGGTCCTTCTTGGCCCGGATCATCCTCTGGTTTAGGATTCTGCGGAGGAACTATTATTGGTTGTCTTCCCAATCCTCTGGGATCGCTGTATGCTTCTGCAACTAGCAGTGAAAATCTAGGGTCACTCAAAGCAGCAATTACTTCCTTGGCGTCAACTGGCTGATCTAAGCCTTCTTGGATATCACAGCCAAACTGTACTACATAATCAGCTACTTCTGCTGGCGGGGTCTTAACATAGCCAGATACGGGGTCGTAAAACAAGTCTGATGCGCTGCTTCTGGCAGATGATGGATTTGTCGAGTTTACCACTGCCTCATTTAGAACCTGAAGTAAATTACAGAGGTCTGACTTGGTGACAGTCTTATTGGGTTTAGAATCAATAAATGAATCGATTCCTCTCTCGGCTAACAGGTTTGCTTGAACCTCAAAAAGCTCAGCATCAGAGAGATTCTCTGTACCTTCCGGCATCTCAATACCTAGAGCCATAACTACAGCGCTGGCAAATTCCGCATTTGTCATTGGTGTAATAGAGCCACCCTGACTGGGGACTGCTTGAGCTAGTGGTGAAGTTAAACAAATGAAACTTCCTACAGCTAACAGTGCTACTAAAACTTTTAAACTCCTCATCCTATACTCCTCCTTGTAAATTAACTTATTAAAAAACTTTCTTAACATATTTATTTTAAATCTACTTCATAACCCTTTACAGAGAAAGCGCTTTCTTTTCTGTGCAAAAAAAACTAGGGTATTTGTATTACTGTGGGTTATGGAAAGTGTAACTTATTTTAAGTAAAATGTCAAGGCCAAATATTATTTAGTAATGCAAGGATTATTTCGCACTTTCGTATTGAAGCATTCCCTTAGATTG
>CAZFPS010000042.1:0-15381 GCA_964520705.1 uncultured Planctomycetia bacterium | reverse complement strand
CAAACCACAGACAAAGATAATATATATTAGAGTCACCGGATTAAAGCCAAGTCTATTCAAAAATAAAATAAACATAGACCCAGTAAGCAGCTCTACAATAAAATACTGCAACGAAATCTTGCTTTTACAATTTCTACACTTTCCTCCCAAGGCGATATAGCTTAAAAGAGGAATATTATCAAACCAAGGGATCATCTTATTGCAATTAGTGCAATGCGAACGTGGTTTAACAATAGATTTCTCTCGCGGCATACGATATATGCAAACATTTAGGAAACTACCCACGGCCAAACCAAAAACAAAAACAAAAAAGTTTATTCCTATCTTGTCGAAATTTGTGATGATAAAGTCTCCCACATTACCTCCTGAGGCGCTTTTTTACCCGTCCATATTTCAAATGAAATCATCCCCTGATATAAAAGCATTTTTAAACCATTACAAACTTTTGCGCCAGATTTCTTTGCTAAGGCCAGCAATTTAGTCTCGGACGGATTATAAATTACATCGTAAACCAATAAATTCTTATGCAACATTTTCTCTTTCACTAGACAAGAATCTGTTGCTTTCATGCCTATCGGGGTGGCATTAATCAAAATATCCTTTTCTAAAATATCTAAAGCCTCAACGCTATCGGTTAGCTTAATATTTAATCCTTTAAATAAATCTTGCATCAAATTGACTAAGGCTTCAACTTTGTGTTTATCAATATCAAATATAACTATCTCTTTGGCCTTTGAACTAGCAACCGCATAAACCACAGCCCTTCCTGCTCCTCCAGCTCCCAACACTGCTACTCTTTTATTTGCAGGATTAATATTTTCTTTTAGGTGGCGTAAGAATCCGGGGACGTCTGTGTTATGCCCCTTCCAAATCCCATCCTTTTTTACTATTGTGTTAACGGCTCTTATCTGGCTTGCAAAGAGTTCATCTTTATCAAACTCAATAAAATCTAAGACTTTTTCTTTATGGGGGACAGTTATATTCAAGCCATGAATTTCTCGATCAGATAGTGAATCGAGAAAAGACCTTAAATCTTGTGGCTTCACTTCAAAGAATTCATAGCGCGCATCTAATTTCAAGGCTTTAAATGCGGCATTATGCATCGCCGGAGAAAAACTGTGTTTTACCGGATAACCTATTATACCGTATATTTTTTGTTTGCTGTTCATTTTCTATATTCAGTTTCTTAATTTCCGACTTCCTGCCTTACGCCTTTAACAGTTGAAGAAATTCTTTCATCATCCTGGCCTAGTTTCTTCTCTAACTTTCTATCTGCTCTGTCTCTCTGCTTCTGCATCCACTCATCTTCACCAGAAATCTGCAATTTATAATCTAGGATGCCCTTAATCTCCTTCCAGAATAATTTCCACTGCTCTACACTAAACCCAGAGAATCCTTCCGGGTATCGTTTGACTAAGACTCTCTGAATCTCCATAACGCTATAGTTTCTCTCTGCCGAAGGCAATTTTTCATTCTGGAAATTTATCAAAGGATGGATACCATAGACTATATCCCAAAATTCCTGCCAATCATCTCTGGTAAAACTATTAAACAAGGCTGGATGGAGCTGTCTTAATCCGAACTCTTTATCTATGACGATGAGGGGTCTGCGTCTATCAGGGGTAAGACGGTATTCAACATTATGTCTACCAATCTTAAGCGATGTAACCATATCGTCGATGTCCTGGAATAGATTCTGTCTTACGGCTACAACTAAAACTACTAAGATACTAACGCCGAAAACAATAAAGCCGAGGTTATCTCGCATTATTTAACGACTATCTTATTAACTGCTTCTATATAGGCCTTTACCGAGGCCTCGATAATATCAGTGCTAGCACCTCTGCCTATGACCGACTTATTTTTAGCAACCATCTTAACGCTGACTTCACCCAAAGCGTCTTTTCCGGAAGTGATAGAATCGATATGATAATCCTGTAGTCGTGCTTTTATACCGACTATCTTCTCAATCGCTTTATAGCAAGCATCTATCGGACCGTCTCCACCAGAGTCGGCTTCATGAGTCTTACCTTTGGATTTTAATTTTATCGTGGCTTTTGGCGCGATATTCGTTCCGCAGTTAACTTGAAAGCCAACAAGTTGCCATACCTTAGGAATAGTCTTTATCTCTTCCTCTACAATAGAATATAGATCATCATCGTAGACGGTCTTCTTCTTATCGGCCAACTCTTTGAACCTTTCAAAGGCATGATCTATCTCTTTTGCGTTCAATTTTATGCCTAGGGACTTCAACCTATCGGAAAAAGCATGCCTGCCAGAGTGTTTCCCCAAGACGATATTCGACTCCATAAAACCTACGTCCTTAGGCTTAATAATTTCATAGGTTTCTCTCTCTTTCAAAACGCCATCCTGATGGATACCCGATTCATGCCTAAAAGCATTCAAGCCAACGATAGCTTTGTTGGGAGCTACGACAAAACCTGTTAATCTGCTTACTAGGCGGGAAGTTTTATATATTTCTTTAGTCTTGATTGAAGACATAACATTATCAAATATATCTCTGCGAGTATTAACGGCCATAACTATTTCTTCCATAGAAGCATTACCTGCACGCTCTCCGATACCGTTGATAGTACACTCGACTTGTCTGGCTCCGTTCCTTATCGCAGATAGCGAATTTGCTACAGCCAATCCCAAGTCATTATGACAGTGTACAGCAATTACGGCCTTATCCACATTAGGCACATTATCCATAATGCCGCTGATTAGAGAACCAAACTCTTGTGGATCTGCATAGCCTACAGTATCCGGAATGTTAACCGTAGTCGCGCCTTCATCTATGACTCTCTCAATTATCCGGTATAGAAATTCCCTATCGGAACGTGAAGCATCTTCAGGAGAAAACTGCACATCTTTAACTTTCTTTTTAGCGTAGCGTACCGCCTCAGTAGCCAACCTCAAGATTTCATCTTCAGCTTTTTTCAACTTGTACTTCATATGTATCTTGGATGTGGCTAGAAACACGTGTATACGCGCATTAGACTTTGCCGCCTTTACCGCACCGTAAGCTGCATCGATATCTTTTTTTAGAGACCGGGCCAAACCACAAATAGTCACGCCCTTGATTTGGGAAGCAATCATCCTTACTGCCTCAAAATCACCTTTGGAAGCGATAGGAAATCCCGCCTCTATAACATCGACACCTAGGCGCTGCAGCTGCTGAGCAATCTCCAATTTCTCTTTTTTATTTAGGCTCGCGCCCGGAGCTTGCTCTCCGTCTCTTAGCGTTGTATCAAATATAGTTATTTTATCCATAGTTTATTTATAGTACTTTCCGCCATCCGCTTAGCGGATGGCGAGATCTCGCCAAAATTATTTAATTTTGGCGGACATCCAGGGCATCATCTCGCGCAGCTTCTTGCCCACTTGCTCGATTTGATGCTCATCGCCTTCTTTCATCAACTTGTTAAAATTCGGCCGACCGTCTTCATTTTCCTTAATCCACTCACGCGCAAATTTCCCGGATTTGACTTCTTTCAGGATTTTCTTCATTTCTTTACGGGTTTTTTCTGTAATAATGCGTTTCCCGCGGCTCAAATCTCCGTAACAAGCTGTATTGGAGACGCGCCTGCGCATTCCTGAGATCCCAGTCTCTTGAATTAGATCTGTAATCAGCTTTAATTCATGGAGCACTTCAAAATATGCGATTCCGGGCTGATAACCTGCTTCAACTAAAGTATCAAAACCTGCTTTAATCAATTCAGTAACTCCGCCGCAGAGAACTGCCTGTTCGCCAAAAAGGTCGGTTTCGGTCTCTTCTTCAAAAGTAGTCTCGATTACACCCGCCTTTGTTGCTCCAATCGCCTTGGCATAAGCCAGGCCTAACTGCTTTGCTTGTCCAGAAGAATCTTGGAATATGGCTAAAAGCGAAGGTACGCCTTTGCCTTGCTCATACATCCTTCTTACTAAAGCTCCAGGTCCCTTGGGCGCTACCATAAATACATCTACTTTTTTCGGCGGTTTGATCTGTTTAAAGTGAATATTAAATCCGTGTGAAAACACCAAAGCCTTATCTTTCTTCAGATTTGGCTTTATGGATTCTTTGTATACCTTGGCCTGTACATGGTCCTGAGTAAGAATCTGAATAATATCGGCCTGTTTTGCGGCATCGCTCGCGCTCATAGGCAGAAAGCCATCATTTTTTGCCTGTTCGTAATTCGGAGTGTTCTCCAATTCTGAAACAATTACTTTAATCCCTGAATCGCGCAGACATAGAGCTTGGCCTCTACCTTGAATCCCATAACCAATAATAGCTACAGTCTTATTCTTTAGCACATCTAAGTCCGCATCATTATCATAATAAATCTTAAGCATCTACTCCTCCTTTAATGAGCGCACACTTTACAGAACGACAGCGAATGTAAAGTGTTTGCGCGAATTAACCCCGCCTTCTAAGCGGTTTGAAATTATGTTACCTTTGTGCTCTATTACATAAAAATTATTCATGTATCTATTGGAAATCTTAATCCGCCTAGAAGGCGGGGTAAGTTCGGACACATAGCTTATGTTCGTTTAACACTCCCTAAGCTATGTCCTCACTTAATTACTTAGATATGGCTATTGTTCCTGTACGCACAAGCTGCTTAACGCCGATGTCTTGCAAATTAGATAAGAGTTCTTTCATTTTCTCCTGCCCTAAAGTAACCTCGAATATTATATTGTCTTTATCGCTATTTAAAATTTTAGCCTCGTACTTCTTTAACTCTTTTTCTAATTTTGGCTTACTAGATTTATCTACAGAAACTCTAACTAAAACAAGTTCTCTTTCGAAGAACTCTTTTTGGGTAAGGTCGATGACGGTAACAACATCTATCAATTTATGCAATTGTTTTTTGATCTGTTCTAGTATTTTCTCATCGCTAGCATCTACGACAATAGTCATTCTGGACGCTGTAGGATCTTCGGTCACACCCACAGCCAAAGAATCGATATTAAACCCGCGCGCGCTAAATAATCCCGCTATACGCGCAAGCACACCGAACTTATTGTCAACTAATACTGAAATAGTATGACGCATTAGGCCATGCCTCCGATCATCCTGTTGATAGCTTCTCCCGCCGGCACCATGGGGAATACATTCTCTTCTGGTTCAACGACAAAATCCAACACCACGACATTATCTGTGTTTATTGCCTCGACTATGGCCTTTTCAACTTCATCTTTTTCAGTGACACGTATACCTTTTGCACCGTAAGCTTCCGCCAGTTTAACAAAATCAGGATTCACTAAAGTTGTATAAGAGTATCTCCTCTTAAAGAAAAGTTCCTGCCACTGCCTAACCATACCCAAATAGCCGTTATTTAATATAGCCACCTTGACCGGCAATTTATTTGCCACGGCGGTCATAAATTCCTGGCTATTCATCTGAATAGAGCCGTCTCCGGCGATATCAAAGACTATTTTGTCCGGACAACCTGCTTGAACTCCCATTGCAGCCGGAAAACCAAAACCCATTGTTCCTAATCCACCGCTAGAAACAAATGTTCGCGGTTTTGTATATGTGTAATACTGAGCAGCCCACATCTGATTCTGGCCGACTTCAGTACAGATTATAGCTTGACCTTTTGTCAATTCATCAATTTTTTGCACAACGTACTGAGGCTTAATTTTATCTGTGTCATCCTTGTAGGTTAATGGAGCTTTTTTCTTCCATTCGTTTATTTTAACAAGCCATCCCGAAGTATCAGGGGCTTTCTTAATCTCCTTTATCAATTCTTTTAAAATATTCTTTGCATCTCCGACGATAGGAATGTCGACTTTGACATTTTTGCTTATCGACGACGGATCTATGTCTATATGAATAACTTGTGCGCCCGGAGCAAAAGCATCAATCCTACCCGTGACCCTGTCATCAAAACGCGCGCCTACCGCAATAATCAAATCTGAGTCCATAATCGCATGGTTCGCGTATACCGTTCCATGCATACCCAACATACCTAAAGACAATTCACTCCGTTCATCAAATCCACCCAGGCCCATCAAAGTTGTAGTCACGGGTGCTTTTATTTTTTCTGCCAGTTCCTGCAATTCTTCATTGGCTCCAGAGATAATAACTCCGCCTCCGGCATAGATAACCGGACGCTCTGACTTAGAAATTACCTTGGCCGCCTTTTTAATCTGTCCAGGATGACCCTTTATCGTCGGCTTATAGCTACGGATATTACAAATCTGGGGATATTCAAAATCGATATCTTGCAGTTGAACGTCCACAGGGATATCCACCACAACTGGACCGGGCCTGCCTGTCGAGGCAATATGAAATGCCTCTTTTATAGTACAGGCTAATTCGTCAACGTTCTTAACAAGGTAGTTGTGCTTTGAGATGGACCGGGTTATACCCGTTACATCCGCCTCTTGAAAAGCATCGTTGCCAATTAAAAATGTCTTTACCTGTCCAGTAAAGGCGACCATAGGGATAGAATCCATATTGGCATTTGCGATGCCGGTGACTAAATTTGTCGCTCCGGGGCCGGATGTAGCAATACACACGCCCACTTTTCCAGTTGCTCTGGCATACCCGTCTGCTGCATGAGCTGCACCCTGTTCATGACGAGTCAAAATAAAGTTTAGGCCGGAATCGTATAGCGCATCAAAAATCGGCAATACCGATCCGCCAGGATAACCAAAGGCAACCTCTACGCCTTCTTTCTTTAGTGCTTCAACAAAAATCTGTGCACCATTCATAACTTTAACCTTTTAAAACCGCTCCTTTGTCCGCGGAAGTTACCATTTTAGCGTAACGCGCCAAATAGCCCGTATTTATCTTGGGAGCTATGGGCTTAAAAGACTTCATTCGATTCTTAAGAGCAACTTTACTAATTAACAATTCTATTTTCCTCTTAGGAATATCAATCAAAATTTCATCGCCATCTTTAATCAACGCTATAGGCCCACCTACTGCTGCCTCAGGAGAAACGTGTCCTATACAAGGACCTTTGGTTCCGCCAGAGAATCTTCCGTCGGTAATCAAGGCGACATCATCAGAAAGCCCCATACCTACAATGGCAGATGTCGGCGAAAGCATCTCGCGCATTCCAGGACCTCCTGACGGCCCTTCATAACGGATGACCACAACCGAACCTTTATGAATCTTTCCTTTCATTATCGCCTGCATAGCTTTTTCTTCAGAATCAAAGATAACCGCCTTGCCCGTAAATCGCATCATTCTTTCCGAAACGGCTGCCTGCTTAACCACTGCACCATCTGGCGCAAGATTACCGAACAAAACAGCGATACCTCCTTCGTTGCGATACGCATTATCTAAAGACCTAACCACATCCTCATCAAGAATATTTGCTTTATCAGCAATTTGATAAATCTTTTTACCTGAGACAGTATTGACGTTATGCAATTGAGACTTGAATCTTTTCATTACCGCAGGAATGCCACCCGCAGCTTCTAAGTCCTCCATATAGTAGTCGCCAGCCGGCTCAAGTGAAACAATATTAGGAGTTTCTCTGCTAATCTTATCAAATAACTTTAAGGATAAATCTTGCTGTGCTTCTTTGGCAATAGCTAACAGATGTAATACAGTATTAGTAGACCCACCTAAAGCCATATCTACACGCACTGCGTTTTCTATAGCGGCTTTATTCAGAATATCTAAGAATTTAATATCTTTCTTAACTAATTCAACAATTTTCTTACCGCTTTCGTAGGCGATCTTTTCTTTCTTTTTGGAAAGCGCTAATGCTGTAGCACAGCCGATTAAAGACAGCCCCATAACCTCGGACAAACAAGCCATAGTATTTGCCGTATATAATCCCTGACAGGAGCCCGCGCCAGGACAAGCACATTGCTCAATTTTGCTTGCTTCTGTTTGAGAAATCTCGCCCCTTTGAAGTTTTCCCACCAGCTCAAATGTATCTCGCACCAATGAAAGTCTTTTACCTTTATATTTTCCTGTCATCATCGGGCCAGCAGTAACAACTATCGTGGGAATATTAATCCTGGCTGCGCCCATAATCATTCCCGGAGTTATCTTATCACAGTTAGTCAGAAGCACTAAACCGTCCAAGCAGTGCGCCTGGGTTATAGATTCTATCTCATCGGCGATTAATTCACGAGATGGCAACGAATAACGCATGCCGCTATGGCCCATAGCAATACCATCGCAGATACCCGGTACACCAAAAATAAATGGCACACCGCCTTCTTGCCTTATCCCATCTTTAATGTACACTTCTAAAGTACGCATATGAATATGGCCGGGAATTAAATCCGTAAATGCTGAGGCAATGCCAATAAATGGCTTATTCATATCCGGACGTTTCAATCCCGTGGCAAAAAGTAGCGCCCGATGGGGCGTCCTTTCAATACCCTTTTTTACTTGATCTGAACGCATAATTGCCTTAATCATCTCCTTCAAAATGTTCAGCCGCAGCTGTATGAACCTTAAATATCTTACCTATTTTTGTACCTTTAATATGCTCATCAACTAGCTTTTTGGTATTTTTTATATTCAGCTTGCCAAAGAGAAAATCAAATTTTTCCTCTAACTCTTTACCAATTTTATCACGTAAATCCTGAGAAAGCGACATTAATTCTTTCTTAAACTGGCCTAATGACTTCTTTCTGGATTTATAGATAAACTGCTCTTCGGTCATACCTTCTTTATTTTCAGCTTGAAGATTTTCCTTTATCCAAGCATACATCTTTTCTCTTAAATCAGAAGGCAGGTGCTGGCTTTCAAAAATCATATTTTGAAACTGTGTAGCTAAATGCACCTCAGCGGTCTCCACTTCCGAAAACTTATGAAAAGCATCATCCGGTAGCGTAGATGCGCCATGCTGAACCGCTCCAGCCATTCCGTATTCTTTTCTGGATACTTCTGAAAGGTTCCTTAAGGTATCAAAATCTAATTTTACCTTTGCAATAGAACCATCTGCCAAGACTACTCCGCCATGGCTTGTGCCGGTTTGAATACTTACCTTACTAATGCCCTTCATGCCTTGCGGCAGCAACTTCAAATAACCATTCATATAAGCGGCTAACTCTTCCGGAGTGGAATTCTTCGTTCCAACCTCGCCAATCTCACCGCCAATAGAAATATCCACTCCATCTGGCTGTAAAGACCTGATATATTTTGTCATCTCTGCGCATATTTCGAAGTTTAGTCTCTGCTCTTCTGTTAAATCTTTCTTGCTTAAATCCACCAACGTCGACGAGTCAATATCTATATTTAAGAATCCGCCTTCAATGGACTCTTTAATCAACTTCTTCAATCCTTCTACTTCTTTTTTAGGATCTTCTTTATACTTTTTTGCATTTACCTGAAAGTGGTCTCCCTGTATAAAAACTGGACCTTTATAACCTTCTCTTAATGCCCCAGCCAAACAAACAGTGGTATATTCTAACGGTTTCTGATCGGTATATCCCATCTCGGAACGCGCAATTTCAAAAATGAATGCGCCGGCGTTAATCTTTTGAGCCACTCTAAATATTGCGCTAGCTAAATCATAAGTAAGAGCCCTTAAATTCATGGCCGGCACGGTAAAACCAGTGCACTTACCCTGGCCTCTGGCTTCATATAATCCTTGTATAGAAGCAGGAAAAATCCCTGAACTTAATGCCGCATCCCAGATTTGATGAACTATTTCTTCTTTTTTTGCTGCGCTATCAGTCGTAGTTAACTCCTGTGCCATTTTATCGATTTGTTGTCTATCCACCGCTTTTCTCCTTTACCTTATTAAGCTGTTTATGTTAAAACTTTTATCAAATTACAAATGGACTCTGTTTTTATAGCCTTCTTAGTTATGGCTTCCTCTATTGAAACCGCCTTGATTTCCTGCCCAGCAACTCCCACTGCTTTTCCGGATTCGCCTTTTATCAGTAAATCTACCGCTGCCGCACCCAGATACGTTGCCAAGACTCTATCTTTTGCCGTCGGAGAACCACCTCTCTGAATATGTCCCAAAACCACGACTCTCGTCTCTAAATCCGTGATCTCGCTAATTTTTTGTGCAATTTCCTGCCCTTTAATAACTCCTTCAGCTACAATCACAATCCAACTCGCTTTGCCGCGAATATATCCTTCTGTTATCTCCTGACACATCTCTTGTATATCAAATAAGCGCTCAGGTACAACAACTTGCTCTGCGCCTCCGGCTATAGCCACATTCAAAGCTATATAGCCAGATAGCCTGCCCATAACTTCTACGACAAAAATTCTCTCTAAAGACGTAACTGTGTCTCTAATTTTATCTATCGCTTCCATGGCTGTATTTAAAGCTGTATCAGAACCAATAGTAAAATCAGTTCCGTTTAAGTCATTATCTATCGTGCCGGGGACACCTATACAAGGGATGCTCCAATCTCTTGATAAAGCCTGTACGCCATGATAGCTGCCGTCTCCGCCGATGACAACCAGGCCATCAATTTTATTTCTTTTAATCGTCTCAATTGCTTTCCCTTGGCCTTCTTTGGTTTTAAATTCCTCACAGCGCGAAGTCTTTAATATTGTTCCACCGCGACTTATAATATTCGATACCGAGCGATGGTTCAAAGGTTTAATCTCTTCTTCTATCAAACCGGAATAACCCCTATATATTCCCATTACTTCCGATCCTCTGGACAAGGCGATACGCACAACACTGCGCACAGCAGCATTCATTCCGGGAGAGTCTCCTCCTGAAGTCAATACTCCGATTCGCTTCATAGCATTAAATTAATTATTAGGTGCCTTCCTGCCAGCTAGATAGGTACTTCTTTTGTTTTTCCGTTAATTTATCTATGACTATACCCATGGATTTTAGCTTTATCAGAGCTATTTGAGCATCTAATTCCTTAGGAACAGGATAGACATCATTATCTAATTCCTGATAGCATTTTTTGATGTATTCTGCAGAGAGCGCCTGATTTGCAAAACTCATATCCATTACTTGCGCAGGATGCCCTTCAGCCGCTGCTAAATTGATAAGACGACCTTCCCCTAAAACATATATACGTCTCTTATTCTTTCTTAAAGTAAATTCTTGCACAAAATCTCTTATTATCCTAGTTTTTGAGCTAAGCTTCTTTAACTCTACTAAGTCTATTTCAACATTAAAGTGTCCTGAATTACAAACGATAGCGCCGTCCTTCATCACCTGGAAGTGCTCTCTCCTAATAACAGAGATATCTCCTGTAGTGGTAACAAATATTTCGCCAATCTTTGCGGCTTTAGATATAGGCATGACCCTAAAACCATCCATAGTCGCCTCTAATGCGCGCAGCGGATCAACTTCACAGACTATTACATTCGCAGACATACCTTTCGCGCGCATGGCCACGCCTCTGCCGCACCAGCCGTAACCACAAACCACAAAATTTGCTCCGGCGATGAGTTTATTGGTCGCGCGCATAATACCGTCGATCGTAGATTGACCTGTTCCATACCTATTATCAAACATATGTTTTGTCAGGGCATCGTTTACCGCGACAATAGGATACTTCAACACCCCATCATTTGCCATTGCTTTTAGACGAATAACACCTGTTGTAGTCTCTTCAGTACCACCGATCGGCATAAAGCCGTAATCTTTTTTATGTAACACGGAAACCACATCAGCACCATCATCCATGGTTATCTCTGGCTTATTATCTAAGGCTGAAAGAATATGCTTGTAATATGTCTTGTTATCTTCTCCTTTTATGGCGAACGTAGATATGCCGTAATCTTTGACCAAAGAAGATGCCACATCATCCTGGGTTGACAACGGGTTTGAAGCACAAAGCGCTATTTTCGCTCCCGCAGATTTTAGCGTTAACATCAAACCAGCTGTCTCAGTAGTCACATGCAGACAACAGGAGACCCTGGTGTTTTTAAGCGGTTTTTGCTTTTCAAAGCGCTTGCGGATTAGATTTAAAACAGGCATATTGTTCATCGCCCACTCTATACGCAGTTTACCTTTCTTTGCTAAGCGAATATCCTTAATGTCGTATTTCATTATTTTCTCGCTTTCTTTTTCAAGGTGTTAACCATATCTAACCTCTCCCAGGTAAATTCATGTTCAGTCCTACCAAAATGGCCATAACATGCTGTCTTCTGGTATATAGGCCTGAGTAAATCCAACTTCTTTATAATCCCTTTTGGCGTCAGATCAAAATTATCCAAAATCAATTTAAGTATCTTATCCTCAGATATTCTATGGGTGCCAAAAGTATCAACATAAACAGATAACGGCTCTGCCTTGCCAATTACATAAGCAAACTGCAACATACATTTTTTGGCCAGACCAGCTGCGACTATATTTTTACCGACGTAGCGAGCCATGTATGTAGCCGATCTGTCAACTTTGGTCGGATCCTTACCGGAAAAAGCACCACCACCATGAGAGATGACTCCTCCATAGGTATCCACAACTATCTTTCTGCCGGTCATACCTGTATCTGACTGTGGCCCACCCACAACAAATTTGCCTGTCTCATTTATATAGTACTTTGTATTCTTGCTCAGCCACTTCTTTAAAATTGGCTGAGCAACGTACTTGATTATTTCTTTCTTGGAGGCGTCGGTAATAAACTCACCGGATTTATCCAAGATCTCCTCGGTATGCTGACTAGCCAAGACGACGCTAACTACTTCCTGTGGCTTATCATTAATATACTTTACAGTTACCTGAGATTTACAATCCGGCCCCAGATACTTAAGTATCCCTTTTTTTCTTACTACCGAAAAACGCTTTACTAATTGATGAGACAACATAATAGGCAAAGGCATATACGTATCTGTTTCATCACAAGCATAACCAATCATAATGCCCTGGTCGCCTGCCCCGCCTCTGTCAACACCCTGAGCGATATCCGGTGACTGTGAATGTATGGTATTGATAACCGCACAAGTATCATAATCTAATCCGTATTTGTGATTTGTATATCCTATATCTTTAATTACTTTTCTGGCGATATTGATAACATCAACGTAGGCACTGGTTGTAATCTCACCACCGACAATAATCAGCCCCATGGTTACAAAGCTCTCACAGGCAACTCTGCCCCGAGAATCCTGCCGCAGCACATCATCTAAAATCGCGTCAGAGACCTGATCGCAAAGTTTATCCGGATGACCCTCACCAACTGATTCTGAAGTTACAAGCCTCATGCTATTCTTGCTCATCTACTTCCTCCTTTTGGGTTTTTCTAGTAGAATCCTAGATTAATCTTCCTTTTTATGATAAAAATACCTCTGTGCTTTTCTATAGGTATCAACTTGTCCTATATCTAACCATAATCCCCTGAATCTAAATCCAAAAACCTTAACCTTTGTCATCAGCCACTTTATATAACTTCCCGCTTTATCTGTATCCAATTTAAGCTTCTTAACATACTCATGGAAGTTTACGAGGGTATGCTTGGGAAAATAATACATACACATAGCCACTTCCGTAGACTGAGGATACTCTGGCTTTTCCTGGAAATCTAAGACTTGTTGATCTTGATCTAACTGCACAACTCCGTATCTGCGCGCACTGAATTTACTGATTAAATCGTAAGTTCCTATTGACGCATAAGGGAGTTTGTTTTGCGCAAACTTTACAAAACTGATAAGGTGCTTTTCGAAAATATTATCTCCGCCAATGACTAAAAGATCGCAATTTATATTTTTCTTCTTCACCGTATAAAACATATCTCCCACAGCACCCAATTTAGTCTTATCACTCTTAGTGCTATCGTTAATGATGGTAACCTTTTTATTAGTCTTTAATTCTTTCTTCCAATGAAGATAATCTTTATAAAATTTATTGTTTGTTATAACCAAAATTTCGCTTAAGCTCTCAATCTTTTCCAAATCCTGAATCGCAAAATCAATTATCGCCCTATGGTCGATCTTCAACAGGGGTTTTGACACCTTGAGGGTGATCGGATAAAGCCTCGTGGCGTATCCTCCGGCAAGAATTAAAGCTTTAAATTTCTTATTATTTTTTGTAGGCATTGTCGTATTTATAGTTATTAGGGTTATTAAGAAAATCTATATTCTTTAATCCGCCATTGACCAAAGAATACATCGGCACACCTTTCTTTAAGCCGAACTCCGAGATATCGTTACAAGGAGTAAGAAAAGTTATCTCGGGAGCTGCTTGGTAGAAGTTATTTTTTTGCCAGGATATATTACCTTGATCATTAAAAACATAATATACCGCGCCCTGTCCTTCTTTATATAGCTCGTATTCAGAACTAAACTCAGAACTTACCCAATTAGAAGTTATCAAAGGCTTATCAGATACATTGATTAATATATGGCCAAAATTAGGCAAACAGATAATCTTCTGGCCCTGCTTTGCTTTCACTACGATTACTTCTTTTATTACCTTAGGATCATCTTTATCTGCTTTCTGCTGTAGACATAGAGCCTCTCCGTAAACTACCTCATAAAGCTCGGGATAGCTTCCGGGATGGTAGTGTCCAGCTGTCTTCATAAACTCTTTGCCTAGCATTCCCGGTTTTATAACTGTTACGTCGAATCTTAATTTATGTTCTCTTATTACATCGTTATCTTTTTGGCAATAAACATCACGATACATGTAATAAAGTTCCTTGGGCAAGGTGACGCTAGAATCTGCTAACACATCTTTCATCTGTTCGATAGTGCGTACTGCGGGCTCTATTACAGCGGGATCACTATCAAAAACTAATTTATTTTCATCGGTATTAAATTTAATATTCATCCCTACGAAATCCTTCAAATCAATCATCTCTTTCTCTCCTTAAGCCTTTGGATAAAACTTTGGCAATATCTTATATAGTTGTTCTTGTGAAAATTTCTCTACTTCCTCGCCAGTAGACAATTCCATGGCCTGATCCACTACTTCTCTTGCTTGTTCTAAAGTTACAGCTCTAATAATTTGCTTAATCTTTGAGACTCCAATCGCTGGCATACTTAATTCATCTAGGCCTAAACCTAACAATAGTAAGGCAAAGGCTGGCTCACCCGACATTTCTCCGCACATGCTAACCGAAATACCTGCATTATGCCCTGCGGTCACGATGTTTTTTATTAATCTTAAAACCGCTGGATGTGAAGGCTTATAGAGATATGCGACCTTCTCATTGGTCCTATCTACAGCCAGGGCATACTGAATTAAATCATTAGTTCCGATGCTAAAGAAATCTGCTTCTTTAGATATAATATCACTAGTCAGCGCTGCGGAAGGAACCTCTATCATAACGCCGACCTCTATATCGTCCCTAAAAGACATCTTTTTAGCCTTTAACTCTCTCTTGGCCTCCTCTAATAATTTGTTAGCCTGTTTCAACTCACCAACTCCAGAAATCATAGGATACATAATCTTTAAATTACCAAATTTAGAAGCGCGAAGGATCGCTCTAAGTTGTGTCTTGAATATGTTTGGTTTAGCTAAACAAAAGCGTATAGCCCGCCAA
>CAZFPS010000041.1:0-15864 GCA_964520705.1 uncultured Planctomycetia bacterium | reverse complement strand
AACAATCTAAGGGAATGCTTCAATACGAAAGTGCGAAATAATCCTTGCATTACTTGATAATTTTGCTTGTTGTGCTAAAACTGCTAATATGCTAACATAATAACATGATTTTTAAAATAAAAAAACGGATTGAGAAAGAACTAACTTATTTTGTTAAAGAAATAGACAAAATCTACTCTATAAGCAAGACCTCTCCTCTCTTATTTAATAATATAAAAGAATTTGTGCTTAGAGACGGTAAGCGCGTCAGGCCCATATTGTTTATTATAGGCTATCTCAGTTTTGCTAAAAGGCCAGCAAAAAATCTATATGCCACAGCCCTGGCTTTAGAGCTTCTGCACGATTTTTTCCTTGTGCATGATGACATTATTGATAAATCAGACACGAGAAGAAGCAAACCCTCGATGCATACCCTATTTAATAACTACTTAGCTAATCGAAAGAATATCAAATTTAGCGGACAGGATCTTGCGATTATAGCTGGCGATGTCTTGTATGCTATGGCGTTACAAACTTTTTTGTCTATCAAAGTAAATATGAAGCGTAAAGAGGAAGCTCTAAAAAGATTTATTCAAGCATCAGTAAATACAGAAATCGGAGAATTCATGGAGCTTATATACACAACTAAGAATATAGAAAAAACAGAAAGAAAAGATATTTTGAATGTTTATGATTACAAAACCGCGCACTATACGTTCTCCACGCCTCTTTCTATTGGCGCTATGCTGGCAGGGGCAAACAAAAATCAAGTTAATAAACTAACTCAATATGGACTCTGCTTAGGCAGGGCATTTCAAATAAAAGATGATACACTTAGCATGTTTGCAGTTGAAAAAGAAATCGGAAAATCGCAACTCACAGATTTACAAGAAGCAAAAAAGACGATTCTGTTATGGTATGCTTACAATAATTCAAACAAAAAAGATAAATTATTAATAAAAGAAATATTGTCAAAGAAAAATGTGAGAAAATCTGATTTGCTTTGTATACGGAAAATCGCCGAAACATCTGGAACCATAGATTATGCAAAAAAAGAAATTTCTAAGCTTATAATAAAATCAAATGATATTATCTCTTCTTCTACGATGTGTGCAAAATACAAGAATCTTCTCTGTGTCTATTCAAAGAACCTTTTGCAACCATAACCATTAAAATAATGCAAAGATATTGTTCTAAGTAAAACATGAAGATTAATCTGGCAAAATCTGCGGGTTTTTGTTTTGGTGTAAAAAGAGCTATTTCAATCGCCTACAAAACCATTGAGTCAAATGACGATGTCTTTATGCTCGGAGATATTGTTCATAACGAAGATGTGTCTAGGCAAATAAGCAATGCCGGAATAAAAAAAATCAAACAACTCTCCAGGGGAAAAAATAAGACACTTTTAATCCGTGCCCACGGAGCCGCCAAAAAAACCTTCGAAAAGGCTCATCGGCTCGGTTATCTAACAATAGACGCTACATGTCCGATGGTTAAAGAAATACATAAGATCGCAAAGGAATCAGAGCAGAATGGCTATACAATAATAGTTATCGGAGACAAGAAACACGATGAAGTACAAGGAATAACCGGGCAACTTAAGAATAAAACCATAGTGATTGATAGTATCGAAAATATTCCTTTAGAAAAGATAAAAAAAATAAACAAGGCCGCTGTAGTAGTCCAATCGACACAAAATATTGAAAAAGTTATTAAGATAGTCCATATCTTAAGAAAGAACATTAAGGAATTCAAATTCTTTAATACAATATGCAGGCCAACTAGAATAAAGCAGGAAGAAATAAAAATAATGCCTCGCAATAATGACGTAATGATTATCATCGGTTCAAGGAGTAGCGCAAATACACGCAGATTATATGAAATCTCAAAATCACTAAATGACTATAGTTACTGGATTCAATCAAAAGATAATTTAAGATTGAAATGGTTTGACAATGCAAAAAGTGTAGGAATTACTGCAGGAGCTTCAACCCCAAATTCTATTACGCAGAACATTATTGACTATATCAAAAAGCATGTCAGGTAATTCCGCAAGAACTTTAGCTGAAGATAAACGGTGAGATATCTTATTATGATTGGTTGCCTGATTTATCCATAACATTCTGTATATATCGGATGAGGTGTCCGGTGGCTTCTTTGGATATGTTTACAAATTCAACTCCAACTTCATATCTATCGCCATAAGCATCTTCCTTTATCCACTTGGTTTTCACTACCGTTTTAAAAGAAAAAGGTATCTCTTTAAAGGTAAGCCTTATCTCCATTAGGCTATTCTGTGGAACGATCGCTCCTACAAAAAACCTGATCCCACCTTGACTAATATCCTTTGTGAAAAACATGGAAGTCTTTGGATTGGGTAAAATCCTATAGGATATTTCAGCCCGATCTGGAATTCTTAGGTATTTTCTTCTCTCTCTCATAATCAAAAAAATATTATTGTTTACTCTTTGCTTAAATCTTCCCTTGTTTTCCGACTGTTAAAAAAACTGAATACTTTTTTTACAAATCTAAACATCTTCTTCAGAAACCAGATTGAAAATAAGATAAAAAGGATTACCGCAATTATTGTAACAATAGGGTGATTGACTATCAACCATAATACACCTAATACTAAACCGTCTTCTGTCACACTGGCTACTGAATTAGTAACTGGTTCAGGCGATGTATTTATGGCTAAACGGGTAGTAGCCTTGGTCAAATGTGAATCCATAGCTACAGCTCCGCATAAGAGCGCAACTGGAAATTGTATTGCTGGGGCTGTTCCAGACATAGCCATGTATGATAGCGTGGCTCCTCCTACAGGTCTGATGAAAGTATGTACAGAGTCCCAAACAGAATCAACCAACGGAATTTTATCCGCAAAAAACTCCACCGCATAAAGCAGTATGGCAAGTATAATGACTAGCGGATTGGAGACAATCCCTAAATTTCCCGGCAAAGTAATCCAATCAAATCTACCCATAATCCCCAAGCCTGCTACAGTCAGATAAAGATTAACGCCAGAGGCCCAAGAACCCCCTAATATCAAACCTATACTACTTAATGCCTCCATTGTTAATTACCCTCTCATATAATGAAATACTACTTTAATATGGATCGAAAGAAGTTCTCTTTTTCTTTAGAATAAAATGGTAAATAGTATTGTGAACCATAGAAAGATACTCCTGTAAAATAAATTTCACTTCATCTTCCTTCTTCCACCAGGTTCGAGGATTCAATAATTCTCTACCTGCGCTGCAATTATATATCTTAATGCCGCTTCCTCTAAACACCGCCCTAAAGATCATCAGGGCCCGCCTTGTATGATACCCGCTGGTGACTAAAATCAAAGACTTAAAACCCTTGTCCAACATCAAGTCTCTGGTTGCCAGCGCCTCCTCGTATGTAGAAGTTATTGCCTGATCTGTAAAATATATCCCCTTAGGATCCTTTCCGAAATATTTAAACGCCTTTAAAGTAAAATCTCTTCTAGAGAGCTTATTAACGCCATAAATCCTCATCTTAACAGCACAATAATCACTTTCAACCTTTTCTAATTCCGGAAGAACAGAAATTACTATGCTATCCGCATAACCATCCTCATAAAGTTCAATTGCTTTCTTGAATCTATAATATAAGTCTCCCCTTAAAGGTACGATACAGTCTGCCTTCCCTACATTGTCCTTTGCTAAAAGAAAAGTTGCCGCAAGAGGCAACCATATCTTAAAACTTATAATGATAAGTAAAAAAAATAGAATATAAGCTACTATTCTAATTTTTACCTTATTATTCTTACTCACTAATATTAAAATTCTTTAACAACACAAAAAACTTTTTTATATTATTTGGTAGGCCGCTACTTATTATTCTTTTTTAATTCTGATATTAGGCTATCCAATTTATACATCAGTGCTCCACCTATAAAAAACATGGAAGAGGTCATGAGGCAGATGGCTCCGGAGATTATATGAAATGTTGTTTTCGCTGTGCAGACTAAAAAAACTCCTACTGCAAAATTGATAAAAAAACAAAGAAAAACTACTATCGCCATTTCGGCTCCTTTCTATTTGTAATCCATAGGACTGTGAGCTTAATTAAATCAAAATTCAGCCTTATGGTAAAATAATACCCCTAAAATTAGAATAAGTCAAATTCAAAAATATAAAATATAAAAAAATGCATTTGTGATATAATACTTTACAAAGGAGACAACTATAATGGTATTAGAGATTGTAAATTCGCTAAATAAAGACATACTCATCATCATCCTTTTATCTATTCTCATACTTTGTCTGGTCTATATCCGGAAGCTTAAGAAGCAGCTCACTTTTGAAATCTTTCGCAGGCTCTACCCTCAGCTAATATGTGAATTGATTACAGACGCTGAAAATGATGAGCAGGGATTGTACCTTAAAAATGAGAGTTTTTTTCTGTTAAAAGACATTAAAATTGATGACACGACTGTCGCCTTAACTGATTCAGGATTCAGGCAGGAATTAACTCTTAGATACGACCAGATCGACTTCTTAAAATCTAAAGGTAGAATCAAAGTAGGATTCAAGATATTTGATAAAAAGAATATGGCCCTACCAGATATTACAGGGAGAATCATTCCTCATCTGCTCAACATCTCTTTTCCGCTGCGTATTCGCTATGCAAATGTGGAAGGCCGATTCTTTCAAGCGTCCTTCGTCAAAAAAAGGGATAAGTTCTATTCAGAAAAAATCGAAATAGTAGAATAATTACACAAGAGCATGTCACAATTAAGGGGAATTCAATTGAATTCCCCTTAATTATTAACCTATTGCCAAATTATCTATATTTAATAGTATCTTCTAGAAATCCTTAGCTATCTCGGCCCCCTTCTTAGTCAATCTAACCTCTTCTGATATTTCATATAATATTGCCAGGCCTTTTTTGTGTAAATTTCTAAGGCTTCTGGCTATAGCCACAGTGGCCTTTCTGGAAATAACAACATTCTTAAGATATCTGGCGCCAGCGCCACCTATGCCAAATAACTTATCATAATATTTATTGGAGACCCTAGAAATTAAATGCCCGGCAATGCTTACAGAAGGATAGCCATCGTAATTTAAGTCATCTTTTTTAATCAGGTCTCTTTCTTTAAGCTCGGCTGTTATATCCAGCAAAATCCTGAGAATCTGTTTTTGTAATCTACTGAGTCTTTCTTTGGCCATTTATTTAAAAATACTCTTGATATATATGACGCAAGAAGTTGGTGGTTTTATCTAAAGTAGTCTTTCCAATGTAATAATTCTTTAGAATAGGTAAGTTTTTATTTTTGGAAGCATAATTAAGAAGACCTACAGCGGCTGCATACTGAGGCCCAACAATATCACTTATTAAAGAAGCATTATTAACATAACCTAATCTCGCATGCATACCTGTAAAAGATTCAATCTTCTCTAACATCCCCTCTAGATTAGCTGTCCCTCCTACGCCTACAATACCACACTCGATCTTATCTTTCCACGAACTTGAATCTATAGCGGCTTTGATTTTGTCTAAGAATTCAGCCAGTCTCATCTTGGTTGATTCATAAATAGCTTTTCGCTCTAAAGTTTTATAGGAACCAGAACGTCTTACTACTACCGCATCAGAATTATCTGAATCTGCTGCTGATAAAATTAAAGAAGACTTTTTTATCTCTTCCGCTAGATCCCACGACAATCCTAATCCTTTTGAGATATCATCGGTAATGTCATTACCCCCAAAAGATATCATCTTAAAATCTCTTAGGATATTATCTTTAAAAAACAAAAGGCTGGTAAAACACGCGCCTAAATCGATTAATAAAACTCCTTTTGTCTTCTCTTTCTCGGAGAGAACACTAAAGCTACAGGCTACCCCAGAATAAATTAACTCCTCCACATCGTATCCTGATTGCAATACAGCGGTTCTGATATTTCCTAATAATGCATACGGGGCACTAAGAAGAAAAGAATTTAGCTGTATCTTTCTAGCTAATAGACCTAGGGGGCGGAAAGTGGAATGAACACCATCTAACACATAGTCCTGAGGGAATTCATGTAGCAGAGTCTCATCTATGTGCGCACCTAAGAGCCTGGCCTGGCGCCTTAAATATCTTATGTCGGATGGATTTATATGACGATTGGCTCTTTCGGATATGGCAAATGCCGCAAAACTAGATCGGGCGTTGATATATTCCCCATTTACACTAACTAAAACATGCTTGATTTTTGTTTTTGCATTTTTGCTTAATTTATTTAGAATTTTCTGGATGCAATCGGCTAAGCTAGCTAAATCCTTTACCACGCCTCTAGATAATCCATACACAGGCAAGATCTCATTTGCTAAGATATTAAAACGCTGCTTTTCAAGCTTAGCCAGAATTGCTGTAATCTTTGAATTTCCAATATCTAATGCACAAAAAATCTTTCTCTTCATTTTTTGAATGAAACTGCTGGTTCCGCAAATCGTAAATCTATATACTCAACTTGTTCAATCTTGCTCTTTAAAGAGGGTAGCATTTTATTTAAAGACCTCAAGCCCATCGCTAAATTGTCGCTGTAAAATCTCAACTCCAAATCTTGATAGGAAACAAATATACTCGGGTGCTTTGAGACATCTATTTCTATTTTGTTAGTTGCCAGATTAGGAATTGAAGAAATCAACACCTTGTTAATATCTTTCAGCTCCTTTGCCAAACTTATTCCAGAGCGAAGATTATCCAAATTAATCTTTACACCGAAAGAAAGATCAGATATGGATTTTAATCCGGAAATAATTACCGCTCCCTCGAATGGAGATTTTGACTTATCTGAAACTATTACTCCTTCGTTATCAACTAAAAAATACTCTCTCTGTTTTATCTGCGCAACTGGTTTACGCACGACAACATTTATGGTCAACTGGCCAGGAAAGCTTCTAATAACTTCTACATCATGAAACTGTGGATTTGAGATCTTTAAGTTTTCCTTTATTTTCTGTAAATCTAAGTTGAATATATTATCGTAAAGGAAGCGCTTGGATATATCCTGGGCAACTTTTTTATCATCAAGTCCATTCAGGATTACCTTTTTTATCTTGAAATAGGAAGAATTGTCTATATAAGACTTCAATCCTAAAATAAGCAACACGACGATAGTGACAAATAAAACAACTGTTATTATGGCTATGGCCGTTTTTTTAAATTTGTTCTTGTTATTCTTCTTCATTTGCTATGCACTCAAAGGCGTAACTGCATCCGCAAGAGCCAATTCTAAAAGCTTAATACATAACTGGGAAAATGACATACCTTCGTATTGTGCTGCCTTCGGCAGTAGACTAGTAGAGGTAAATCCTGGAATTGTATTAATTTCTAGAATAAAAGGATTATTACTTTTATCGACTAACAAATCCACTCTGGAAAAATGGCGACACCCTAAAGCCTTATGAGCTTTTAGGGAAAGCTGTTGTATTCTTCCACGTAAATCCGCGTCTATTTTTGCAGGTAAGATATACTGTGTCAAACCCGTGCTATATTTAGCCTGAAAATCAAAGAATTGATTTTTTGGTACTATTTCTATAGGTTCAAGTGCCTTATTGTCCAATATCCCTACCGTTAACTCTCTTCCTTCTATATAGTCCTCGATAATAACATTGTCATCATATCGAAAAGCTGTCTTCAAAGCGCAGTCAATGTCTTCGAGGCCTCTAACAAAAGTTATGCCGAGGCTTGAGCCTTGAGATTGTGGTTTTACTACAAAAGGAAATTTAAAATCATCAATATCAAAATTATAGTCATTATTTCTATTTAAAACCCTATACTTAGGCCCAGGGATATTGTTTTCTTCAAATACTTTTCTGGTAGCTATCTTATTCATGGCTAGGTCACTGGCTAAAGAATCAGAACCCACATAACTTATATCCATCTGCTCTAAAATAGCCTGCAGTTTACCATCTTCGCCAAATCTACCATGCATGGCGATAAAGGCGATATCTATGGCAGCATCTGAGATGATTTGTTTTACTTCCTCCGGATCTTCCGTAGTTAAATCCAAATCCTTGACATCAAATCCCTCTTTTACCAAAGCTGCGGACACTGCTTCCCCGGATTTGATAGAGATATCTCTTTCACTGGATAAGCCACCAAAAACCACACCCACTCTTCCGAAGTCAGCAAACAATCTTTATCTCCTCTTTTAATACTACTCTAAACCTATTTCTCACTCTTTTCTTTATCATATTCATTAATTTTACCACATCATCAGCAGTTGAACGATTAAAATTTAAAATAAAATTAGCGTGCTTCTTAGAAACCATCGCGCCACCAATGCGCGATCCCTTAAAACCGCACTCTTCAATCAGCTTCCCAGCCGATATTTTTCGGGAAGGATTTTTAAAAATGCAACCGGCGTTTGGCCTAGAGTAATCGTGATGCTCTTTACGATACGATAAAAAGTCATTTATTCTATTTTGTACACCTGCTCTATTGTTATTCAATTTTAATTGAGCCTCTATAATTACATTTCTATACAAATTTGATTTTCTATATCCGAACCCACATTCGCCTCTTGATAGGTTCACAATTTTGCCTTTTTTATTTATTATTTTTACTTTATGGATGATATCCCCGATATTTTGTCTCTTGTTTTCAAATGTTGTTCCCGCATTCATGACTAGAGCCCCAGCGATACTACCGGGAATGCCTGCTAAAAACTCATAGCCGCCAAGTCTAGTCTTTGATAGCTTATTTACAAGATTTTGGATTGTTGCTCCTGAACCTAATGTTATTATACTATTTTTTCTTCGTAAGTACTTAAACGGCTTAGAAGAAAGATTTATTACTACTCCCTTAAAGCCTCTGTCGCTTATTAAAAGATTTGTGCCGCTGCCTATTAATAAGTAAGGAATTTTTAATTTCTTTATTTTCTTCAAGCAATCTAACAAGTCGCGGACATCCTTAGGTTCAAAGAAATAAGAAGCACTCCCGCCTATCTTAAGGCTGGTATGTCTGCTCAGAGGTTCGTTAAACCTTAATTTCCCTTTTAAACCTTTCCACCAATGCATCACAAATTTTACTTATATCACCGGCTCCCAAAAAAAGAAGCAGGTCTCCTTTTTTAACAAAACTAGAAATTTCCTTAATAATTTTATCTTTATTGATAAGCTGTGCCTTAGGCTTATTGTTTCTCTTCATTAATTGATACAGGCTAAAAGAACTTATGCCCTCAATCTTCTTTTCTCCAGCGGAATAGATATCAGTGATAAACAAGTGATCTACATCAAAAAAACTCTGGCTAAACTTCTTTAGCATAAATTTCATACGGCTGTAGCGATGCGGCTGAAACACAGCTACGATTCTTCTATTCTCAAATCTCCTGGCAGTATTTATGGTTGCGGAGATTTCTGTAGGATGATGCGCATAGTCATCAACGACCAAGATATCGTCTTGATTATGCTTTACCTGGAATCTCCTCCTTACCCCCATGAAGCTGCTCAGGGATTTTTTAATCAATTTTACGTCCAGTTTCAAATCCAATCCTAGACCGATAACGGCTAAAGAATTAGAAATATTATGCAACCCAGGCATAGATAATTTGAATCTTTCAATGAATTTATTTCTGAAGAATACATCGAATTGTGAGCTAAAATGGTCTAATTCTAAATTAGAGGCGTAAATATCCGCCTGCCGATCTAACCCAAAGCTCAAATTTCTTCTTTTTGAATTTGCAATAATTATTTTAAGCTCCTTATCATCAAAACACCAGAAAATGCATCCGGTTTTACTATTACTTAATATAAATTTTCTAAAAGCTTTTTTAATGTTTTGAAAATTCTTATAAAAATCTAAGTGTTCAGAATCAATATTAGTTATTATAGAATAAGAGGGCTTATAGAATAAGAATGTGCCATCACTCTCATCTGCTTCAGCAACAAAATATTTCCCTAACCCTAATTTAGCATTATTAGAAATATTACCTACTATACCCCCTACTGCTATTGTAGGGGCTAAGCCAGCCTCCGTTAGAAAGTGCGCTGTTAATGATGAAGTAGTGGTCTTGCCATGCGCCCCTGCGATAGCGATTACTTTTTTATTCTTCATTAAATAGGCAAGAAATTGAGCTCTCTGCATAAGGGGTATTTTTTTCTTAATCGCCTCTCTTAATTCACAATTATCATTCACTATAGCGGAAGAATAAACAACCGCATCATGATTTTTTACATTTTCGCTGCTGTGTCCAATATTAATCTCGGCACCAAGTCCAGTTAATTTCCGGGTAGAATCTGAACTGCGTATATCAGAACCTGATACCTTGTAACCCTTTTTTAGACAAAGCTGAGCTATCCCGCTCATGCCTATACCACCTATGCCTACAAAATGGACTTTTTTCATTGATTTAAATATCTTATCCACTCTTTTTGTAGATCTTGAATATTTTTTATATTATAGTATGTTTTCTTTAACGCCTTTTCAAAACTTATATTTTCTTTTAAGCTCTTACAGAGTTTTGCAAATCTATGATCCCCATGTCTATGTATAAGAAAATAAATAATGCTGACCGCTTCGGCGTAAAATACTTCTGCGGCATCTTTATCCATAATATTGTCAGCGTTCTTTATAAGAGACAGCTGCTCAATGCTCAACAGTTGATTTTTTGACAATAAATCTTTGACCATATTTTTTGCAGCATATCGCTTGGATTTCTCCTGATAGCTAGCTACCCCTTCCTCAAACCATAGCGGGATGCTATCGCCAAAGCCCACAAATTCCCTAAAAATAATATGGCCTAATTCGTGCGGCAGGATAGAATCAAAAAATCCGGCAGCATGAGGATAGGTCCAAATCTTCTTCTCATAATAAGAAGCACAGCCTCCGCTCCAGCTGGGCTGATTAGTCTCTGTTTGGAACGAAGACTGATCTGGGTAGATGTAGATCTTTGCGCGTTCGTCCCAAAGCCAAAACTTATAACGATAGTAGCCTAAATTGCTGGCAATTTCATTATAATAATTCTCTGCGGATTGAATAATATCATTAATGAAATCACTATCTACGTTTTTCTTGTAATACACTATAAAGTGTGTACTTTTCTTTTCTATAAAATCATCTTCTGCAGAATAAGCGAGAGAACAAAGCGAATATGAACAAATTAATAATAAAAGCAATAGGCTTTTTTTGAACATCTTAGAAATTGCCATATAATATTTTAGCTGATAAAGTTAAACGCCAACCCTGCAATTGATCTTCTTGCATCAGGCATATTAATTGCTTTGAGCGCTTGAGACATTTGTTCTAATTTATCAGAATTATTCTTTAGAATAATGATTTTCTCTCTTAGGACTGAACTTGAACAATCCTCATCTCTTACTAAAATAGCTGCGTGTTTCTCAGAAAGAAACCGCGCATTATTTAACTGGTGTTGCTTTGCGAAAGGATAAGGAATCAATATTGAAGGTTTTCTTAAAGCAACGACTTCTGCGATGGTGCCAGCTCCTGCGCGGCAGACAACAAGATCGCAGGCGCTAAGAGCATAATTGATACGGTCGATAAAAGGAAAAATCCTATATTTAATACTTAAGCCCTTATACTCTTCTTCAACTCTTTTGTAGTCTAACGGACCAGAAATATGAATAACTTGTATTTCTCTAAGCTTACTATCTCTTAATACATCTATAATTCTTGAGTTTATTTTGACTGCCCCTTGACTGCCCCCCATGACTAATAACGTGAACTTGTCGCTATTGAGATTAAAATGACTCAGGGCTTCTTTCTTGTCTATGATCCTTATTTCTTTCCTTAAGGGCAAGCCCAGGAATAATGCCTTGTCCTTTAGTCTATCACTAATTTGTGAATTTGGAAAACTAAATATAACCTGATCTGAGAATCTTGCCAAAAACTTATTAGCTAAACCCATATCAAAATTTTGCTCATGGATAAAATTAGGGATATTTTTAAGATAAGCACAAATTATAAAAGGGATACTCAAATACCCACCAAAACCAACTATTAAGTTTGGTTTTATTTTTTTTACCATTGAGCTTGCGCAAAGTGTCAGCTTTATTAATTTATAACTATTTAAAATTGTTAGCTTATCTTTCTTAAAGAAAAAAACAGGCTTGGTATTATGTAACAGTCTTCTTTCCAATTCTCCATCTGTAGTGACAAAATTAATCTCTGTATCTCTGTTTTGCTGCTCTAAGCCCTGACAAAAAGCTATAGCAGGTAGAATATGTCCAGCACTATGGCTAGCTACTACTAACACTCTCATAGATATATATCGGTATTCCTGGAGGCATTAAGTAATAACCCTATCGCGACCATATCGAATATTAAAGATGAACCTCCATAGCTTATAAATGGTAAGGGTAATCCCTTTGTAGGAAACATTCCAATGGATACTCCTATGTTTATAACGGCCTGCAGGGCGATCAAAGAAATAATGCCGATTGATAAATATCTAAAAAAATCATCGTGACTGAAACGCACAACTTTAATCATCTGCCAAAAAAGCAAAATAAACAATAAGGTAACGACAATTACCCCTATAGTACCCAATTCTTCCCCAATAACTGAAAATATAAAATCAGTATGAGCGGCGGGAAGATAGAATAATTTCTGTTTTCCCTGCCCCATGCCTTGACCAAAAAATCCTCCCGAACCAAGCGCAATCTGAGATTGAATAATTTGGAACCCTGAACCCTGAGGATCTGCCCAAGGATTCAAGAATGCTAGGATTCTCGCCCTACGGTATGCAATATTGAATACAAGAAAATATAAAACCGGCAGGCTTATCGCACCTGCCAAAATAAAATAGTTACAGTTAAGCCCGGCACAAAAAAGCATAATAAAAGCAATACAGATTAAAGCAATTGTAGTGCCTAAATCCGGCTGTAGCAAGATTAAAAGCACAGGCACTCCCAATGCAAGCAAAGGAGGCAATAATCCATAGGCAAAATTATTGATAATTTTCTTACGCCGAGCAATATAATCAGCCAAATATAAAATAAATGTTACTTTAATTAGCTCTGAAGGTTGGAACCCAAATCCAGCTATCCTTATCCAGCGCTTTGCCCCTGCGGCCTCTCTGCTAAATCCGGGGATTAAACTCATAGCCAAAAACAATATAGATATAAAAAATAAGGCCTTAGCACTTTTTTTTATCATTTGATGATTCAAGGCCATAGAAGCAAACATTAGGATAAAACCAAACAATAGATAAACCAAGTGCCTCTTCAAATAGTAGAAACTATCCCCTCTATTGTTCCAGGCATAAATAGAACTAGAACTATATATCATTACTACTCCGATACCCAGAAGCATCAATAAAATCAAAATTATGGATATTCTGACTTTTCTCATTAAAATCTCAAAAGGTTTTTATCTATTAAGAAGTCTTTAAACTTTTGACGATATTCTTAAAAATTTTACCGCGCTCTTCGTAGTTAAAAAACATATCGAAACTGGCGCACATAGGTGAGAGCAATACGCAGTCTCCGGATTTTGCCTGTCGAAAAGATAAATCCACGGCTTGATAAATGTCTTTGGCCTCATAAATACTTACGATACCTTTTAGGGCCTTCTTTATCTTTGGCTTCGCCTCTCCAAACAGCACTAAAGACTTTACTTTCTTTCTCAAAAGATCACTAATAATTCCGAAATCGCTGCCTTTATCTCTGCCGCCAGCCATCAATACGATTGGCTTAATAGAATTTCTCAAAGCCCAAATAGTTGCTTCAACATTAGTTGCCTTAGAATCATTTATAAAATCTATACCATCAATAGTCCTCACAAATTCCATTCGATGTTCTATACCTTTAAAATGATGGAAAACATCCAAACAAACATCTAGATCTATTTCGAATATTTCAGCAACTTTTAAAACTGCTAATTGATTTGGATTAAATTTATTCTCGTCAAAACCACTCTTGTCTCCTCCGAAATACAATACCTTAGCTTCTGTTTCTTGGGCCAAGGGCTTTAATCTAGCATCTGCATAGTTTAAAATAACTAAATCATCTTTTCTCTGATTAAGGAATATGCGTTTTTTTGCTTCAAGGTATTCATCTAATTTTTTGTATCTATCTAAGTGATCGGGTGTAAAATTCAAGATTAAACTAACCTTGGGCCTGAATTCTTTTATTGTCTCAAGTTGAAATGAGCTGACTTCCAAGCTTACAAAATCATCGTTCTTCACACCCTCTACGTAATCAGTAAAAGGTCTACCGATATTACCCAATACATATGCAACTTTACCAGATTTATTTAATATTTCTCCGATTAGCGTGGTAACTGTGGTCTTCCCATTTGTGCCTGTAATTGCGATAATTTGACCTTGGCAGTTTTGGTATCCTAATTCTATCTCACCGATAATCTCAATATTCTTTTTCTTCGCCCACTTAACAGGCTCGCAGTTTGAGGGTACCCCAGGACTAACTACTAAACAATCTGCTTTCTCAATATTTTCCTGAGAATGTTTGCCTAATTCAAACTCTATGGAGAGCCTTTTTAGATCTAAGGATAATCCCCTTTGCTTTGGCAGATTGCTTTTGTCGCTAACAAATACGCTGGCGCCTAGCCTTCTCAGTAATTTTGCGCTGGAAAACCCACTAGCTCCTAATCCTAAGACAACCACATTTTTACCTTTGAAATCCATCATCTTATCTTTAGGGTCATTAATGTGGCGATAGCGAGTATTGCTGAAATAATCCAAAATCTAACAATGATTTTCGATTCCGGTGTGCCAGTCATCTGAAAGTGATGGTGGAGTGGCGCCATCTTGAATACTCGCTTCTTCCATATTCTAAAGCTAATAATTTGAATTATTACTGATAAAGCTTCGGCAACAAATATTCCACCCACAATAATTAACAGAATTTCTTTCTTAATCAAGATAGCAACTATACCTATGGCTCCACCTATAGCTAGAGAACCTACATCGCCCATAAATACACTTGCCGGAAAACAATTAAACCAAAGAAATCCCATGCAGGCGCCTACAAGAGCGGCACAAAAAACCGTCAGCTCCCCTGCTTGCGGTATAAAAGGAATCAGCAAGTATTGACTGAACTTTGCATGGCCCACAATATAACTTAAGATGCTAAATGTTAAAGCTGTCATAGTCGTACAGCCAACAGCTAAGCCGTCTAGGCCATCAGTGAAATTAACCGCATTAGACGAGCCGCAGACGACAAAAAAGACAAAAGGTATATAAAGTATGCCTAAATTAAAAACTAAATTCTTAAAGAACGGAAAATAAATATCCCTGGATACGTTCTTATCGAAATACAGGACTATCCCAAGCGCTAGACCTATAATCAACTGCCCGATGAATTTTGTGGATATGCTCAGGCCCTTTGGATGCTTATTATTCAATTTGATAAAGTCATCAACAAATCCCAAAATAGCAAGACTTAAGAATGTTAACAATGTGATAATAATATATTTGTTTAACAAATCGGCCCAAATCAAAGTTGAAAACAAAACGCTTAATACAATGAACAACCCTCCCATTGTGGGAGTACCTTGTTTATGATGCTGAATGTCATAAAGGTCTTGGAATCCTTCTTTTCGTATATTTTCCTGAATCTTAAGTTTTTTTAATAAATTTGTTATATACTTACCCAGAAAAATTGAAATAAAAAATGTGGTCATTGCTGCCATAGCTGCACGAAAAGTTATATACCTAAAAATATTAAATACCGGAAAAATATCTCTTATTGGATACAATAAATTATAAAGCATTTTTTTTCTCCATTTTAATTAAAGATGCCGTGATATCCTCCATTCGCAAGAGCCTAGAACCTTTTATTAATAAGGCATCTCCCAGCTTAATCTTGTTTTTCAGAAAATCTATTAATTCGATCTTAGAATCAAAAGCAAAAATATCTTTGAGGCCTTTGGATCTTAGCCGGACAACATCT
>CAZFPS010000040.1:0-16037 GCA_964520705.1 uncultured Planctomycetia bacterium | reverse complement strand
GAGATTATTGAACATACAGCGGATGTGGGTCTAAAGATTTACGGCGGAGACTTAAATGAGCTCTTTGTGAATGCAGCCGTCGGGTTATTCAGTTTGATAATTGATCCAAATACAGTAAAATCTGATATTGGAATAGATATTGATCTTGAAGAAGATAATAATGAGGAGTTGCTTGTCTCTTGGTTGAACGAGTTGATATTCCAATTTAGCGCACGCAGTTTCATTCCCAAAGAATTTAAGATAGACGAAATTTCAGATAATAGAATTTGCGCAAAGGCGTCGGGCGAGAAGATAGATTTATCAAAGCATAAGATTTTATCTGAAATAAAAGCCGCCACTTATCACGAATTGGAAGTAAAGAAGACTGATAAGGGTTTTGAAGCGCGCGTTATTCTGGATACCTAAAATGGCAGATATCTGGCAGGGACCAATAGAGAAGATTGATGATTACCGCTGGCGTATACCCAAGAGTTATAAGCAGGGCATGCGTACAGACGGAATTATCTATGCCGACGAGAAACTACTAAAGGATATCCGTCACGATAAAGCGGCGGAGCAGGTCGCTAATGTCGCGTTCTTACCGGGAATAGTTTCTTCATCTATGGCTATGCCGGATATTCATTGGGGTTACGGATTTCCTATTGGTGGAGTTGCGGCAACGGACATTGAGAATGGTGGAGTAATTTCTCCCGGAGGAGTTGGTTTTGATATAAATTGCGGCGTGAGGATGCTGCGGACAAATTTTCAGCTAGATGAAATAAAGGGTAAGATTAAAGAGTTGGTCTATGCTTTGTTCAGCGACATCCCGTCGGGTGTAGGTTCTAAAGGAGACATTAAGGTCTCTAGAAAAGAAGAACAAGAGATCTTGGTGAGGGGTGCGGCCTGGGCTGTTGAAAAAGGTTACGGAGTAAAGGAAGATTTAACCTACTGCGAGGAAGAAGGAGCGATTGCCGGGGCTGATCCTTCGATTATATCTGACAGGGCTTATGAGAGAGGAAAGGCGCAATCCGGAACATTGGGTTCTGGAAACCACTTTTTAGAGATTCAGGTAGTTGAAGAAATCTATGATAGAGGTGTCGCGGATTTGTTCGGAGTTAGAGAAGGGCAAATCACAATTATGATACATTCTGGTTCCCGTGGTTTTGGTTATCAGGTTTGCGATGAGTATACAAAAAAGATGATTCACTGTTTATCCAAATACAATATTAGTGTTCCTGATAGACAGTTGGCCTGTGCTCCTGTTGAGTCCAAGGAAGGTAGAGAGTATATTTCTGCGATGCGCGCCGCGGCAAATTATGCCTGGTCAAATCGCCAGTGTCTTATGTATTTGACGCGCCTATCTTTTGAGCGGGTGCTCAATAAATCCTGGCAAAAGATGGGCATGTCGCTCGTATATGATGTAGCGCACAATATTGCAAAAATTGAAACTTATCAGATAAATGGAAAGAAAAAGAAATTATGTGTTCATCGTAAAGGCGCAACCAGAGCTTTGGGTCCGGGACATCCTGCCTTGCCTGAGAAATATAAACATGTAGGTCAACCTATAATAATCCCCGGAGATATGGGCAGGAATTCATATCTGCTCGTGGGTACAAAGGAAGCAGAGAAAACTTTTTATTCGACTTGCCATGGCGCCGGAAGATTAAAGTCCCGTTCCGCGGCCATAAGAACATTTAATGTGAGAAGTTTATTGGAAGAGTTAGAATCAAAAGGAATAACCGTTAAGGCCTCTAATAGGGGCACTATTGCTGAAGAAGCGCCACAGGCTTATAAAGATGTAAATGATGTGGTCAATGTTGTGCACAATGCAGGCATCTCTAAAAAAGTCTGCAAAATGCGACCCTTGGGTGTGATAAAGGGATAATTACGTAACTATTACGTAAGTAAAAGGAAAAAGGTGAGAGATGCTAGATGCAAAATTTATTAGAGAGAATTTAGATTTAGTGAAGGCTTCCATTAAGAACCGTAATTTAAAGCTAAATCTAGATGCGTTTATGTCATTAGACAAACAGAGAAGAGAAGTTTTACTTAAGCTAGAAGAGTTAAGGAGTAAGAAAAATATTGCCAACAATGAAATCACTGCTCTCTTAAAACAAAAGAAAGACCCCAAGTCTAAGATTAAGCAGATGAAGGGCATAGCTGAGCAGATCGATAAATTGGAAGAGGAAGAGAAGGGTATGGGAACAGGCATTAAGGAATTTTTATTAAATATTCCCAATGTTCCTCATGAAAGCATTCCGATTGGTAGCATAAAAGAAAATAAGATTGTGCGCAGTTGGGGTGAACAGAAAAAGTTGGATTTTAAACCTCGAAACCACATTGAGCTCTGTGAGAATTTAGATATCATGGATCTGCCACGGGCAGCAAAGATAACCGGTTCTAATTTTGCTTTGTTTAAAGGTGACGGCGCTAAGCTGCAGCGTGCGCTAATAGATTTTATGATTGATTTACATACTAAAAAACACGGCTATAAAGAGATTTGGCCACCGGCTTTGGTGAATCGCCAGAGTATGACTGGTACAGGACAGCTTCCTAAATTAGAGCAAGATATGTATCGACTTAAAGACGATGATTTATTTCTAATTCCTACAGCAGAGGTCCCAGTTACAAATATCCATCGCGATGAGGTATTGGAAGAAGATAAACTTCCGATTTTTTACACAGCCTATACGCCTTGTTTTAGAAGGGAAGCAGGTTCTTATGGAAAAGATACCAAAGGTCTGATGCGCGTACATCAGTTTGACAAGGTGGAAATGGTAAAATTTGTAAAGCCGGAGACATCATATGATGAATTAGAGAAGTTGTTAGCTAACGCAGAAGAAGTGCTACAGGCATTAGAGTTACCTTATCGGGTGAATTTACTTGCCACTGGAGATATAAGTTTTGCCGCCAGTAAGTGCTACGATCTAGAAGCCTATGCTCCGGGAATAGATAAGTGGCTGGAAGTTTCCAGTTGTTCGAATTTCACTGATTTTCAGGCCAGGCGGGCAAACATTCGCTATCGACGTAAAGACACCAAGAAATTAAGCTATGTGCATACTTTAAACGGATCTGGAGTAGCGTTGGCGCGTACGGTTGTTGCCATATTAGAGAATTATCAGAATGAAGATGGAAGTATACAGATACCACAAGTTCTAAAGGAGTACTTTAATGGGCAAGAAAGAATTGGTTGAAAAAGATCAATTCGAGAAAGCAGTTGGGATAAAGGGAACTTTTAGCGGTTCGTTTTTATCCATACTGAAGTTTGTTATAAGCATTGTATTGTTTCCTTTGGTTGTTGGGCTATCTAAGGGATTTTTTATAAAGATTATTAGACAGCCCCAATACGTGCGCAATAATTTTATGTTTGCAGCCGGGCTTTATCTGATTCTGCATCTTTTTGTCCTGGAGCCGAAAAACCTCTATGATCTCGGACAGAGGATTGTCGGCAAGCTATTTAGCTTCTTTGTGCCTTTAAGGAGAATAACGTATCACTGCCTTCCTTTTTATACCACTCTGTTTTTTGTACTATTTCTTATTTTTAAAGCTATGTTTGGCCATAAGGAAGTAATAGGGTATTTTATTTTTTTGATGTCTTTTAGCGCGATTATGCACCTGCTTATAACATCTATTTATCTAAAAGGAGAGGCTCAAAGTGTTATAAAAGGTGATTATTTTCTTTCTTTGACTTTTGTTTATCTATTCGGGATTATTCTATTTTGCGGATTTTTGAGCGTTATGGTTGAGAATTTCTCTTTCATCAATACTATAAAGTATGGTTATAAGTTTTTTATGGATACGCATACTTCTATTTGGAAGCAGTTCTTTGTCGTAAGATAGATTTTTTGGAGGCGTGGCTGAGTGGTTGAAAGCGGCGGTCTTGAAAACCGTTGACTCCGTAAGGGGTCCGAGGGTTCGAATCCTTCCGCCTCCGCCATATCTTTGATTAATCAAAGATATGGCGGGATGCCAAATTAATGTAATTTGGCGCCGCAACCAAAATAATCATTAATGAAAAGCTATACGGATGTCGGATTAATGTAATCCGACGCCAATATTTTAATTATGAAATTTTGGTCGCCATTCGCCGTGGGTGAGGTGGCGAGCCTCGGAAAATTTTCTTTATTAGTTTATGAAATTTGACGGGAGGGGTGGCAGAGTGCCCGCTATTGAACCGTCAGCGGGCATCCGCCGAATCTTTAATGGCGGATGGTTGAATAAGATAGTTTAGATTTGAGATTTTTGGAGGAGTGGCAGAGTGGTTGAATGTGGCGGTCTCGAAAACCGTTGATTCCGTAAGGGGTCCGAAGGTTCGAATCCTTCCTCCTCCGTTAATATTTTCATTAATGAAAATATTAACGGATGCTGAAACAATGTGTTTCAGCGCCTAGCCACATCGTTCATCAATAAAAAGTTTAACGGATGCCAAACAAATTAAACCACAAAAAGGAGTGATTATGAGCAAGCATAGACTTGATGTGCAAGCGAGAATTCTTGAGCAGCTTTTCGGTAAAATCAGCCTTTTGCAGACCCAAGAAGAAAGAGAAAGGGTCGTTGTTAATGCTATAACCGATACGTACGGCAGTACCCCTAAAGATGCGCTATTCCAAAGCAGGGCTGTGAGCGAATTGAACTCGGAAGAAGGCAGGAAAGTTTTCCTGAAAGATTTTTTCTCATTAGGCATTATCGAAGATCTCATAAATGATCCCAATACTGAAGATATTATTATCAATGCCTTAAATCCAATATACATTCACCATACATACCGAGGCCTGATAGCCACGGATAGAAAGTTTGACTCTCAAAGGGAATTAGATGTGTTTGTAAAGAAGCTGATAGTCTTTGCCGGCAGAAAGAGCATAAAACAGATTAACAATTTAGATCTGCCGCAAATAGCGGGCAGAGTTAATATCGTACAATCCCCGTTTGGATATCAGATTACTATTACGAAAATAAAGGAGAGTCCTTTAAGTATAATAGATTTGATCAATTTAAGATCGCTGTCATATGATTTAGCAGCTCAGCTATGGATATATATGGAAGGTATGAATATTAGGCCTGCCAATGTTCTGATATTGGGGGCGCCTGGTTCTGGCAAGACTACTCTTATGAATGCACTAGTTAGTTTTATTCCAGATAATGAAAGATTAGTTGTAATAGAGGATACCCTAGAGCTCAACACAAAATTAGAAAGCAGCTGGTCTAGGCTTGAGTGCGACGAGGGATTAACTTTAGCAGCGCTAGTCAAGAATAGCTTAAGGATGCGTCCGGAGCGCATTATCGTGGGAGAGGTAAGAGGTAGCGAAGCCCAGGATATGATGACCGCGATGAATATTGGAAAATACTGCACGAGTACAATCCATGCCAGCTCTGCCCGTGAGGCTATCATTAGGCTGCAGAATGAGCCTATGAATATACCCGAGACCTTGGTCAATTTGATTGACGTATTCGTTACCACCAAGAAACATCAGGTGAAGAATAGTTTCTTTAGAGTGGTAGATGAAGTTGCCGAGACCGCCGGTCTAGAGCAAAAGGTAGTTTTGCTTTCACCGGTATGGAGCTTCAATTATGAGAAGTCTAGTTTTGAGGAGAGACAGCCCAGCAGTATATTTAGAGACAAGGTTTGTAAGTTAGGTGGTTTTCCGGCAAAGAAATACATCGATGAACTTAAGATTAGGGCGTATCTGCTCAAGATTTTAAAAGAGAAAGAAATCAACAAGATCGAGGAGGTTTCAAGTTTTTGCCGCTTGTATCATAGAGATAGTGATAGTGCTTTAGAAAAGATTGGCCTGACTAAAGAACATCTTCAGAAAGATGTTTTGGATAAACTTTAGATAATTTGAGTAACTATCAGGATCTTTGAGATTGTGAAAAAGACTATTTATCAAAAGTCGTGGTTTGTCTATATATTGGAGTGTCGGGATAAGACTCTATATACTGGTATAGCCAGGAGCGTAGACAAGCGAGTAAGAGAACATAATGATACCAATAAATGCAGATATACAAGATCTCGCCAACCTGTTAAGTTAATATATAAAAAACGTTGCCTAAATCATGGCGCGGCCATGAAACGTGAGAGGCAGATTAAAAGATTTGATAGAAAGAGAAAGCTAGAGTTAGCTAGGATGAAATAATATTCTTCGTTTACCATAAATTTGGAGAGGTGCAAGAGCGGTTTAATTGGCATGTTTGGAGAACATGTGATTCCGTAAGGGGTCCGAGAGTTCGAATCTCTCCCTCTCCGCCATTAATTTCATTAATGAAATTAATGGCGGATGCCGAAACAATGTGTTTCGGCGCCGCAACCAAAATAATATATTTTGGCACCGTTATGAAATATATAGAATTAACAAAGAGACAGATTTCTAGAAAAGAAATCTGTCTCTTTGTCTTTGGTGCACTATCATTATATTCCACATATAAAACTAGGTACCTTAATAAGGTTTAGTGAGAAGAGAATTGAGGATTGGCTTAAGAAGAGAGAAAGAAAAGTTAAACATGTAGGGGCTAATGACATACATAATGTTATACTTATAGAAGGAATATTTGTCCTGAGAATCCCAATTCAGCAATTTGTTGTCCTGTAGAAAAGCTTAAGATTAAACACTTGTCCTCTATTGATGCTTTGGCATTTGGGTTACCTAATGGAGGAAAAATCTTCTTTTTTTCAGATTTTTTTACTTATGGGACATCGATTGGCTAAGCTGTTTCTTTTAACCTAAGATTTCTTTAATCCGTTTTAATAATTCTTCGGGAACGAAAGGCTTGTGCATATATGCCACCGCGCCTATCTTTAAGGCCTTCTCTTCCAATTCCTTTTCTTGCCTCGCAGTCAAAACCAAAACAGGTAAGCAATTAGTCTTTACTGAATTCTTTAGATTTTCTAAGACAGAAAATCCTCCTCCGCCCGGAAGGCCTAAGTCCAAAATAACCAAATCCACTTTTTCTTCATGTGCCAGACTCGTCCCATAGATAGCATCTTCTGCAGCAATAACTAAATATCCTTGTGATTTAAGCAAAGTGGTCAAACTAATCGCTAATCCTCTCTCGTCCTCAACTACAAGTATCTTTTTAGGATTTCCTTTCTCCATCTTTTTATCTCCTTCGTGCCTGCCTAAGATCTCTGGGTAAAAGAACAATAAATCTACTACCTTTACCTAATAGACTTTCAGCCCAAATTTTTCCTTTGTGAAGCTGAACAACATCCTTAGTGATAGCTAGTCCCAGGCCAGTGCCCTCTTTTGAAGTATTCAATCTTTCAAATTTATCAAATATTTTTTCTAATTTATCTGGAGGTATACCTGGGCCAGTATCTATACACTCAAGCCTTGTCAATCCATCAATAGGGTATATATTTAAATCCACCTCGCCTCCCCGAGGTGTGTATTTTAAGGCATTGCCTAAAAGATTATTGACTACCAACATAATCTTATCTTCATAACCCCATACAGATAAATCTTTATTGGGAAATTTCTTGACTAATTTTATATTTTTTTCACTAAATATATTCCCGAATTCTTTTAACTGTCCTTTGGATATATCAACAATATTACATAACTTTCTTTTCCCCGCAACCATACCAGCCTCGATCTTATGTAAATCTAACAGATCATTTACCAGGCTATTCATCCTCTCCGTTATATTAGAGCAGAGATCAATAGTACTCTTTTGCTCTTCGCTAATCTTACCAACTATACCCTTTGAAATATTAAATAGGTTTAATTTAATCGCTGAAATAGGATTCTTAAGTTCGTGTGATACTGTAGCAACAAAGGTTGACTTTAATTGATCGCTATGTTTTGCCTGTGCGGCGTAAGCCACAGTCCTTTTTAACATATTCTTAATTATGGTATAGCCCAAATATAATCCGAAAAGAGAAATAAATATGGTTACAAATAGTATCACACCGATATTGCCAATAAGAATATCTAATGTAAACAATTTGCCCGCCAGAATATAAAAAAATACCAAAAAAGGTATAATGCTCATCAAAGTGAAAGATACATTTAATTTATGAAGAGGGTCTTCTTTCAATTCTTGTAATACTAGCTCTAATGACCTTCGGTCAATAATATTTTTTTTATCTTTACTATGTGCCATATGATTGCTTCTTATTTTCCTACTTGTTATCTTCTTTTTTAACCTGTAATTAGTGTACAATTACGGGTTAGATTTGTCAATGCAAAGAATATTTGAGTTTCGTTTTTTTTCTTGTTCCTTGCTTGGACTATGGCGATTGGCAAGGGTGCTTTATTTTTTATATTGCCAAGAGAGATGGGAAGGAGTAAAATAATTCCGTGAAATTTTACAGAGGAATTACAAATAATTTTCTCAAGGGAGGCAAGAATGAGATTTTTTAAATTTTATTTTCTTATTATTGTATTCTTGACGTCATTATTATTTTCTTTAACCCCTGAAGTATTCTCGTATTACCCTGAGAAGGAAAAGCCGCAGAGGCTCGTAGTAGCAAGAGAGCAATATATCAGAGATAGCTTATCGACAGAGGATAGGGAGTTTCTTAAAGGATTGCAAGAAGCTTTAAAAACCCAGAGCCAGATGAACCTGGCTGTTTCAAATATTTTCTCTAGTGTCCCCGGTAGAGACGATGTCCATAGAGGAATCACAAAGCATTTACATAATTCTTCCAAGATAGCGATGAATGAAGCCTTCGGTGGCGATCCTGTCAAAGGCGTGGTGGATTTCGCTACGGCTTTTATGAAGGTTGCCGGGCCTTTCGTATCGCTGGTATACGATATGGGTAAGTTTTTAAAGGCCACAAGCGATATCAAGAACGAATTTGGCGAAGCTGTTCAGGTAGCCCAGAGTTATTCCGGTTACGATTCCGCCAAATGGAGATTTAAACAAGATGTGAATATGTATCCTTACGAGGTAATAAAAGAAGCAAGTGTAAAATTCGGTATTGCATCTGTAGAATCATCGCCTGCCGTGCGCATAAAAGAGATGAAGGAAGAGCTTGAAGATATAGCTATATATTCCGATAGGATGCTAAAAGCCTTCAAGAGACATTTCGGCTCTTACGTAGTGAGTGAGACCGGAGCTGTGAAGTTATGGAAGATAAATAGGGAGCTCGATAAGATTAATGATGAATTATCTAGTCCAAATTTATCCAATCCTAATATCGCTGCTGACATCGCAAGGAAAGCAAGTTTGCTGGGAAGAAAGATCCAGCTTGAGATAGATGCACAGAAGATTAAAGATGAAGGAAACTGGTTTCGTTGGGCAGTTGAGACAGCTGTCACCGTAACGGTAAAACAACTGGAGGCCAACAAGAGATTCTGCGACGGCATAATGCCGCGTGTCAACCAGATAAAGATACCCGACGAACCTAAGATGCCTGATTTCGAGGTTGCATCAATAGAGGTGTTTCCTATGCGGGATGAAAAAGGCCAAGAGAAGAAAAAAGACGAGCTGTTAATCGGCGATAAAGTAAAGATCATAGCCGAGGTAAAAAATTCAGGGCAATTTAAATCCGATCCTACTGTTGTCAGGATTAATCCCTATACCAAAGGTGAGAATTCTGAAAGGACTGTTCCGGCGTTAGGTCCGGGCGAGATTCATAAAATAGAATGGGAATATACCTTGGTTAAGGCAAATAATATTTTTACCGCTACAGTGAATCCTGATCAGGAGACCTGGGAGGATGATGACTATTATGACGTTAGATCGAAGAAATGGGAGAACAAAAAACAGGCGGTGTTTAATCTTAAGGCCGCATCGGATTTAAACGTTGAATTTGTGGAGATTCCCAGCAATATTTATAAGGATGAGAAGATTAAAATAACCGTACGCGTGGGTAACGAAGGGAATGTAGCTTCTACGGGAGCAAGGGTTGAGCTTTCGGCAAACCGTGTTCTTATTGCAAGGAAAGAGATTGGCAATATAGAGCGCAAACAAAATGTTGATGTGAAATTTGACTGGCAACCTAAGGAAAAAGGAGATTACATCTTAGATTGTAGGCTTTATGCCAAAGGCGAGGACAAAAATTTTGGTAAAAAAGATAACGCTGCCAGCAGGAGCGTTAAGGTGATTTTACACCAACAGGGTTGGTCGTTGGTAAAAGATAGCCTAATCATTAAGCCCGCTAAGCCCACAGTAGGCGAAGAAGCCAGTATCTATTTTGCGGTTTCTAATACCGGTCAGAATACCTCGACCAAAGCCCAGGTTTATATTGATGATAAGTTGATAAAATCAATTCCGATTAATGTCGAATCGGAGTCCAAGGCGGCAATAGGCGATAGCGCTCAAGATAAACTAACCTGGAAGGTCCTAGGTGGCAGACATAAGATTAAAGTTGAGCTTGATACAAAGGATTCAGGCGGTACGGCGGTTCTTCAGAAAACCCTGGGAGTGCAAACCCTTATGCCGACAGTTGCAGGCACGGATTTAGTCTTAGATAAAAAATTCCTATCCTACAAAGACGGTAAGGTCACTATAAAGGTATATAATAGGGGAGATCAGCCATCAAAGATGACCCAGATTAAATTCGCCAAATTTCCTTCTCGTATGAAAGAGCCCGATAGCGTTATTCATAAAGATATAAGCGGGATTCAATCCCATGAGCTTAAGACGATTACAGCCGATATATTTCTACGCGATAGTAAATTGGTAGTAACTGTAGATTCAGCCCAATTGGTAAGTGAGGCGGATGAGAAAAACAACGAAGTAGAGATCGTCAAAGGCAGCTACCGAGCTTATGAGCCGCCGCGCGAAATTCGTGCCGAAGGCCCGGACTTAACTGTGGCGGATATCGTGAATCTGGATACGCCTTTAAGCGTTGATGAAACCAGGCAGGTTACGATCGTTATCGCTAATCACAATATAGTCGATGCAAAAAGCGTAAAAGTTAATTATGAGTTTTGGAACCTGGCAGTAAATGATGTCACAGCCAGCCATGGCTACAAGAAGGGAAGCAAGTCTTTCTCTAAGGTGCCGAAAGAGGGCACGGCCAGTTTTTCGGTAAATTACAAAGGTGTTTATCCGGCGGACTACAGATTAACCGTTCAGGTTGATCCGCAAGGTGAAGTTAAAGAGACAGATGAATATAACAATACCAGCGAGAGATATTTTAATGTAGGAGGAGAAGTTACTAGCCAGATGTTTTTCTCGGGTAAAGATGTGGATTTATCGATCGACAGCGATATCCAGATAAGCAATACTGAGCCGCCGGCGGGAATGTCAGTTAATTTTGATGTTACAGTGCATAATTATTCCAAGATGGAGGTTTGGGGCGCTGATTTAGACATGTTTGTTGAGGGCGAACTTGTTGACGGCCAGGCATTGGGAACACTGCCTTCAGAATCCACAAGAGAGCTAAGTTTCAATTACGCCTTCCCAAAAAGCGGAAGCCATAAAGTAGAGTTTATGATTGATGCAAAGGAAGTGGTTCCTGAGAAGAACGAACGAAACAATACCGCTACTGCCACCTTAGAGGTTAAACCGGGGCTCTTGGGGGGTACCGGACACGTAGATGTTTCGGTCGCAAGCTTCAGTTTAAACAAAACCACATGTATGCAGGGAGAACTTGTTACCGCCAAAGTCACTATTAAGAATACAGGTCAAGATATATTGTACGGCGTCCTGGCTACAATCGGTCCCAGCGGTAATAAGCCGGTTTACATTAAGATTTTTCCTATACTTGATCCGGGGGAAGAGGCAGAAATATCCACCACTCTTCCGGTATTTATTCCGGGCGAGCATATAATAGAGGCACGGGTAGATGGAAAAAATATTATCCAGGAAGAAGACGAAGATAATAACATTATGGGCGTAACTCTAGTTGTAGAAAAGGTTACTAGAGAGGGAGTCAAAGAGGAGCTGAAGCAGAAGACGACCGGCGTTGTCGTAGAAAAGGCAAACAAAGTTGTCGATGCTGTTAATAGGTGGCTTAAGGGCCTGGGCAAGCCAAGGCAATAAAATTTTTAGATTTTAAATCAAAAAAAGGAAGGGCGGTTAAGGTGAAGAAAACACCTCTAATAATTATTATTTGTATGGGATTATTTTTAGTTTCATCCTGTGTACAGAAGCAGGAAATTTCTCCCGCAGTTAAAGACAAACCAAAGATAAAAACCGCTACCAAGCCCGCTGTAACCAAACCTTCTATGACTATAACAAAAGGCAATATTGTTGTTGACGGTAAGGTTGATGATTGGGATGCAGCCGGAATTACTGTTCTAGAGGGTCTTGATTGGAAAAATATTTACTCTATGCCGATGATGGGCGATGATTTCAAGCGAATAAAATCAGTGCGTATTGCCTACGATGCAAAGAATCTTTACCTTCTTTTTGAGATAAAGCCCGGCGTCGAAGAATACTTTTATAAAAAAGAGGCCTCAGGCCATATCGCCTATCTTTATCTTGATGCCGACGGGAAAGAATCTACAGGAGCCAGAAGACATATAGAGGACAAATATTCCGGTTGGGACTATCGGATATATCTGCCTACGGGATTTATCGGAAAGCCGGGTGAAGATGCCGAGCCGGTTAAACCCGCAGCCTGGTATGAGGCCGAGAGGATAAAAAGTTATAGCCAAGTACAGGCCGACTATGGGATTACCTCTAATTGTGAATACGAAGATGTCCCCGGAGGCCGTAAAGCTAGCTACGATAAACCTGCTTATATAGCCTTTCAAGGAGACTTCTTAGAAGTAGGATTTCCATTTGAAGTCTACGGTATAGTCACGCCCACAGAAGTAAAACTGGTCATAGACGACCTCGGGGCACTTCCTAACGCAGAGGTCAAGATAAATGGATTTTTTGAAAAACCCAAAGAGGTATTTTATATCAGTTATTTTTTCTCAGCAGAGGCATTCTATAATAAAATCGAAATAGATAAATCAAAACTGATTTATACTTATTTTGAAGATTCTTCCGGAAAATGTGACAATTGGCTCAGGTCAGAGCCTTGCTGGACATGGGAGGATTTAAAGACCAGGAAGACAGATCTTTCAGAAAATCAAATCAATGATTTGTTAAGTTTAATAGAACAGACAGGCTTTATGAATCTTGATACAACTTACGGCGGGGCCGGCGAAAACCAGAGATATTATACGCATAAAATATCTGTTGTGATTGGAGAGCAGGAAAAGAGGGTATTTTATCAGAGCTTTCCCGGCTCTTCTGCCATGCCTGAGGCATTTCAAAAAGTTAAGGATAAGTTGTCCCAGTTTATAAACGAGAAGTTTAGTCCGTGATAAGTTTTCTTCCCGCTAAAAGCCAACGGTTCTATTTTCTTGACATTCCTATAGTTAAGTTGTAATCTATTATCCGACGGAGAATTAAGGGAATACGGTTAAGAATCTCTCTATCATAGTTATTTTAGGGAGAATATGATTTAGCGCCCAGGCAATATTTACATTAAAATAAAGAGTAGTTCCTATGACCGAATTGAGCAAGTTGATTACAAAAGAAAAATTTGACGCTGTACTCTTTGATATGGATGGAGTGTTAACGGCTACGGCAAAGGTCCACGCGACCTGCTGGAAGAAGATGTTTGATGAATTCCTAAAGAAGGACTCCGCTGAAAATAATAAGCCTTTTGTGTCTTTTGATAAAGACAAAGATTATAAGCTCTATGTTGATGGAAAGCCTAGGTACGATGGAGTGCGCAGCTTCCTAAAATCACGCAATATAATTCTTCCGGAAGGAACGCCTGATTCGCCTTCTGATAGCCTTAGCGTTTGTGGGCTAGGAAACCGTAAGAACATTTTGATTAATGAAGTATTAGAGTCCGATGGAGTAGAGGTCTACTCGGGTTCGCTAAAATTTGTCAAATATGTGCTTGATTTAAAGATGAAGACCGCGGTAGTCAGCTCTAGTAAAAATTGCCAGGCCATTATTAAGGCTGGTAATATTGGAGATCTTTTTCAGACCCGTGTGGATGGATTAGTATCTGCTCAGCTTAAGCTCTCTGGTAAGCCAGCGCCGGATATATTTATCCAGGCTGCCAAGAATCTGGGCGTTGAGCCAAAGCGTGCCGTGGTCGTCGAAGATGCGATTTCCGGTGTCCAGGCCGGCAGAAATGGTAAATTCGGTTTAGTGGTTGGCGTTAACCGGGAAGGTGACCCGCAAGTGTTGCTTGATAACGGAGCGGATATCGTGGTAAATGATTTAGGAGAGTTGTTGCCGAATTAATGCAGCTCAGAATATAATATGGTTATAGCATACGTAGCATTATTTTCCATACTTAGTCAGTTGTTCCTGTCGCTAGCCATCCAGCCATAGCTGTCTAGGTAATAATCGTTGACAAGCCAAGAAGTTAGAGTTAAATTAAATACCCCAACCTAAGTATAAATCGTTCTTAGCTAGTAAGTCTATGTTTAAGGATAAGTCAGAAACCCCACGTATCTTTAAGTCTGCTCGTAAGAGACATAGTTTAACACCACACCTCATCATATCTTTATATATTACTAGAGTTGTATATCAAACCCCATTAAGCAAAGGAGATGTAATATGAAGAAGCTGGGCATAGTAATTCTTATTATCGCAGTTCTGTTCATTGGTCTTTTTCTGGCTAGAAATATTATCGTTAAAAATGTATTATCCGCAGGGGTAAAGGCTTTTACCGGCTTAGGCCTAAAAGCTGAAAGCATTGATGTGGGGATTCCCCAGACTCACATTTCTGTTCAAAACCTCCAATTATTTAATCCGCCGGATTTCAGCGATAAGGTGATGTTGAACATGCCCGAGATTTATATTGATTATGATTTAGGTGCATTCTTAAACAGGAAAGTGCATTTAGAAGAGATTAGAATTAATATGCAGGAGTTTGTGGTTGTAAAGAATAAAGATGGCAAATTAAACTTGGATTCCTTGAAGGCAGTACAGGCTAAAAAGAAAACAGCCGAAGAACAGAAGAAAGAAAAAGCAAAATTGCCAGAAATTCAGATAGACCTTTTAAAGCTTACTATAGGTAAGGTAATATATAAGGATTATTCAGCAGGCGGTCCAGAGCCTAGCGTCAGAGAATTCAATATTAATATTGATGAACAGTTCGAGAATATAACCGATCCTTATGCGCTGTCCAGCATAATTTTGGTAAAGGCCTTGAGCAACACAGCGATTTCTAGATTAACTAACTTTGATTTATCTGACTTAACGCAGGACGTTAGCGCTATGGCGCAAAAGGCAGCCAAAGAGAGCGTAGAGAAGATAAGCTCAGAAGCCCAAAAGGCTGTCAGTGACGCTGCGGATACATTAGGAGAAGCAGGTAAAAAATTAACAGACACATTCAAGCTTCCTTTTGGAAAATAAAAAAGAAGTTTTTATACAAATTTATAGAGGAGGATAATTATGAATAGGAAGTTTAATTTTGTTTTAATTCTAGTTTTAAGTTTTGGTTTCGTTGCAGCGTGTCAAGCGATGGGTAAACTAAATACTCAAGATGCAGAAACTACTCAGGAAGTTGTCCAAGAAGTCGAAAAAGCAGTAGCTGTTGAGGCTTATAGTGCTCCGGTAGACGTAGAAGAGGTTGAAGATTCAATGAAGATGGATGCTGATTCTATCCAGGAAGTTGCTATAGAGCCAGAAGTCGTGGTGGAAATGGAAGTTGCTATAGAGCCAGAAGTCGTTGAAGGGCTGAGTGTGATTGAAGGGTTGGGAATCCTCGATGAATTTAAGGTATTAGCCGGAACAGGAGAAAAGGTTAGTTTTCTGTTAGCCAAAGCCAATGAATTCTACAGCTCAGAGCAATTCCAGAAGGCTGTTGATGCAGCGCAATATGTATTGCAATATTTGGACGCAGATTCACAAGAGGCGAAAGATTTACTCACTAAGGCAAAAGATGCGATAGCTCAAGCTGCAGCTGCCAAAGTCGATGAGGCTAAAACAGGCATCAGTGAGACATTAGGGCTTTTTGATGAGTAGATCAGCAAATTTGTCCAAAATACAAAAAGAAAGCGCTTTCTTGACATTTTTACAATAATATGGTATACATTTATTTAATGTACTTTTTGAATTTCTTTAATAAGTAAAGGTTGCTATATAATAGGGTATAGTGTCATTTTAGCCACTAAATTTGTTGTTTTTATGTTTATAAAGCA
>CAZFPS010000039.1:0-16199 GCA_964520705.1 uncultured Planctomycetia bacterium | reverse complement strand
AGGTAATAATTGACAATTAGGTCTGAAAAAGGCAAACCATTTGAAAGAATGGGACGCAAAGCTTAAGAGTCTATGTTCTGTAATGTTAGAATAAGACAGTCAGCTACCAGAAGCAAAGATATCTTAAGCCTATTCTTTCAAAAGAAGAGTAGGTTTTTTTTGAGGTAGATATTATGAAGATAAGAAAAGTTTTAAAAAAACAGGGTTTCACGCTGGTGGAGATAATGATCGTGGTGGGCATAATTACTATGCTGGCCGCACTATCTATACACAGTTTACTCAGGGCAAAGATGACAGCTAATGAGGCAGCTGCGATTAGGAATTTGAGAACTCTACAGGCGGCATTTACAAATTATAGAGTAGTAAATCCAGGATACCCTGAATTTATTAGTGAGTTATGTGGTGAAACAGAACTTCCATATCTTGATAGGAAATGGTGTAATCAGCAAGAGTCATCAGAGTCATCAGGGTCATCAGAGCCATCAGGGTCATCAGAGCCAACAGAACCACCAGGCTCAACAGAGGCAACTCGGCAAGGGTATAACTTTCGGGTTTTCAATGTGGATGATAATACTTTTCAATTAGTCGCTACACCAGTAAGTTCAGGTATTACCGGCAATAGAATATTTGTCATGAAACTAGATGGAGAAATAACCGATGAAGAGGGGGTAGGTTTGGGTACTCCTGCTGGAACGCCTGGAATGAACTAAGAATTAGGAAAGAAAGATGTTTTAAGATGAGAATATCTATTTTATAATGGCAACACCAGAAAACTTGGGCGTTATACCGGCGCGAGACAATTTTATGTTAATACAGGCGATGAAATAATAGATCTTCAGACTGGAACAGGTTTAGGCGCTGCTCCTAATTAATAAAGCCAGCCATTCTTTTCAACAACAAACAAATCCCCATAAATCTTAAGTCGAAGCAATTTTCTAAAAATATCTGGAAATATAAAGTAAGTTGAATTATACTATAGACTAATAGGTATTCTTAAAAGATTTTAGTTTATATCAATCATAGATGAATAAGAAAATTATTCTAATAGTCGTATCAATCTTTATTTTTTTGCTATCAGCTTCTTATTTGTTTCCAGGCTTTCTAATTTCTCCTGAATTACGAATCCACGACAGCTTCTTTCAATTCTCAAGGTATCTAAATCGCCCCTCTGCACATAAAGACGAGATAGTCATTATTGCATTAGACGATGTTTCCTTTTGGAGGCTAGAGAAAAAAGATCCTTACCCCAGGTCTGTTTATGCGGAATTATTCAATATAATCAAGAAAGGCAAGCCTAAATTTGTGTTTTTTGATATAGTTTTTCGCGGGAGTAGCGCAGATCCTAAAGAGGATGAAGTATTTGCTGAAGCATTGAAGGGTAACAGCAATGTTTTTTTCCCTTATCATATGGGCAAAAAAGGAGTCCATGTCAGATCAGAAAAGGCTTTTTATGAGAATGAGATGGGCGCAGTCGGATATATCAATAAGGTCTTAGACTCTGAAGGAAGGATTCGCAGGCTTTATCCTTTTAGATTAAAGCTGGATGGAAAAATAAAAGATTATACTTCAGAGTTATATTTATTTAGCAAATACTATGATTGTAACCTTCGGGAAGACGTTGTATTAAAGAATAGACACGTAAGTTTAAAAAATTTGAAGAGCGCTGAAAAAGATCAATTTAAGCGTTATGAATTTTCTCTGCTTGGCGATAATACTATGTGGATAAATTATAAGGTAGCTTTTACTGATTTTGATATTATATCTATGTACAAAGTATTCTTGGATAATTTTGATCCTTCGATATTTAAGGATAAGATTGTCTTTATCGGCAAGACCTCTGGGATTTTTCACGATATTCATAATACTCCTTTAGGTGTAATGCCAGGGACAGGCATAGTAGCTAACACCGTCTTGATGTTTTTAGATGGCGAGTTTATCCATGGAGCATCTCTCTGGTTTAAGTGGTTTCTTGTATTTGTTTTTTGTATGCTTATGGTGTTTTTATGTTACCGCATGTCGGTTTTCAAGGGTTTATTGTTTACGATGTCTATTGCCAGCATTATCTCAGTGCTTGCCTTTTGGCTCTTTCTTAAAGGTTACTATTTAAATCCATTTAAATTGGTATTTACATGCGCGGTAAGCTATGTCGTCATCAACTTCTATAAATATGCCTCTGTGGTTATGGAGAATATGCACCTTAGGAGACTAAGTACTACCGATGAATTAACAGGCCTGCATACATTCAGATTCTTTTCCATAGTCATAAACCACGAGTTTCAGAAGTGCCTAAGATATCAAACTCCTTTATCGCTAATCATGATAGATATTGATAACTTTAAGAATATAAACGACACTTACGGCCACCAGAAGGGCAATGTGGTCTTAAAAAAAATCGGCAGCATACTCATAAATAATGCCCGCAAAGCAGATTTTTCTACCCGTTACGGCGGAGAGGAGTTGGCTATACTTTTACCTAACACCGACGTTGAAGGTGCTTCTAAGTGCGCAGAAAACATGAGGCAGTTTATTGAGAAAGAGAACTACTTTGAGACTAAACAAGGCCCTTTAAAAGTCACGGTGAGTGTTGGCGTCTCAGCTTTTCCTTCTATAAATATTGCCTCTGCAGAGGAGATGATTAAGTTTTCTGATATAGCCCTATATAAGGCAAAACACCAGGGCAAGAATCAAGTGGTTATTTATAGTCCAGATGATAAAGAGTAGTTAGCATCCTGCCAGATTAATATTAATTCTATGCGTATAACTAGTGGATTATTAAAATCTAGGGTAATCAAAGACCCGAGAAATATTCGTCCCACACAGGACAAGGTAAGAAAGGCTTTATTCGATGTAATACGGGCCAGGGTAGCTGATTCGAGTTTTTTGGAGTTATTTGCGGGCAGTGGCGCCGTAGGAATTGAAGCGTTATCAAATGGAGCCAGTGAGGTGGTGTTTGTGGAAAGAGATAGGCGCTGTTGCCAGATTCTACGCGATAACCTAGTGAAAGTAGGGCTAAAGCCTGAAAAGAATACACTTGTCAATAATATATTTATTTTGACCTCTGATGCCTTAAAGGCCATTGAGGTTCTTGAAAAAGAGAATAAGAAGTTTGACCTTATATTTTTAGATCCGCCATACTATAAGGACCTGGCAAAAAAAACCTTGCAAAAGCTATCAGTTTGTGATATATTGGCGCCTCATGGATTGATAGGAGTTGAGCATAACAACAAAGACATTTTAGATCAATCCTTCAGTAATCTAACCTGTTTTAAACAAAAGAGATACGGAGATACCGTATTATCTTTCTACGAAAGGCTTAATTAAGAAGAGGGAGTTGTCATGTGTCAGAAAGCCATATATCCGGGTAGTTTTGACCCTATGACCCATGGTCATATCGATATTATTAAGCGCGCGCTGGGGATTTTTGAAGAGGTTATCGTAGCCGTAGCAGATAATCCTCACAAGAAGCCGTTCTTCTCTGTAGAAGAGCGAGTTAAGATGACAAAGCAGGCTCTGAAGGATTTTGATAGAATCGAAGTCGAGAATTTTAGCGACTTAGTTGTTAGCTTTGCGCACAGGAAGAAAATCAGCATTATCATAAGAGGCCTACGAATGATCTCTGATTTTGAGTACGAATTTCAAATGGGCCTTACCAATAGAAAGTTAGCTCCGGATATCGAGACAATCTATCTTATGCCTTCCGAGTCTTACAGCTATATATCATCTAAGCTTTTGAAAGAGGCGGCTAGTCTTGGTGCGGATATATCCAATTTTGTACCTCAGTTTATCGCAGACGCCTTAAAGGCCAAGTCGAAATAGATTTTGTAATCGTGAAGATAGAAGTTGCTAAGTTAAGAGAGAACACGGTTGAGAATTTTCAGGAGTCCTTGACACCTGAAAATTTAGACTTAGATACAAGCGAAGTAAAATATAAGGGTGATATTAACATCTCCGCGGAAGTAATTAAAGAGATGAGCGTGGTTTCTGCTAAGATACACTTTAGCGCAACAGCAGGATTTACTTGTTCTTGCTGTCTTAAGGAATTCGACAAGACGATTGAGAATGATTTTGACACCAAATATCCTGTAGAAGGATTAGAGAAGTATATTGATATCACCAAAGATATGAGAGAAGAAGTGATTTTAAATTACCCAGTAAGATTTTTATGCAATCCGGATTGCCGCGGTCTCTGCCCTAAGTGTGGACAGGATCTAAACAATAGTCAATGCGATTGCCAAGTTAAGTAAAAGGAGAGATAGATGGCCTTACCAAAACGAAGACATTCAATAACCAGAGGAAGAAAGAGACGTACACATTGGAAAATAAGTTTGGCTCAAACAGTAGTTTGTCCTCAGTGCAAGCAGAAAAAATTGTCGCACCGTATCTGTCCATTCTGTGGTTTTTATAAGGGTAGAGAGGTTATTAAGATAGAGACTGTTGAGGAGAGAAAGAAGAGAAGAGAAAAGAAGAGAGAGCGACGTAAAAAGAAGTAAATTAGTTTATTATTCTTTTTGTAGTTAGAATAAAAGGAGATTTATGAAGATAGCTATTGATGCTATGGGTGGAGATTTTGCTCCGGCAGCTGTTGTAAAAGGAGCAGTGGACGCAGTAAATAATTACGGTGTAGATGTTTTGCTTGTGGGTAATTCGAGCTCAATCGAAAGAGAGCTCAAAAAGATAAAGAAGTACCCTAAAGACAAGATAAAGATTATTCATACCGAGGAAGTCATCGAGATGGATGACCCGCCTACAGCGAGCGTGCGCAAAAAGAAGAACTCGTCTATTTCTTTGGCGGTAAACTTATTAAAGTCAAAAGAAGCTGATGCTTTTGTTAGTGCCGGCAATACCGGTGCTGTTGTTTGTGCGGCTACATTATATTTGGGGATGCTTGCAGGAATTGAACGTCCGGGGATTGCCATATTGTTTCCTACCTTAAAGGGTATCTCATTGGTGGTTGATGTAGGGGCGAATATAGATCCTAAGCCTGCGCATCTTTTGCAATATGGGATAATGGCCGATGCCTATTATAGACATGTTTTGGATTACAAGTCTAAACCTACCGTGGGATTATTGAATGTCGGTGAAGAGGCCACTAAGGGAACAGATTTCATAAAGGAGACGCATCAATTGCTTTTTCAAAGCCCTCTAAAATTTGTGGGCAATGTTGAAGGCAAAGAAATATTTTCCGGTAATTGTAATATAATTGTCTGCGATGGATATGTAGGCAACGTGGCCTTAAAAGTGACTGAGAGCGTTGCGGAGATGTTAGGTAAAATTTTAAAAAGAACCATTGTAAAAGGATTTTTAGGCAAATTAGGTACGTTGCTGTTACTTGGGAATTTAAAACAATTCAGAAAAGAATTGGATTATTCTGAACATGGCGGGGCTCCATTATTAGGCGTCAATGGAGTAGTAATTATTGCCCACGGTCGTTCTTCGAGTAAGGCGATAAAGAACGCTATTAGAGCTGCCAAAACAGAAGTTGAACGCAACGTAAATCAAAAAATTATCGATATGATCACGATTATTAAAGAACCAGCCACACCATAAACACACCTTTAAAAATTCAATAAGATGTTAGCGTATATATTTCCTGGTCAAGGGGCTCAATTTGTAGGCATGGGTAAGGATCTCCATGATAGTTTTGCCAGCGCAAAAGATATATTTGAAACAGCAGACAAGAGGCTTGGTTTTAGTATCTCAGAAATTTGTTTTAATGGCCCGCCGGAGAAATTAACTTCCACAGAAAATGCACAACCGGCAATACTAACAGTCAGCATTGCTGCCTTAGAAGCTTTAAAAGAATATAATAAAAGTAAGGATTCATCTGTAAATTTGAAACCGGGATTTGTGGCTGGTTTGAGTTTAGGGGAATATTCTGCCCTTGTCGCAGCCGAGGTTTTATCTTTTGAAGATGCCGTTTATTTGATTAGAAAGCGCGGACAGTTTATGGAGGAAGCAGCAAAATATAACCCCGGCAAAATGCTTTCTATCGTAGGACTTTCAAAAGAAATTGTTGAAGAAATTTGCAAAGAAAGCGATTGTGAAATAGCTAATTTAAACTGTCCTGGGCAGGTTGTTATTTCTGGTAAGATACCCCAAATTAATCAGGCCATGGAGTTGGCTAAAGCCAAGGAAGCGAAGGGAGCAATTTTATTAGATGTCAGCGGCGCATTCCATTGTTCACTGATGAAAGAAGCAGAGCTTAAGTTATCCGTGGAAATCAGAAAATTAAGATTCAATACACCAAAATTCCCCATAGTAAGCAATGTCACCGCCAAGGGCGAGGTCGACCCAGGCAATATACTAAACAATTTGATTAAACAGGTCAGTTCTTTAACCTATTGGCAGGACTCCGTAGGTTTTATGGCAGGAGAAGGGGTGGATTATTTTTTAGAGATTGGCCCGGGAACCGTATTAAGAGGTTTAAATAAGAGGATAGCTCCGGATATCAATACAGCAAATTTAGGTAAGGCAGAACAGATAAAGTCATTTATTGAGGATTATAATAATCAAGGAGTAAAAAGCGCATGAAGTTAAAAGATAGAGTTAGTTTGATAACGGGTGCAGCCAGGGGTATCGGTAAAGAGATAGCTCTTGCTTTCGCACGAGAAGGCAGTGATATAGTTGTTTGCGATGTGGATTTAGAGGCTGCGCAAAGTACGCAGAAAGAAATTGAAGGTTTAGGTCGTAAGGCTATGAGTTTTAAGGTAGATGTAACTGATTTAGGCCAGATTGAGGAGATGGTTAATTTAATCCTTGACAAATTCGTCAAGATTGATATATTAGTTAACAACGCTGGCATTACAAAAGACAATTTAATCTTAAGAATGTCAGAAGATGATTGGGATAAAGTGCTCTCTGTCAATTTAAAAGGCTCATTTAACTGTATAAAGATCGTATCGCGACAGATGCTTAAGAAGCGATACGGCAAGATAGTAAATGTTGCCTCAATTATCGGCCTGATTGGTAATGCTGGACAGGCAAATTACGCTGCCTCCAAAGGCGGCTTAATCGCCTTAACTAAGTCCTTGGCAAAAGAGTTGGCTTCTAGGAACATCAATGTAAATGCAGTCGCCCCGGGATTTATTGAGACGCCCATGACAGCAAAGCTACCAGAAGCTTACAAGAAGCAGATGTTGGGTAATATACCTATGGGTAAGTTTGGTAGCCCAGAGGATGTAGCAAAGGTTTGTTTATTTTTAGCAAGTTCAGATTCAGATTACATGACAGGTCAAGTAATTGTTGTTGACGGCGGTATGGTTACCTAGCCGGATTTAAAGAATCATAGAAAAGTATTTATGTATAGCTGTATTTTCTAAACAGCTTTAGTTAAGTGCAAATTAGGAGGTAGACACATGGCAGATGTAGCAGAAAAAATTAAGTCCATAATTGCTGAGCAGTTAGGAGTAAAACCTGAAGAGGTTACTCCGCAAGCTTCTTTTATTGAGGACTTAGGTGCTGATTCTCTGGATACAGTGGAATTAGTAATGGCGTTGGAAGAAGAGTTTGGAGTCGAAATTCCTGATGAAGACGCAGAGAAGATGGCTACCGTAGGAGACGCAGCAAAATACATCGAAGAGAAAGTTGCACCGAAGTAGTAATATAGATATAACACTGTAGGCATTCCACCCTCCAATTATTATTTTTGGGGGGTTTCTATTTTATAAAATACTATGAGAGAAAGAAGAATAGTGATTACTGGTCTAGGAGCAATTTCGCCAGTGGGGAATGATGTTCCTGCTATGTGGGATTCTTTATTAAAAGGCAAGAGCGGAGTATCAAAGATTACCGCTTTTGACCCTTCTAAATTCACATCCCAGATTGCCGGAGAAGTTAAAGGTTTTGATCCTCTCAAATACATCTCATTTAAAGAGTCTAAGAGGATGGATAGATTTGTTCAATTCGGCATAGTCGCGGCAAAGGAAGCTTTTCAAGATTCCGGCATTAATATACAAAAAGAAGACCCTTACCGCGTTGGGGTATTAGTTGGTTCAGGGGTCGGTAGCCTCCATGTCGTACATGAACAATGTAGGAATTATGATACCAAAGGACCTTCGCGAATCTCGCCTTTTATGATACCGCTTATAATTGTGAATGAAGCTGCCGGTAATATTTCCATAGTCCTTGGGGCAAAGGGGCCGAATTCATGTGTAGCTACAGCTTGCGCTTCAGGAAGCCATGCTATAGGCGATGCATTTAGGATTATTAAATATGGCGATGCAGATGTAATGATTGCCGGAGGTACGGAAGGATGTATTACCCCTATGGGCGTGGGTGGATTTTGTTCTTTAAAGGCGCTTTCCTGTAGGAATGATGCGCCGGAAAAAGCTTCTCGGCCCTTTGATAAAGACAGAGACGGGTTTATTATAGGAGAAGGGGCTGGAGTTGTGATCTTAGAAGAATTGGAACACGCTAAGAAACGCGGAGCAAAAATATACGGAGAGATTGTCGGCTATGGCATGACAGGAGATGCATATCATATTACAGCTCCAGATCCTGAAGGAGAAGCTTCTTCCAAAGCTATGCAGTTTGCCTTAAGAGACGCAAGCCTAAATCCCGAGGACATACAATATATAAATGCCCATGGTACTTCAACGCAATTAAATGATAAGATTGAGACTAAAGCAATAAAGGCTTGTTTTAATTCACATTCTAAGAAGCTGGCTATAAGTTCTACTAAATCCATGACAGGTCATTTAATCGGAGCTGCCGGGGGATTAGAGTTTATTGTAAGTATTTTGGCTATAAAGAATGATGTTGTCCCTCCTACAATTAATCAAGAACATCCTGATCCTGAGTGTGATTTGGACTATGTACCTAATCAGGCACGCCAGATGAAAGTAGAAGCAGCGCTATCTAATTCCTTAGGATTTGGCGGACATAACGCAACTCTCATAGCTAAGAAATTTTTAGGATAGTTTAATAATCCTCTTTCTTCAGACCTTAGTAATCTCTTAAAATTCGAAAAGAATGGGTTATACAATAACAGAAAAGATACTTTTAGCGCATAGCGGAAAAAAGTCGATTAAACCAGGTGAGTTTATCTGGACTAAGGTGGATTTTACTTTGGGTAATGATATAACCGCACCTATCGCCATAGATCAGTTTGAAAAATATAGGGCAAAGAAGGTTTTTGATAGAAACAGAATTGCTTTAATACCAGATCACTTTACGCCGGCAAAAGATATAAAGAGTGCGCAACAGGCTAAAAGATTAAAAGATTTTGCAGATAAATATAAGATAAAACACTACTATGAAGTGGGCCGTATGGGTATTGAACATGTACTACTGCCAGAACTGGGTTTAGTTAAGCCAGGATATTTGGTGATTGGTGCAGATTCTCATACATGTACATATGGTGCGCTGGGCGCATTTTCTACAGGCGTTGGCTCTACGGATTTGGCAGCAGCCTGGATTACTGGTGGATGCTGGCTTCGGGTTCCGGAAAGTATAAAATTTATATACAAAGGCAAACTGAGTAAATGGGTGAGCGGAAAAGATTTAATTCTGTATACTATAAAGGATATCGGCGTTGATGGCGCTCTCTATAAAGCAATGGAGTTTAGCGGCAGCGCTATTAAGCAGTTGCCCATGGATGATAGATTCGCAATGTGTAATATGGCTGTTGAAGCCGGTGGAAAATCCGGAATAATTGAACCAGATGAGAAAACGCTTAGTTATGTAAAAGCAGATAAGAATCAAAGATTAAGGATTAAGAAATTAAAAAGCGATAAAGACGCGGTTTATTCAGATGTCAAAGAATATGATGTATCCAAACTTGAGCCGCAAGTGGCTTGTCCGCATTTGCCAAGCAATGTAAAGCCGGTAAGTAAATTAAAGAATACTAAAGTTGATCAAGTAGTTATCGGTTCGTGTACAAACGGAAGAATTTCTGATTTAAGAATTGCCGCAAAAATCCTAAAAGGCAAAAAAGTGAATAATAATATCAGGGTTATTGTTATCCCAGCTACGCAAAGAATTTATCTAGATGCAGTAAGAGAGGGTTTGGCTGAGATTTTTGTGAAGGCTGGAGCGGTGTTTTCTACGCCTACTTGCGGGCCTTGTTTGGGAGGTCACGCCGGAATTTTGACAGAAGGAGAAGTCGCCTTGGCCACAACTAACAGAAATTTTATTGGCAGGATGGGGCATCCCAAGAGTTTTGTATACTTGTCAAATCCAGCAGTGGCTGCAGCCAGTGCTGTAACCGGTAAGATAACTCATCCAGGGGAAGTAGTATGATTATAAAAGGCAAAGTGCATAAATTTGGTAACGATATTAATACCGATGATATCATCGCCGCAAAGTATTTAAATACAACCGACGCTAAGGAGCTGGGAAGTCACTGTATGGAGACTATCGCTCCAGATTTTTCTAAGAATGTATTAAGTTCTGATATAATAGTTGGGGGAAAGAATTTTGGCTGTGGTTCGTCACGTGAACATGCACCCATAGCAATTAAGGGTTGCGGTATTTCTTTAGTGGTTGCAAAGAGTTTTGCTCGGATATTTTTTAGAAATTCCATAAATATCGGTTTACCTATATTAGAACTTAAAGAAGCAGGTAAAATAAAAGCAGGGGATGAATTAGAAGTAGATTTAGCAAAAGGAAGAATTAAGAATTTAACTCAAGATACAGTTTACGAATCTGCCGTGTTCGATGAGTTTATGCAAAAGTTAATTCAATCAGGGGGATTGATGCAATGGATAAATAAAGCCCAGACTTATGGAATAAAGTGAACATAAGTCTGTGGCTGAATTTACCCCGCCCTTTCTTACTTCGCAGCGTCACTTCGCTGCAGGAAAGGGCGGGGTTCAATTCGACCTTACAATTTACGTACATTTCATTCCGTAAATTGTGGTCTCATTGAACAAAGAAATAGGAGAAAAACGATGTATAAAATAGCCGTAATTCCAGGTGATGGTACAGGGCCAGAGGTCGTTAGAGAAGGGCTGAAGGTTCTTGAAGTTGTAAGTAGCAAATTCAGCTTCAAGTATGAAACTGTGAATTATGATTTTGGCGGAGATAGATATTTAAAGACTGGAGAGATTTTGCCGGATTCTGGCTTAGAAGAATTAAAGAGAGTATCTGCAATCTTTCTAGGGGCAGTTGGCCATCCGGATGTAAAACCCGGGATTCTGGAAAAAGGATTACTTTTGAAACTTAGGTTTTCTTTGGATCAGTATATTAACCTGCGCCCTGTAAAATTGTATAATAATATATTCTGTCCTTTAAAGGATAAGTCAGAGAAGGATGTTGATTTTGTGGTAGTACGAGAGAATTCTGAAGGCCTTTATAAAGGGATGGGTGAATTTCAGAATAAAGGCACAAAAGATGAAGTAGCCATCCAGATTTCTCATAATACCAGGAAAGGTGTTGAGCGCTGCGTGCGCTATGCATTTGAATGCGCTCGCAACCGAAATAAGAATAAGAGCCTTACACTTTGCGGTAAGACAAATGTTTTGACTTATGCTTGGGATTTGTGGGAGCGAACTTTCAACGAAGTGGCAAAAGAATATAAAGATATAAAGACAGACTATGCTCATGTGGATGCGACTTGTATGTGGTTTGTAAAGAACCCAGAGTGGTTTGATGTCATTGTTACGGATAATATGTTTGGCGATATTATTACTGATTTGGGGGCCATGGTTCAAGGTGGTATGGGAATAGCTGCAGGTGGGAATATCAACCCAGAAGGAGTATCTATGTTTGAACCTATTGGAGGCTCTGCTCCTAAATATACAGGAAAGAACGTTATCAATCCTTTAGCGGCTATTTGTGCGTTAGGCATGCTTTTAGATGAGATTGGCGAAGCACAAGCTGCAAAAGCTGTTGAAGAGGCTGTAATAAAAGTTGTCAAAACAAAATTAAAGAGCCTAGGTGCAGGCAAGATGGGGTATTCTACTTCTGAAGTTGGAGATTTGGTAGTCAAGAATCTAAAATAAAGGATGTTAAAATGATAAAAAAGAAAGCATACAATGTAGTAGTTGTTGGAGTCGGCGTTGTGGGCCAGGAAATGTTACGAATTCTAAAAGAGCGTAATTTCCCCATTAAGAATTTGAAAGTTTTTGCCCGTAGCTCTCGGCAGATCCAAGTTGATGATACTCGTTACGATGTTCAAGAGATCACCGCGGACGGTTTTGAGGATATGGATATCGCTTTATTTGCCGGCACCGAGGGTGAAAAGGGCGCATCTGTAACTTTTGCCGCCGAAGCTGTAAAGCGAGGCGCCGTAGTTATCGATAACGGAGCGGATTTCAGAATGGATCCAGATGTGCCTTTAGTTGTGCCTGAGGTAAATCCAAAGGATACTAAGAAACACAGCAAAAAAGGCATAATCGCAAATCCAAATTGCTCTACTATTCAGATGGTCGTTGCCTTAGGTCCGATACATAGAGTTGCGAAACTTAAGAGAGTGATTGTTTCTAGTTATCAGGCAGTATCTGGGGCAGGAAGAGGTGGCGTTAGTCAACTTGAGGATGAAATAAAAGATAGAGATGTTCTTACAAAAGCATTCGCTTATCGAATTGCTATGAATGTGATTCCTCAAATAGGTAGTTTCGGTGATGATGATTTTACCTCTGAAGAGTGGAAGATGGTAAAAGAGACACACAAGATTTTGCACTCTGATAAGATAAAAATTAGCGCTAACACTGTCAGGGTGCCTGTTAAGACTGGTCATTCTGAAGCGGTTTATATCGAGACAAAAAAAGATATTTCTTTGAATGATTTAAAAGAGCTATTAAAGAATTCTCCCGGAGTTGAATTGATAGATAGTCCGAAAGAAAGCCTCTATCCTTTACCCATCAATTGCGAAGGCAAGGATGCGGTCTATGTAGGCCGTATTCGTAAAGACCCTTTTGTTAAGAATGCTTTCTGGCTCTGGGTAGTCTCAGATAATCTTCGTAAAGGTGCTGCTTTAAACGCCATCCAAATAGCAGAACTTCTGATCGCCAAGAAATAAAATGTTGGATAAGAATAGATCCAGAACAGTAATTATTCTTGGACTGTTGGGAATTTTTGCTTGTATAGTTTCGCTTTTTTTTCTCTCCAAGCATTCCGCAATTGATTTTAAGTTCCCCTTAGACAAAGACGAAATAATCAACAGGGCAGATGTTTTTTTATTTTCAAACAGAGCCTTGCCTTTGCCTCTGGTTAAAAAAGCCAAGGTGTTATCAAATCAAAAAGCCACAGTATATCTTCAGAAAAGGTTAGGCATTAAAAAGGCTGAAAGCCTGTTGCAATCTCTGCCTCTTTACTACTGGCAGGTCGAGTATGTCTTTCCCAGAAGAGGAAGGTTTATATTCCCTTCAAAGAATATTAGCAAGATAGCGGTTGATCCTTTTGAGGCTAAAGTTATTGGATTTAGTCAATTCATTCCAAAAGGAGAATATGAAAGCCTTAAAATCTTATCAAGGAGCCAAGTCGAGGGAATAGTTAATGATTTCTTTAATTCCATAAACTTCGATATCTCGGGATTTAATCTTGTTAAATATTTACCGATTGAGGGAGGGTACACCTTTGAATGGGAGAAAGGCATTGCTGAACTCAAGGCCCCCAAGCTAAAAGTTAAACTAGAAATTCTTGGCGATCAGATCAAAAGTTTTCAGTATTTCTTAGATATACCTGCAAAGGAATTTAACCAATTCAGGTTAAATAATATAATCAACATACCCATATTTATTATTCTAAATATTCTAGTTTTTGTTTTGGGTATATATGTGTTAATTGTAGCGATTATAAAAAGGAAAAAGGTAAAATGGAGATTCGGTATTATATTTGCTACCTTGATGGCAATTGCCTTTCTGGTTAATTTTTTAAGGGTGGGATACAGAAGAGACTTTTATCTTTTTGTATTTATGTTTATTTCTACGATAACTTTGATAATAGATTTCATTTGGACTTTTATTGTTTCTTGTGTGGCCAGGTTGTTTGCCGAGGAGTCTGATATCGATATGTTTCCAGTTCAAATCCACTTATCTATACTTGTGAGCTATGTGTTTTTCTTTACTAGTATTGGACTGACGCTGCTATTCTTTACTTTTATTATGAAAACGTTTAATCCTATTTCTACTTTAGGATTTGATAGTTTCTTTTCGGAATTTCCTTCATCTAAACATTCGTGTTTGATTCCGGCGCTTTTGTCTTTGGGCGCAGCTGTATACGAGGAAATGTTCTTTAGGGCTCTTTTGATGTCTTTTTTGAAAAGGTATATAAAGAAGATGATTTGGATTATAGTACTATCAAGCACAATATGGTCATTTATGCATATATCACCAGTAGGTTTTAGCGATATCTATCCTGGTTTTATTAAAGGGGTAATACTGCTTCCAGTGGGAATGTTTTTTGGATATATTTTTATAAGATTTGGATTAGTCTGCGCAATTGTGACACACTATCTCTATGATCTATTTGTTATAGGTATGGGGTATTCAAAGTTTAGCAACTTCAATTATACAGAAGCAAATTTTGTAATAATGCTGGCAGCCGCTATATTACCTTTAGTGATAGCCTTACTGTTTAAATTAAATAAAAAGAATGCGTAATATAAGATTAACTATTGAATATGACGGCACCGACTATTGTGGTTGGCAGAGGCAGAGGAATAAGAGGATACAGAAACTTTCTGTTCAAGAGGCTATTGAGAATTGCCTTAGAGGAATATTAAGACAAAAAATCCTGCTTAACGGTTCGGGGCGCACAGATAGTGGAGTTCACTCCTTTGGGCAAGTGGCTAATTTTAAAACGTCTTCTGGCATAGAGGCTGACAAATTAAGATTGGCTCTAAACGGTAATTTGCCTAGAGATATAAAGATTTCTGCGGCTAAGGATGTCGCTTTAGGTTTTCATTCCAGGTATTCTGTAAAATCTAAGCTCTACCGCTATTTGATTTTAAATCAAGCCTATGAATCGCCATTTCTGAGAAATTATGCTTACTGGCTTAAACAGCCTCTAGATATAAACACAATGAAGAAGGCTTGCCGTAGCTTATTGGGCTTGCATAACTTCAAAGCATTTTGCGCGAGTGGCTCTAGCGTTAAAGATACAAAAAGAACGATAAAACGAATATCTATTAACAAGCAGAAGTCTTTTTCTCGTAACTTGATTTGTGTAGAGATTGAGGCTAATGGCTTTCTGCGTAATATGGTAAGAAATATTGTGGGCACATTGATTGAAGTCGGCAGAAGAAGGTTCGCGCCAGATTATATTGAAGAGATTATTAAGCGCAAAGATAGATCTTTGGCCGGACCCTGTGTTCCTGCTCAAGGGCTGTATTTGGTCGAGGTAAATTATTGAAATATTAAGAAAGTTTCGGAAAAGAGTAGATTTTAGATTTGATTCCTTTGAGCCAGGAGTTACGTTAATTTAAGGTTGACCTTAGCAAATCTCGTGTTATAATATGACAGGAACAAAAATTAAGGTGTTGGTGGTGCAGTTTGAAGGGGTAAATCCTCCACGTTTAAAACCAGCCAAAAGCTGGTCCGCCGTAGCTAAAGGCGAAAGCGCTTTAGCGTAGGCGGAAAGTAAAACCTTCGCCAAGAAAGCGAGGGTTTTTATGTATTCAAAAGGATTAGAAATGGCAAATAATACCCAAGTCTTAGATTTATCTGTTGATTTACGAAGGGAATCTTACGATTGGAAGAAAGATATCATTATCAATAAGGCTAAATTCTTAGAAGAAATAGAAGGGGCCTTAGAGGATAAAGAAATTACTTCTTTAAGAAAGAAGACTTGTTTTATTTATTCTATAGTCAGTTATCCAAAAGGTGATAGGATGGGATTAATTAATATTGACAAAAATGGCGATACAGTTGTTTTGAAAAAAGGCCCATTGTTAGAAGAATTAAAACAAATACAAGATGCCCAAACATTTGAAAGGGCTAAATATTATCTAGAGCGCCTCAAAAAAGGCATTACGGAGATTAAAACTAGCAAAATTAATGACATAAACTTAAATAGATGGAAAGAGTATAATGACATAATTACTGATAGCCTATGGGTAATTGATAGGCGAGATACATCTGGTGCTCATTCGGGAAGCTATTGGGGCAATTTTATTCCCCAAATACCTCATCAGTTAATGATGAGGTATACTAAAAAAGATGATTGGGTAATTGATACATTTGTTGGTAGCGGTACTACTTTAATAGAGTGCAAACGTTTAGGTCGGAATGGAATTGGTATAGAATTAAATCCTCAAG
>CAZFPS010000038.1:0-16407 GCA_964520705.1 uncultured Planctomycetia bacterium | reverse complement strand
GGCAGTACTACGATGGCAATTTCCCTATATTTGAGCCTGATGCCCCCTTTACCTCCGAACAGATGCAGGTTGCCGTCAAGCAGATTATGGAGAAGTTTTATCGTTTCCGCTACATGTTTATGATCGGTTTTAATGTGCTTGCATTTGCCAGCATGATTTTTTATCTGCATAATATTAAGGCCGGATGGAGACGCTGGTACCGGAATTGGCGCAATTATTTAGTGCGTTTTATCGGTTGGATTACCATAAAAGGCTGGACAAAGGCGTTTGAGAGAGATAATTTCATCCAAAAGCTAGAACAGGCAAAAAAATACCTAAACAAGGATAAGAAAAAAGGCTGAAATAGGCCGGTGGCCGCCTATATTGCCTAAGCTTAAGTATTGCTTGACAAACAGGCAAAATAGCGTATAATTAGCTAGAAGTAGTAAATAAGTAGTAAATAAAAGAGTAGACGATTTAGCCGCGAGGTAAAAAATCTTTACTGAACGGTTTTTTTTATTGTTCTGTCGTTATTTACTATAAATCTTAGATGAAAGGAGGTAGTAAGTAATGGCAAAAGGAACAGTAAAATGGTTCAATAATTCAAAAGGTTATGGATTCATCACTCCTGAGTCGGGCAGTGATGTATTTGTGCACCACAGCGCAATTCAGAGCGAAGGCTTCAAGTCTTTAGATGAAGGTCAGGCAGTTGAGTTTGAAATTCAACAGGGCCCTAAAGGCGACCAGGCTGTTAATGTGGTAAAGTCTTAACTCAAAATGAATGCGGCCCGGCAGTTCATGTCGGGCCTAATTTTCTTAAGAACGGAGGCTATATGCATACGGGCAAAATAAAGAAAGTTGTACGTGAGAGAGGCTTTGGTTTCATCAGTGATACTGACGGTAGAGAGTTGTTTTTCCACCAAAGCAGTCTTGTAGATGTTGGAATAGATGCAGTAGATAGCGAACAGTCAGTTGAATTTGAAGTTGAAGATAGTGAAAAAGGTCCCCGCGCGATAAATATACGCGTTGTCAAAACAGACTAAGAGGGAATAGGTTGTTTTTAAAAGTTTAAAAAGGAGGCAATATGGCGTTTGGACAAGATGGCGATAGGTTCGGTGGCCGACCGAGAGAGATGCACAAGGCGACTTGCGCAGAATGTAAACAAGAGTGTGACGTACCTTTCAAGCCCAGCGGAGACCGTCCGGTATACTGCAGGGATTGTTTTTCAAAGCGCAGAAAAGAAGGCCGTTAAGGCTTAAAGTGGAGATATCTCTCACATCGAAGAAAGGATAAAGGCGAAGGAGTGGTCAAGAAAGTTAAGGAGTACAGAAAGGGCAGGATCTGTAGATGTGCCGGCTGTAGGACAATTTTGAGTAGATATAATCCAGGGCTTTGCTGTAGTATCCATTCAGAAGAAGATGCCAGAAGTACCAGGAAAGTTGCTCAATAATATAGCTTGGTTGATTTTGCAGGTTACGCGCTTAGCGTGAAAGGAGAGCAGAGTAAACGTTATGGCTAGAGATAATTATTCGTATAAAAAGCATCAGAAAGAATTAGCCAGAAAGAAGAAACAGGAAGAAAAGCTTAAACGCAAACAGGCGAAAAAAGACGAAAAAAATAGAGTGGATCCAACGCAGGTTCCCAACGAGGATATTCCAGTAATATAAATTTTAGCGCCTAAATAGCCCGTTGATTTTCCCAACATATTAAGTAGAGCATAATTGTAAGGAGACTTATAATTATGCTTTTTTGTTTTGGGGTGGCCCTGCGAAGTCCCGACGTAACATCGGGGCTAGGCAGGGCTCGAGTCCCCTCCGGCGCGTAACTCAATCCGAGCCGAACGAATCCCCATATCCCCTGTTTTTGATGTTGACGAAACAGCCCTAGAGTAGTAGAATAAGGCCTACCACAAAGACGCGGTAAAGGATATTAAAAACCTATCTGTAGAGGAAATTTAAAGTTTATGCTCATGAAGAAAATAGCCATAATATGTTTGTTAGCAGCATTATTGATTTTTCCCTGTGACCTGCGGGCAGAATCAGAAGTTGGCGGCAGAATAGCCGAAATAAAAGATAACATACTCCAAGACTATAAGAATTTTTACTCCGCTGAGAACCTGGTGAAATTGGTGATGGGATTGGGTGTCTCCGCCATATTAGCCAATACCTCTGCGGATAGGGAGATTCGCCAGTGGTATCAAGATGAAGTTAGGTGTGATAGTAGTGATAATTTTGAGGATGTAGCGCAGGAATTTGGCGATCTGGCTAAAACTGCCCCTTTCTTTGTAGGAGCTGTTATTTTAGGGGGCCTGACCAAAAATACAGAATTTGGTTCTGTTATAGATGAGTGGGGTTGGCGCTCAATAAGGACGCTTATAGTAGGAGCTCCGCAGTTGGTCCTTTGGCAGAATGCCCTGGGTTCTTCCAGGCCGCAAGAGGAGGATGGTTCTCGTTGGCGGCCTTTCCAGGATAATAACGCTGCCAGTGGCCATAGTTTTTTAGGAGCTGTTCCTTTTTTGTCAGCCGCTCAGATGACGGATAACTTCTACTTAAAGAGCCTCTTCTATGCGGCATCCACGTTTTCCGGGATATCCCGAATAAATAAGGATAGGCACTATACGTCGCAGGTAGTGCTGAGTTGGTGGCTCGCATATTTGGCTTGTAGCAGCGTGGACAATACCGAGGAACAAAAGTTTATCATTATGCCGTTCTTACTTCGCGACGGCGGCGGCGTTCGATTGACCCACCGTTTTTAAATATATATTCTCGGCTGGATTAAGGAATCAGATATCGAATTTAACTAGAGCCTAATGATTTACGTCGTCATCGGGACTCCGTAAATTATCTGCTCATTAAGGAGGTTCAATGAGAAAGACTTTACTTATTGTGATTGGCATTGGTGTTTCGATATTATTAAGCCTAGTGTTATGTGTGGGGCAGGCTGCGGCGCAACCTAAGAATTTGCGGACTAAACGCATTAATATGCCACAAATTCAGGCTCAGCAGTCAGCAGTTGTGGATACATCTCTTTTTGAATCACCCGACCTCATTGTTTCGAAGTTTGAGATATGTAAACGTTTTGATAAGAACAACCTGGCTACTTTCTCAGTTACTTTTAAAAACATTGGGGAAGGCCGCGCACCATGTTTTGATTGGGCATTGACCGACAGCAAAAGTGGTGTATGGGTCAAGAGTGTTTGCGCTCAGGGTTCCGGCGGTTGGTTTCTGCAACCCGGTGCCGAAAAAACTATCACCGGGACTATTCGAAAGTCAGATGTTTGGAGCTATGCTTACAAACCCGGCTACATAAGCCACGTTAGGGTTATGGTAAATAAGGGCAGCAAAGAGCCAAAAGTCAATGAGACTACAGTGGTCAATAATGGTTCGCAAGAGCTAGATATTTACTGGGATGCGGCCGGAGTGGCCAATCATCAATGCACTCCCTTTGAATGATAATATAGAGAAGGAGGAAGGTATGCAGGTCAAAGAGATAACAGTACAGGATTTAAATACGCAGGAATTTATCGAATATCAGGCTAAACAGATCTCCGCTGCTGTGGGCCAGGGAACTGCTATTAATGCTCTGTCCGGAGGAGTAGATTCTTCCGCGGTGACTATGTTAGGACATAAGGCATTAGGCAGCAGGCTCAAAACATATTTTATCGATAACGGATTAATGAGACAGGGTGAGCCGCAGGAAATAGCCTCCCTATTTAAAAGCTTAGGAGTAGATATTCAGATATTGGATGCCAAAAAAGAGTTCTTCTCGGCACTCAAAGGCGTGATCGACCCGGAAGAAAAGAGAGAGGCTATCACCCAGACGTTCTACAAGAATGTATTTGGTCGGTTGGTTCAAGAGAGCAAAGCCAAGTTTTTGCTTCAAGGCACGATCTTAACAGATATCGATGAGACGGTCGCCGGAATAAAGAGGCAGCATAATGTATTCGAGCAGTTAGGTATTGATCCGCAAAAAGAATTCGGGTATAAAATTTTAGAACCCTTGGTGCAGCTGCGTAAAGACGGTGTGCGCAAGGTCGCCGAGGCGCTAGGCCTACCCGAATCAGCTTTCAAACGTATTCCTTTTCCCGGTCCGGCATTAGCCGCGCGAGTGATCGGTGAAGTCACGTCTGATAAGATAGAAGTAGTGCGCATCGCCACTAAGATCACCGAGGAAGAGCTGTCTTCGACCGGAGCATTCCAATACATGGCCATATTACACCAGGATAGGGTCACCGGCATGCGCGACAACAAAAGGGATTTTGGCCTGCAGATTGAGATCAGGTGCTGGGATAGTATAGACGCCCGCACTGCCAAGCCCACAAGGGTACCTTATCAGGTTTTAGATAATTTAGCTAAACGTATAATAGATGATGTCCCGGGAGTGGTCAGCGTTACATATAATATCGCAACTAAACCTCCTTCAACCATGGAAGTGATTTAATCGATCCTGTTAACATTAAAGAACCCGCCATTAATTCAGTGGCTGGTTCGTTTAAAGTGGATTCGGGATTAATTCGTACAAACAATTTACGAGCACTTCATTCCGTAAATTGTTTGCTCATTTATGGTTTTCATAAAAAATCTCTCAAAAAACTTTGGTAAACGTGTTCTCTTCGAAAACGTTACTCTAAACATCAACCGCGGAGAGAAGATTGGACTTGTCGGGCCCAACGGCGCCGGAAAAAGTACTTTATTTTCCTTTATTTTAGGAGAGACAGAGCCGACCGCGGGAAGTATCCAGATAATGAAGGGTGTACATATCGGTTACTTACCTCAGGAAGCAAAGTTTAATTCCCAGCGTACGGTGTTAGGAGAGTTGACTGAGGGTGACAGCCGTATTTCCAGACTCAAAAAAGAAAAAGAAGAGTTGGAAGACAGCAGCCGGGCCGGCGAGATGCGCTACGGAGATGTGCTGCACGAATTAGAGGTGCTGGGTTTCTTTGAATTAGAACACAAGGCCAAGAAGATCTTAACGGGATTGGGATTCAAGCAGAGTGATTTTGACCGGCCCGTACAGCATTTAAGCGGCGGCTGGCAGATGCGCACGCTCTTGGCAAAGCTATTAACATTTCAATATGATCTGTTGCTCTTGGATGAGCCGACAAACTATCTGGATTTGAACGCCGCTTTGTGGCTGGAGGATTATCTGGCTAAATTCAGGGGCACGTTTGTGATGATATCTCACGATAAGGCTTTTTTGACCGACGTCACGAATTATACATTAGTTTTAGAGTACGGAAAGTTATACAAGGTTACGGGAAATTATTCACACTACGAACAGATACGCGAGGAGCGGCGCACGCATCTACAAAAGCAGTCTAAGGAGCAGATCAAGAAACAAAAACAGCTGATCAAATTTGTGCATCGTTTCCACGGACAGCCCAACAAGGCCGCGCAGGTGCGCGCCAAAAAGCGGGTGCTGGAGAATATCGAGGAGAATGAGGTCGTGGTGCCGCCGGATCCACGGGAGAGTATCGGCGATTTTCAATTTCCCCAGACAAAGAAGAGCGGTTATAAGGTAATCACATTTGATAAAGTCTGTAAGTCATATTCGGAAGTAAAGGTCTATGAGGATTTGGATCTGGAGATAAATCAAGATAAGAAGATTGTTTTAGTGGGAGATAACGGCGCGGGAAAATCTACTTTGTTGAAGATGTTGGCCGGGGTGGTGGATATAGATAGCGGTGAGCGCAATGTAGGCTATCACGTGGATACCGGATATTTTTCGCAGACGCGTATGGATGTATTGACTGAGCACAATACGGTATTAGATGAGGCCTATACAGCGGTAAGCGGGTTTAGGCGCGAGGAGAGTGTGCGCACGATATTGGGGGCTTTCTTTTTTAGCGGTGATGATGTGGAGAAAAAAGTCAGCGTATTATCTGGCGGTGAGAAGAGCCGCTTGATTCTGGCTAAGCTGTTAATCAATCCGCCGAATTTTCTTTTATTGGATGAGCCGACCACACATCTGGATGTGGATGCGGTAGAGGCACTGGTTAGGGCCTTAAAGTCATACCAAGGTACACTGGTATTTATCAGCCACGATATTTACTTTGTGCGCTCAGTGGCCAATTGTTGTTTTGAGGTAAAAGAAGGGAAGATCAGAGAGTTCTCGGGTAACTTTGACTACTATTTAGAGAAGAGAAAGGAAGAGCTTACGCCGACTAAGAAACAAAGAGTTAAACATGAGGCCGCAGGACAAAAGCAAGCCCTGTCCCAGAATAAGAAGAAGGAAGAAGAGAAGCTGCGCAAAGAAAAGAAGAAGCAGCGTAAAGCCTTCAACGCATCTATAGGAAACAAGATCAATAAATTAAAAAGAAACAGAGAGGCGCTGGCATTGGAGGCTCAGGCTACGCAGCGCGCCATCGAGCGGCCGCACAAGTACCGCGACGCCGAGACGATCAAAGAGCATGAGCTGCGGCTTGGTGAAATTGAGAAGAAAATCAAGGAGATAGATCTTCAAATAGAAAGTTTAGAGGATCAGTTGAATAAGAAAGATAAATAAAGTAAATAATTCAACTTTATACCTATATTGGGATCATAAGAGCGTTTCCTTGACACCTAGTCCAGAATAGATTAGAATAAGTCGATACGATTTTGATAATGGATATCCCACCCTTTCTTGCGGAGAAGCTAATCTTCATAGTAGGAAAGGGTGGGATTAATTCGGGCAAATAACTTACGAGCGCTTTGCTCCGTAAGTTATGTCCTCATTAAGAATAAATCGATACGATTTTAAAGTAAACTATCCCTCGCCTAAACAGGCTTCGGGATAAATTCGCACAAACAATTTACGAGCACTTCGTTCCGTAAATTGTGTGCTCATTTATGACACCAACAGGAACAAATTTTGATGGGTTAGGGATTGCGCCTAAGGTTTTGGGGTTGTTAGACCGTTTGAAATTTAAAGTCCCCACACCTATCCAGTATAAAGCCATACCTATCGTTACAGAAGGTAAGGATATTATTGGCGTAGCCCAGACCGGGACCGGAAAGACGCTAGCCTTTGCTATTCCGATTATCCAGCGCATGGCCCAGAAAAAGAAGCGCTGCTTAGTATTGGTGCCGACGCGCGAGTTGGCCGTACAGGTCGAAGAGACTTTTCAGAAGCTGGCTCCGTTATTCGGGATGCACACAGTGGTGATCATTGGCGGAGCTTCCATGCGTGAGCAGCTGCGCAAATTGAGAAGAAATCCCCATATCATTATCGCCACGCCCGGACGCCTGGCTGACCATTTACAACAGCGCACGGTGCGCCTTTCGGATGTCGGGTTCTTAGTCTTAGATGAAGCTGATCGCATGCTGGATATGGGTTTTAAGCCCCAGATAGAAAATATAGTCAAACACATACCTAAAGACCGCCAGACAATGTTGTTTTCAGCCACGATTCCCGGGGATGTCATTAAGATTGCCACCGCGCACATGAAGTTGCCAGTACACATCGAGGTTGCGCCTTCCGGGACTATGCCTGAGAAGATAATCCAGGAGTTATTTATCGTCAAAAGGGATACCAAGAGAAAATTGTTGTCAAAAGTATTGAAGCAATATCATGGTTCGGTATTATTGTTTGCGCGCACAAAGAGAGATGCGCATCAGATCACGCGTTTTCTCCAAGGTATTAACTGTCGAGCGGCCGAAATACACTCCAATCGCTCGCTGGGCCAACGTAGGGAAGCATTAGAGGGCTTTAAGTCCGGAAGATACAGGGTGCTTGTGGCTACAGATATCGCCTCCAGGGGAATAGATGTGGTCGGTATTGAGCTGGTGATAAATTACGATTTGCCGGACGACACTGAAAATTACGTGCACCGCATTGGCCGTACAGCTCGCGCTGGACACGAAGGCCGAGCGATTTCTTTTGCCACGCCCGAACAGGGCTCAGACGTACGCAGTATCGAGAGGCTGATTAAGACAGCTCTGCCTATAACAGAACACCCGGATCTGCCCAAAGAGAGATTTGTGCAGACAATAGCCCGTTCAAAAAAGACTAGTTTCTACGGCGGACCAAAGAGGCGGTACGGCCGCAGCAATTTCCGCAGACGCCGCTAATGGAAAATTCCGGAGCATACACTTAATTATGTATACCCTCGACATTTTGATAATTTAATCCGAGAGGTAAAATGTCAAGGGTCAAGTCGCCCAACAAACTTACGAGCGCTGTCGCTCCGTAAGTTTGGGGCTCATTGAGGAGAGAGAAAAATGAATGAAGATTTTAAAAAAGAAGATTCTTTAGTCCCACCGCAACAGGAGCAGCAAGAAGAAGGGCAGCAAGTATTAGCTTTAGTCAAGAGACTACAGCAGCAGATTATTTCTTTGGAGAAAAAAGTAGATACCTTACTTAGCAGGTCTGCGCAAAGGCCTAATGAAGGCCGGGGCTATTCTAAGCCTTTCCGCTCGTTTGGTCATTCTCAGCATCAGGGAAAGCCAAGGTATGGGGATCGTTCTAGAGAAAGAGATTCTTCTGCTGGTCGCTTTGATAGGCCACGGGGTGAAGAAAGTAGAGGGCCTGAACAAAGAGAAAAACCATTTTACCGCTTTGATAAACCTCGGGGAGAAAGTCGAAGGCCTGACCAGAGAAATAAGCCGCCCTTTCGCCGCAGAAGAGACCGTGCTTAAAAATAATTTTACCCATCCCAAAGCGAAGGGTATCCACAATAAAGAAACTAAGCCATGAAAAAAACAATAGAAAATGTTTCTAAGAAAATAAGTTGGGAAGTGGCAAAAAAGGCATTTTTACCCATTTCCTTTTTTGTTTTATTCTTAACCTGCTACGTATTTTATAAGATGAAAATATCTCCGTTTATAAATGCACAACTACGTCAAGATTTAAGAAAATATATAGGTTCGATACTAATTGTCTGTATAGCTTTCTTTTTGCAAAGAATAGTGGGAGCTATTGCAATTTGGTATAAAGAAAATGTAGCTATGAAGACGCGCACTCATCTTGATGATGAGTTAATCCCGCTTATAGGCAGAACCATTAAAGTAGGTATTTGGATAGTGGCCTTCCTTGTAATCCTTCCTTTTTATGGAGTAAATATAAGTGCTTTGATTGCTACTCTAGGTGTATGTTCTTTAGCTATCGCTTTAGCTGCTCAAGATACTATAGCTAATATTATTGCAGGATTCTTAATTATGGTTGATAGGCCATTTCGGATTGGTGATAAAATTAAAATTCCTTCAGGAGAAATTGTGGAAGTATTGGAAATAGGCATAAGAAGATCTAGGTTTCTGGCTGAAGATAAGGCAATTGTAATTGTGCCCAATTTGGACTTAAGCAAAAGTAAGATCGTTAATTTCACCTACGGAGAGGAACGTTTAGGAAGTAAGGCTTAGTCGCATAGTTTTCGTTTCCTAAGAACAGAGAGGAACATGAATTTATACTCTCAATATACGCAAGATGAACTGTGGTGCATTAAAGACATAAAGTGGGCGAAGTCTTTGCAGGGCATCAGAGAATCACAATTTAGTCTCGGTAACGGCTATTTGTGCTCGCGTGGTATTTTTGAAGAAATCCCGCTTAACTCCCAGCCCGGGACCTACATCGCCGGTATCTATGATAAGATCGGCGCTCAAGTTGATGAGCTGGTAAATCTGCCCAACCCGATTAATTTTAGCCTTACCATTGAAGGGCAAAAACTAGGGTTAGCCACTATGGATGCGATGGTGTATTCACGGACACTGAATATGAAAAAAGGACTTTTGCTGCGTGAAACCTTATCTAGGGATGTACACAAGAGGCGCTATGAGTATCAATCGCTGCGTTTTATTTCTATGCATCAGAAAAATATCGGAGTGTTGCAGGTGGCATTTACTCCTCTGGACAGCGACTGTGTCGTTGATATCAATACCGGTATCGATACCTCGGTGGCTAATGCGCCAAGTTTTAGCGAGGGCAAGAAGAAACATTTTCGTATTCGAGAACTAGGTCAGCAAAACAAGGCTGGCTATTTGGTGGCAGAAACATATGAAAAGAGAGCTCAGATTATTTATTGGAGTGGGTTCTATTATCAGATTAAGGACAAGAAGGTTGTCGCAAAGACTAACGTCTTTCGTTTATCGGTAAAAAAAAGACAGACCGTAGTATTCACTAAAGTATTCTGTGTTAAACATTTTTCGCGCCAAGAGCAACATGTCACCAACAAACAACAGGCGTATAAGATATTTAGTAGTGCATTCAAAACTGATTTTGATGATTTACTCACAGAACATATCCATTCTTGGGAGCGGCTTTGGAAGAGAGCAGATATTGGCATTGAAGGTACGGCGAACTTGCAGAAGAACGTGAGATTTAATATTTACCACATGCTTATCTGCGGCCATTATGACAACGGTTTTTCCAGTATTGGAGCACGTACGCTGAGTGGAGAGGGCTACCGGGGCCATATATTTTGGGATGCGGATATCTTCTTACTGCCCTTTTATCTGTTTACTTTTCCTAATATCGCTAAGAATATGCTTATATATCGCTACCGCAGATTAGAGCAATCACGGGCACTGGCTAAAAAAGAAGGGTATGCTGGGGCAAAATTTGCCTGGGAATCGGCTTCTACTGGTGAAGAGGAGACGCCCGATTGGGCCAGAGATATTAACGGTAAAACAATCAAGGTGCATACTCACAAAATGGAGCACCATATCACCGCTGATGTCGCTTATGCTGTGTATAAGTATTTTGTGGCCACACAGGACCACCGGTTTATGGAACAGTATGGATACGAAATGATGTTTGAAACTGCGCGTTTCTGGGCATCGCGGGTGAGCTATAATAAGAAAAATAAAAAATACGAAATCCTTCACATCATCGGGCCGGATGAATTCCACGTCGATATTAATAATAATGCATTTACAAATATGATGGCCAAGTGGAATCTGCTTACGGCTAACAAATTGTTTTATTCGCTTAAAAGCAAAAAGAAAATATTCAATCCAATAAAATCAAAACTCAAGCTTAAGCAGAAAGAGGCAAGAGACTGGAAGAAGATCGCCGCGCGCATGGCTATTTCTGTAAATAAAGAGAGGGTGCTCGAGCAATTTGACGGATATTTTAAATTAAAGGAGCTCATCTTGACAAAGACCGATGAAAATGGGATTCCTTTTTTGCCTCCACAATTGAGTTCAAAAGACTTAGCCAAGACACAGTTGATAAAACAGGCAGATGTGTTTATGTTGTTCTATTTGCTCAACGATGTGTTTAGCGCAAAGACCAAAGCAGCAAACTACGATTTTTATATCAGCAGAACAGCCCATAAATCATCATTGAGCCCTTCGATATGTTCAATTGTTGCCTGTGACGCGGGAGATTTGAATAGAGCTTACAATTTATTTAATGTGGCCTTGCGTGCAGATATCAGCAATCTTCATGGCAATACAGATGAAGGTATTCATGCTGCTTCGCTGGGGGGCGCTTGGCAATCTCTGGTATTCGGCTTTGGGGGCGTTAGCATAATAAAAGAAAATTTGTTTATTAACCCGCGTATGCCTCATAGTTGGGAGCGGCTGGTGTTTACATTGTCCTGGAGAAGTAGCTCCCTTATACTAGACCTAACCAATGACGAAATCACATTGAAAATTGCTTCAGAAAGAAAAAAGACTATGCTAATAGGAATTTTTGATAAGCTTTTGCTTTTACAAAGCGGAAGAAAATATGCGTTTAAGAGAAGGATTTCTGAGCGCAGGAAGGAGCAATTTTACTAATGATGACTAAAAAGAAAAAGAAGAATTTGAACATCGCACATATTCACTGGGGCTTTCCTCCTATTATCGGTGGGGTGGAGACGCACCTGACGATAATATTACCTGCAATGAGCGAAAAAGGGCATAGGGTGAGTCTGCTTACAGGGGCGGTTGAAGGAGTACCTTCTAGGTATAAATTTAAAGGAGTGTATATATATCGTACGCCGGTGTTTGATTTAGGCTGGCTGGCAAAAAGAGGAATTAACGGGCTGGAGCGCGAAATTAGAGAGGTCTTTACAGATTTTATAGAAACGTTTAAGCCAGACCTCTTTCATGCGCACAATATGCACTATTTTTCTAAAATCCATGTACGGATATTGGAAGAGCTATCGAAAAAAAAGGGCATTCCTTTTTTTCTCACAGCACATAACGTCTGGGATGATAATTTATTTTTAGACTTATCTCGGACTGTCAAATGGACCCATATCGTTGCGGTAAGCCATTTTATTAAGAAAGAGCTTATTGGAGCAGGAGTTGACGACAGAAGGATTACCGTTATTCATCATGGCATCGATGAAATGATGTTTCATAAAGATGTAAATCCCTCTGGTGTTCTAAAAAAATATCCTCAGATGAAAGGCAAAAAGCTTATATTCCACCCGGCCAGAATGGGGTTGGCTAAAGGGTGTGACGTGAGCATCAAGGCGATGAATATCGTCAAAAATAGAGTCCCCGAAGCGATGTTAGTGCTGGCGGGGACAAAAAATATCATTGACTGGGCTGGGTCGCAACAAAAAGATATCGCTTATATGGTCAATCTCATAGAGTTCTTTAAATTGCGTAAAAACGTAATGATAGATAGCTATCAATTAGATGATATGCCTGCGCTTTATGCTGCCTCCAGTGTCTGCGTGTACCCATCAACAGCCTGTGAGCCATTTGGCTTGACGATGTTGGAAGCATTATCCAGCAGCAAGCCGATGATCGTCACCCAAACCGGCGGCATGCCTGAAATTGTCCGCGATGGGATCAATGGGTTTGTGATACCGATTAAAGATTTTGAAGCTCTTGCCTCACGAATCGTTCAACTCTTACGGAACGATCAGTTACGCAGGCGATTGGGCGATACCGGCAGGGAAATCGTTGAGCAAAGTTATACAAAAGAAGTAGTGACGTACAATACTATAAATTTGTATAGGCGTTTTGTTTAGAAGGCATAAGTTTGTTTTTGATATAATAATTTAGTGTTTAGATGCTACTTCTCTCCAAAAGGGTCACTCCTATTTATTTAAGGTATTGGCCTATCATTAAAAAATCCATACAACGATGAAAAATATAAGATCTGTGCTATTTTGCGCAGCATTGCTGTTTGTGATATCGCAAAATTTATATGCGCCAGGTCTTCATTCAGGCCAGGTGTCTTGTTTTGGTTTATCATTTGCCGGAGAAATATCATCTTCGAAAGATACCGATACGGTCAAGGCCATACCCCTATCAGATGCGCGCCTGCCGGAATATGAAAGATTGACCTATAGAGTAAAGTGGATGGGAATGCCGGTGGGTACGATATGGGCCTCGATAAAGGGTATTGAAAAAATCCAAGGCAGAGATGCCTATATGTTAGAAGTAGTAGTTAAGACTAATCGTTTCTGTTCGGCTATTTATGAAGTCGAAGACCGATTTGTATCCTATCTCGATGTTGAGAATCTTTATACCCTGCGCCACGAAGTATACCGCCGCGAAGGACGCCACCGCAAAGACGCGATCACTGACTTTGACCAGGAGAATCACAGGGCACACTTTAGGAGCCTTACGGATAAGAGCGAAAAGAATTTTGACATTCCCCCAGGTGTCCAGGATACTTTGAGCGCCTGTTATTTTTTTATGCTCCTGCCGCTGGAGGTTGGAGAACGCCTGGAATATCCTGTCTGTAATAATGAGAAAAATTATCAGTTATTTGTAGAAACCCAGCACAAGAGAAGAATTAGCGTACCCGCCATGAAGAGAAAAGAAGCATTCTACGTTCAGCCTTACGCAAAACTCAAAGGTAAAGATGTGCGCAAGGGCAGGGTCAGTGGATACTTCAGCGCTGATGAGAGAAAGATTCCTCTTTTGGCTATGGTTAAGGCGCCGGTATTTACAAAGGTCACCGCTTATCTTATTGATATAGACTACGTAAAGCCATCGCTGGAATAGATTAGGACGTCGCGCTGAGCATTTACCTGATTTTCATTGACGGAATATCCCCTCAGCGTGTATGCTAATATACACGCCCAAAAATACTAAAATAACAAATGATAAATAAGTTTTAATTAGGGGACATATTAGGAGACGGTCCATAGGGTGACCAAGGTAGGCTAATGAGTGATTTCAGACAGGAAATAAGAGAAGTAAAGATTAATCCATTCACGCTTTCTTTCGGCGGAGTGCACGAAGAAGAGTTTCTTGATTATTATTTTATAAAGTATCTACGGCACATGAAACTTTCTATGTTCCTGGGTATAGTTGTCTGGGGCCTATTTGGTATTATTGATTATTGGATCGCCCCGAGAGAGATAATCCGTACGCTGTCTTTTATTCGTTACGGAATGGTTTGGCCGATAATGGTCTGCTGCTACCTTCTTTCCTATGCGGGAAATCCCAGGAGATTTCTGGGCTATTCTATCGCCATCGGCATCTTGGCTAGCGCGTTCGGCGTTATAGCAAAGATGGCCTTAACAGCGGTAGAGATGAGCTCGATGTGGAACGCCAGCTTGATCGTTGTCTTTGTCTATGGATACGTGGTGATGAGGGCGCGATTTGTCTGGGCGTCTCTAACGGGAAGTATTATTCTCGCCGCCTACCTGATAGTGCATATTTAGGTCAGGCCTATTCCCTACGAGATGCTCGCTAATAATACCTTCTTTTTGTTTATGGGAAATATTTTAGGTATGTATGTCTGCTATACGATGGAGTTGTTTGCCAGGAAAGATTTCCTTAATTCAAAATTAATCGAAGAAGAAAAAAGCAGGACCGAGGATATAAATATTCAACTCCAGATTGAAGTTAAAGATCGTTTGTCAGCCGAGAAAGAATTAGAAAAGCACAAAGTCCGCCTTGAGCATTTAGTGAGGGCGCGCACTAAAGAATTAGACAAAACACAGCATGAGATAGTCTATATACTGGCGGCGGCCGCCGAATATTGCGATACGGAGACCGCCCAGCATATTAAACGAATGAGCAAGACCTGTGTTCTTCTAGCCAGAGAATTAGGTATTTGTGACACAAATTGCGAGCTTCTGCTTCATGCCAGCCAGATGCACGATATTGGAAAGATCGGCATTCCGGACTCTATACTATTAAAGCCCGGCAAGCTGGACCCCGCGGAGTGGGAGATAATTAAAAAGCATACCAATATCGGGGCAGAGATACTATCTGGAAATGACTCCGAGCTTCTTAAGATGGCTAAAATTGTTGCTTTGACACATCATGAAAAATGGGATGGGTTAGGTTATCCCAAGGGCCTAAAAGGGGAGGATATTCCGCTCATAGGGCGCATTGTTTGTATTTGCGATGTGTTTCGATGCCTTGCAATCTAAGAGACCTTACAAAAAGGCCTGGCCGGTACACGAGGCCATAGCAGAGATCAGACGGCTGGACTCCATCTTTTTTGACCCGCATATATGCGAAAAATTTAATAAAATCTTACCCGAAGTCCTGGTGCTAAACGAGAAAGATCCTTATTAACTAGACGCAGGATCTGAAGAATTACGTAATTAATTACGTAATTCTTATGAATTAACGGCGAGAGTATAGTAGAACATACGCTAGAGATTTTAGAGTATGGTAACTTTATTCTATCGCTACCCCATCACTAGTAATCACGCCAGTCTCATCCACCACAAATGTCCTCACTCCGGTAGAACCCGGATTCACAGGCGAAGCTGTACAGCTATACTGGTAAGGAAGATTGGGCTCGTAGACAAATGTGTAGCCTTGCTTGGTGCCGCTGGATAAGACGGTGTCGATATAGGGAGGGATGGCGTCGGAAAGATCTGTTAAAAGATTAGGATAAGTTGGTGATGTTCGGGACGTCCTATAGCCTTCGCAGGCCGTGCTTATTCTTCTCAAAGAGGAAATGGCCCTGGCTTCACTGGCATTAATCCTAGCCCTGAGGGCGTTGGGGATGGCCAGGGTGGCGAGAACAGAAGTCACCGCCACCACTATCATGATCTCCACTAAGGTAAAACCGAAACTTTTCTTAAATAGTTTAATGTTTCTCATATCCGGCTAAAGCTTAATCTTTATTGAACGTATTCTCTTATCCTATTCTATTTAACAAGATAGCAGCAAATTAAGTCAAAAGCAAAAGTTTTTTTGAGTTCAATGCTACTTGAATTTAGCTTTTTTGAGTAGTATTATGAATTCGGGAGAGTATTATAAAGATGAGGCCAAAGAGAATTTTTAGAAAGATCGGCAAACGGTTTCAAAAGAGCGAAATGAAGATATTGACATATCTTATAGTCTTCGTTATTGTGTTTGTGTCTGTAAAGGTCTTATTGTTTACATTAAATCTGGCTGATGATTAGTAGCGAAGGCATCAGGATAGAGACCACGGATGAGTTTAAGGGGATAGAGGAGTGATCTGGGCAGGATTTTCGCAGTTTTGTATTATTGTTTGGCGCAATCTTTGATTCAAGAATTAGAATCCATAAAATTTGCTGCATAATGTAAAATATCTTTCGCGCTTTGATATTGCCTAAACAATAAAAAAGGC
>CAZFPS010000037.1:0-16594 GCA_964520705.1 uncultured Planctomycetia bacterium | reverse complement strand
TTTCATGCCACCATTATAGCACTTTTGGTGGCTAAATTATCACATTACCCTATATTTATATTGCCCGGTGGTGTAATCGGTAACACGCCAGAATTTGGATCTGGTTTTCCTGGTTCGAGTCCAGGCTGGGCAGCTGTAATTAAAACACAATAAAAAAAATAAAGGACAGGTCATGAAAGATTTTGTATGTATAATTTTGGCGGCCGGAGAAGCTACGAGGATGAAGTCACGTCTACCAAAGGTATTGCATGATATTTGTGGCAAGCCGATGATAGATTATGTGATTGATACCCTGCAGAGTCTGCGTTTAAAGAAGATTTACACCGTTATAAACAAACAACATGGTGAGGTGGCGGAGTATCTAAAAAAGAATAAAGGCGTCAAGGTGGTTGTTCAGAAAAAAGCTCAAGGTACAGCAGATGCTTTAAAATCAGCCAGAAGTTTTTTTGGAAAATCCAGAACTAATATATTGGTTATTTGCGCAGATACACCTTTGATAAAAAAAGACACCCTGCAGGCCTTGATTAACCAGCATAAAGAAAAGCATGTAAGCTGTTCGATCTTGACCGCCCATTTAGAAAATCCTTATGGATTCGGCCGTATTTTAAGAGATCAGTTCAGTAAAGTTAGCCGTATCATTGAGGAAAATGACGCAACTTTCTCTCAGAAGCGAATAAAAGAGATAAACTCTGGGATTTATTGTTTTAATTCGCATGAATTATTGCAGGCCCTGAATCAAGTCGAGATAAATGCTAAAAAGAAAGAATCTTATCTTACAGATGTTATTGAGATTATATATCAGATGAATAAAAAGATTGAAACCTGCCTATGCTCAAGTGCCGATGAGGTTTTAGGTATAAATAATCGCCTGGATTTAAGCAAGGCAAATGAGATAATGCGCTTTCGTATAACAGAAGAATTGATGGATCAGGGAGTCGCGGTGATTGACCCTAAGACAACTTTCATAAATTGCGGAGTTTCTGTGGGAGCTGAAACTACTATATACCCATTTACGTTTATAGAGTCAGGTGTGAAAATCGGCAAGGATTGTTCAGTTGGCCCTTTCTGTCACTTGAGGGAAGGCTCAGTGGTAAAGGATGGAGCTAAAGTGGGAAATTTTACAGAGATGGTTAGAAGCAGTATAGGTGAGGAGACGCTTTTTAAGCACTTTGGCTATTTAGGTGATACTACGGTAGGGAAGAAAGTCAATATTGGAGCTGGTACGGTGATCGCTAACTATGATGGTGAGAAAAAGAATCCAACAGTAATAAAAGACAAATGTTTTATCGGCTGCGATACAGTGATAGTTGCTCCCGCAAAGATTGGTAAAAGTGTAGTAACAGGAGCCGGAGCGGTAGTGACAAAATCCAGCAATATAAAGGATAACAGCGTTGTTGTGGGTGTGCCGGCTAAGCCCTTAATTAAAAACAAATCCGTAAAACCTAGCAAAAAATCAAAACTTAGAAAAAGAAAATAAGAATGAAGTTTAACGTGTATTCGTAAAAGGAGTTTTTATGGATAGGATTATGATTTTTTCTGGAAATGCTAACAAAAAATTAGCAAACGCTATTACCGCTAAGCTTAAAGTCAAATTATCTAATGCTACGGTGGCTCGTTTCAGCGAAGGAGAGGTTAGAGTACAGATTCAGGATAATGTCAGGGGCAAAGACGTATTTGTGATCCAACCCACATGTCCTCCGGTAAATGAAAACTTAATGGAGCTTTTGATTATGATAGATGCTTTACGCAGAGCTTCTGCCTGGAGGATTACGGCGGTTATACCGTATTACGGATATGCCAGGCAGGATCGTAAAGATAGGCCGCGTGTTCCCATAACCGCAAAGCTGGTCGCTAATCTAATAACCAATACTCGAGCGGATAGAATTCTTACTATGGATCTGCACGCTGGTCAGATCCAGGGTTTCTTTGATATCCCGCTAGACCATCTTTTTGCGATTAATGTATTTGTAGATTATTTTAAAAAGAAAAAGCTAAGAAATTTAGTTGTAGTTGCTCCTGATGTCGGTGGGATTAAAATGGCCAGAGCCTATGCCAAAAGGCTTGGAGCCGAATTAGCTATTTTGGATAAACGCAGAATTTCTCCAGAGAGCGCGGAGGTCATGCATCTATTGGGTGATGTTGAGGGCAAGAGAGCTGTGATAGTGGATGATATTATAGCTACCGGAGGCTCATTAGTCGAGGCGATAAATTCTCTATATAAGCGTGGAGTCAAAGAAATTTATGCTGCAATTTCTCACGGAGTACTGTCGGGTAGCGCCATTGAGAAAATAGAAAAATCTTACTTGAAAGAATTATTGATTACTGATACAATACCTCTTTCTTCTACGGCTAAAACCAAAAAAATAAAGGTATTGTCGGTAGCAGGACTTTTAGCGGATGCTATAAAAAGAATCCATATGGAGCAGTCTATCAGTTGTCTGTTTGATCACGAATCCGATTAATTTAATCATAAGGTAAAAATAGAGCCTAGCTAGTTATAAAGGAGATAAATAAAGAAATGGAAAAGGTACATTTGGATTGTTTGCTTAGAGAGGAGATAGGAAGGAGCAAGATCAATGTTTTAAGAAGAAATGGTTTTGTTCCGGCAATCGTGTATGGACAGGGAGATAGTCCTTTGCCGGTAAAATTGAGTCGAAGCCAATTGATTAAGTTTATGCATGCTCATCACGGTGGGGAAAACATGGTAATTACCTTGGTTATTTCTGGAGATGAAAAGAAGAAGAGCGCCAAGCAAGAAAAATCTGTATTGATAAAAGATATCCAATACGAACCTGTAAAGGACTATATATTGCATATTGATTTTAATCAGATATCTCTGACCAAGGCTATTGAAGTAAAGATACCTATTGAGGCTAAAGGTGAATCCCAAGGTGTAAAGCAGGAAGGCGGCGTCTTAAATCATATACTTTGGGAATTAGAAGTTGAATGTCTACCTACCATGATCCCAGAGAAAATCGAGGTGGATGTAACCAATATGATTATAGGCGATGATATACACGTAAAAGACCTGGTTGTTCCTGAGGGCGTTAAGGTTTTATCAGATGCTGAATCGATGGTATTCACATTGACACCTCCTAAGAAAGAAGAAATCGTAGAAGAGGTTCCAGAGGGTGAAGCCGCTACTGAGCCAGAAGTAATCAAGAAAGAGAAGGCAGAGGGAGAAGAAGGGACTGAAGAAGAAAAACCAAAAGAAAAACCAAAAGAAAAGTCTAAGAAGGAAGAAGCTCCTGGTGATAAGAAATGAAATTAATAGTTGGTCTGGGTAACCCTGGTTTGGGTTACGCCAATACTAGACACAACTTAGGTGCTCGAGTCGTAAGGGCCATTGCCAAAGAGCATAAAACAAGATTCAAATCAGACCGTTCTTTAAAAAGTCGAGTTGCAAAGATTAATATAAACGGTAATGAATGTTTGCTGGCTATCCCCAGCACCTATATGAATCTTTCCGGTAAAGCGGTAGGGCTGCTGTTGAGATCTAAAAACATTTCTCCGGATGACTTACTGGTTATACATGATGATTTGGATTTAGAAATAGGCGTAATGCGTTTTAGAAAGAAAGGAAGCGCCGCCGGCCATAACGGTATCAGGTCGATTGTAAATACAATAAATACCCAAGAATTCAATCGTCTAAAGTTAGGTATCGGTGAATGCTTCAATAAGGAGAAAACAAAAGATTACGTGCTGTCAAATTTTTGTAGAGATGAAATAAAACTCGTGAACACTTTAATTAAAAAGTCAGTTAAGGGTTGTGGAGTGTGGATAAAATTAGGAATTGACAGAGTAATGAATGATTATAATCAAGGAGGCCAAAAGTAATGCATAAGTATGAAGCTATGTTCATTCTCAGACCAGATATGAACGAAAGCGAAAAATCTGAAATATTCAATCAGCTCAAAGGCGCTTTTAATAAATTCAATGTCAATATCAATAGCGCTGATATCTGGTCAGAGAAGCGCAAGTTGTATTTTGATATTTCTTTAAAAGGAAAAGCGTTGAAGTTTAGAGAGGGGCTTTTTTACTTGATTGATTTTGATTCTGAGCCTACGGAGATAACGAAGATCAACGCAGCTCTTCGATTAAACGAAGATATTCTAAGATTTATGATTTCAGTTAAAGAATAATTATAGAGGAGGAGTTAGGAGATGGCAAATTTAAACAGAGTATTTTTGATTGGTAATTTGACCAGGGATCCGGAATTGCGATACACCCCTAGCGGCATGGCCGTTTCGAATTTAAGGCTGGCGGCTAATCATCGTTTTAAGGATCGTTCTGGAGAGTTAAAGCAGGATACTTGTTTTATTAATGTTGTGGTTTGGGATAAACAGGCAGAGACTTGTAATCAGTATTTACAAAAAGGTCGTTCTGTCTTAATAGAAGGTAGACTCCAGTCACGCTCTTGGAAGGACAGTGAGGGTAAAAACAGAAGCGTCATAGAAGTAAGGGCGGACCGAGTAGTATTTCTAGATGGGGGTGGTCAGAAAAGGACTGGCATAAAAGATGAGCCTAGTAAAGTTGAACCCAGTCCAGCGAATGAGCAAGTGTCTCCAGGTTCTGATACGCTTAGTGATGTTTCTTGGCCTCAAGAGCTCGATGAGCAATTAAGTTAAATAGGAGAAAAATATGAAAAAAGATAAATTCAAGCTCACAAAAAAGAAACGTAAAGATAAAGATCTAGATGGTTTTCCTAGAAGAAAGAAGTTTTGTCGTTTTTGCAAAGACAAGACTTATGTTATAGATTACAAAAATATAAATTCCTTAGAGAGAATGTTAAGCGAAAGAGGGAAGATCCTTTCTAGGCGTGTTACCGGAAACTGCGCAAAACATCAAAGAAAAGTTTGTGTTGCAGTTAAGCGCGCTAGGTTTCTTTCTCTTATACCTTACGTTAAATAGCCATGATTAAGATAGTACTAAGACAAGACGTAGAAAATATCGGAAAGAGCGGTGAAATAGTTACAGTTAAAGAAGGCTTTGCCAGGAATTTTCTCTTACCTAAAGGCTTTGCTCTGGCTGCTACAAAGAACAACGTAAACAGAGTCGAAGAGGAGAAGAAAAAGGTAGTGAAGAATAAAGAAGTAGAAAAAAATAAAGCCCAGGCATTAGCCGATAAGCTTCAAGGCCTATCTTGTACTATTACCACCGAAGCTCAAGATGATAATCTATATGGCTCGATTACAACTTCAGAAATTGCCAAGGCCTTAGAAGTAGAGCAGATAAAGATAGATAAAAGTGATATTCTACTAGACGAGCCCATCAAAAAATTAGGCATATACGAAGTCGAAATTAAATTGCATCCAGAGGTAAAGACAAAAATTAAAGTTTGGGTTGTGGGTAAATAGAGCCAATCCTTAGGATATTTTCGAATAATGGAACTAAAAGAGAAAATTAGAGAAAAGTCTCTTATAGAGAGAATTCCTCCCCAAAACATAGAGGCAGAGATGGCCATATTGGGTTCTATGCTTATTGAAGAGGAAGCCATTAACGAAACAGTAGAGATTATTGACAAAGATTATTTTTATAAGAGCGCACACAAGAAGATTTTTACCGCTATAGTAGAACTGTCTTCTAAGAATAAGGCCGTAGATTTAATCACCTTAACAGAAGAATTAAAAAAGTCTGATCAGTTAGATGAAATCGGTGGGGTAAGTTACTTAACTATGCTTGCCAACGCAGTTCCTACAGCGGCCAACGTTAAACACTATGCCAGAATAGTCAAAGAAAAAAGCATACTGCGGTCTTTAATAAGCAGTGCTACGCATATCGTCTCCAGAGCGTATGAAGCAGAAGTTAATGTAGATGAGACTTTGGACCAAGCAGAGAGTTCAATTTTTGAGATCTCGGACCGTAGAATAGAAGGTAATGTTGTCTCCCTGAAAGATATAATAAAAGATAGCATTGAGACTATAGATAGGCTTTATCAGCAGAAACAGCATGTTACAGGAGTGCCTACCGGTTTTATCGATTTCGATATTAAGACAGCGGGTCTGCAAGCGGCGGATCTAATTGTAATCGCTGGAAGGCCATCGATGGGTAAGAGTGCTCTGGCTTTAAGTATGGCTGAATATGCTGGCGTTACAGAGCATATACCGGTTGCTATTTTTAGTTTAGAAATGTCTAAAGAGCAGTTGGTTCAGAGGCTACTATGTTCTCATGCGCGAGTAGATGTACACAAAGTAAGAAGTGGATACTTTTCTCCTTCAGATTGGCCTAAGCTTACCGCTGCCGCAGGCAAACTTTCAGAAGCACCTATATTTATAGACGATACTCCCGCGATATCTATAATAGAGTTACGTGCGAAGGCTAGAAGACTAAAATCCCACCACGATATTAAATTAATGTTTGTAGATTATTTACAGCTTATGCGTAGCTCTAGGTCGTCTGAAAACAGACAACAGGAGATTTCTGAGATCTCCCGCTCATTAAAGGCCCTGGCCAGAGAATTAAATATTCCTTTAGTAGCCATAAGTCAATTATCCAGAGCCGTTGAGTCTCGTAGCGATCACCGTCCACAATTATCAGATCTGCGTGAGTCCGGAGCCATCGAACAGGATGCCGATGTAGTCGTGTTACTGTTGAGAGAGGAATACTACACTCCTACAGTTGACAACAAAGGTGTAGCAGAGGTTATAGTCGCAAAACAGCGAAATGGCCCTGTGGGTTCACTCAAGCTTTCTTTTATTAAGGAGTATGCTCGTTTTGATAACTTGGCTCAGGTAATGGAAGAGTAATAATCGATATTTGGACAGTTTGACTTTTTAACAGATTTATAATATAATTGAGGTGATAATGAAAAAAATATTTTTTCCTTTTTTTGTAATCTTTGTTTTAAGCATATCTAGTTTTGCCTTCCCTCAAGATGATTCCCCTTTAGACGTCGAAGCCGAAGCACCTAGCCAAGGGATACAAGATCAAAAGCTAATAAAGAAAGTCGAGATTAATGGCAATAGCGCTATAAGTGCAGCTACTATTCTATCCAAGATAAAGACCAGAGTAAGCCAACCTTATTTTTCTAGAGTCGCTCAAGATGATATTAAGCGTCTGTATGAAACAGGATTCTTTAGCGATGTGAGTATAGATATAGAAAAATATGAAGACGGGGTAAAAGTTTTAATCGTTGTGGTAGAGAAGCCCATTGTTGAAAAAGTCATTTTGGAGGGAATGAATGTTTTAAGGAAAGATTTAGTAAAGAGGAAAGAAATAATAAAGACTAAAGAGGACCAGTACCTTGATTATAATCAGCTGAGAGAGGATAAAGAAAGCTTAGAGAAGGAATACCAGAAGAGGGGTTATTCTGATGCTAAAGTGGATTATAAGGTCAATATTAATAAGAATACGAATAAGGCCGATGTCACCTTCAATGTTACTGAAAATATTCGTATCAGGATAAAGAGAGTAGATATCAAGGGTAATTATTATTTGACTAGAGGAAGAATAGTCAAGGTGATGAAGACTAGGCAGGCTAGGTTGTTCCACGCTGGATTTTTTAAAGAAGGTGAGTTTGAAGATGACCTAGAGCGCATAAAGATTTTATATAATTCTGAAGGTTTCCCCGATGCTACGGTAGAATCAAGCTTTGAGTATGACGATAAAGGTTTTTTGTATATCCATCTATTAATCAATGAAGGGACCAGGTATACCGTTGGTAGTGTTAATATATATGGTAATGAAGATTTTACAAATTTGGAGCTAATGGCTCAATTGGAAGAAGTTATGCCCGGTAGGGTTTTTAGTGATCTTGCCCTGCAACAGGATTTGTACAACTTGCGTAATCTCTATTTAGAGAAAGGATATTTGTTTGCTCAAATTAATGAATCTGCTTCGGTAGATCTGCAGACGGGTAATGTGGATGTAACTTATAATATAGTAGAAAACGAAATAGCTTATGTAAATAGAATTGATATTAAGGGAAATACCAAGACAAAAGATAAGGTTATACGCAGGGAAATCCGTCTTAAGCCTGGAGATGCATTCGATGGCGAAAAGTTAAGAAGGAGTAAAGAGAGATTAGATAATCTGGGTTTCTTTGAAGAGGTAGTTTTTGATACCGAGCCGAGTTCTCGTCCCAATAGTGAAAATTTAGTAGTAGAAGTAAAAGAAACGCAAACAGGAAGTTTTAGTTTTGGTGGTGGATATTCTACCGTTGATGAGTTTATAGGATTTGCGGAGATTGAGCAGAAGAATTTTGATATTGCTAATTGGCCTTATTTCACCGGAGCAGGGCAAGATTTAGTGCTGCGTACAGAATTAGGTTCGGTTGTGGAAAACTTCCTTTTGAGTTTTACAGAGCCTTGGCTTTTTGATAATCCGATTTCTTTTGGGTTCGATTTATACAAAAGGGCTCACGATATGGATAGCGATTTAGGCTATGGTTTTAGCGAAGACCGCTTAGGAGGTGCACTAAGGTTAGGCAAAGAATTTTCAGAGTACATCAAAGGAAATGCTACCTATAGGATAGAAGAGATTGATATTTCGGATGTGGATACAACCGCTAGCAATGATTTAAAGAAGGAGATCGGAGAAAATATTTTAAGCGGCATGGAATTTGTATTAACTCGCGATACCAGCGATAATGCGTTTAATCCAACCAAGGGTTTAGTTTTAAGCGGTTCTTTTGAGTGTGTAGGCGGTCCGTTTGGCGGGGATAAGGATTTCTTGAAACTATATGGTCTGTCTAATAAGTACTTTGGATTGACGGAGAAATCGGTTATAGAGTTAGATTTGCGCGCAGGTGCACTTTTAACATTTGGAAATACCGATGACATTCCGATATATAGAAGATTCTTCGCAGGAGGCGCAAATACAATCCGTGGTTATAATGAACGTAAAGTTGGGCCTATTGATGGTCGAACAGAAGACCCAATTGGAGGCGAATCTATTCTGATATATAACTTAGAGTATACTTATGCCCTCTTGGATTTTGTGAAGGTGGCCACATTCTTTGACGGTGGTAATGTCTGGCGTAAAGTAGAGGATTTTGGAGCAGGGAATTTTAAGAATAGCATTGGTTTGGGCTTAAGAATAAATACCCCCATGGGTCCTATAAAATTAGATTATGGATTTCCCTTAAGCACTGAGCCCGGAGAAGAAGACAAGGAAGGGAAATTCCACTTTAGTATGAGCCGAACGTTTTAATACCGTTACAGAACCTCAATCATATTAATTGTATACAAAAGGAGGAGGTAAGAGTATGAAGCAGCACAGCAGAATAGTAGTTATTTTTGTTTTTGCAGCATTCTTTTTAGGTATGTTTTTAACAGGTTTCGCCTTTGCAGAAAAGATCGCCTATGTTGATCTAGCCGCTGTATTTGATGGTTATGAAAAGACAAAAGATTATGATGTTAATCTAGAGAATGAACAAAAAGGCAAACAGACAGAGATTGATAAAAAAGTAGAAGAGATAAAAGCAATGCAGGATAAATTAGATTTGCTTTCCGACAAAGAAAAGAAGGCTAAGCAAGAGCAAATTGACAGTAAAACTAGAGAACTGCAAGAATTCCAGCGCAATGCAGAGATTGATTTAAGAGAAGAAAGGAACGAAAAGTTAAAAGGAGTACTACAGGATATCCAAGATGTTGTGGAAGAGATCGCCAAGCAGAAAAAATATGACTATATTCTTAATGATAGAGTTCTCTTGTACGGCGATGAAAGTTTGGATATTTCCAAAGATGTTCTCAAGAAATTGAATGATAATTATAAGAAAAAATAGTAATGAAGAAGACCTTAAAAGAAATCGCCGATCTAGTGGGGGCTTCGGTTACGGGTGATCCTGATATATTGATTACCGGAATAGCAGGAGTTAAAGAGGCAAAAGAAGGCGATATCACTTTTATAAGAGATTCAAAATATCTACAGCATATTAATAAAACTAAGGCATCAGCGGTTATAGCACCACAGGCGATAAAAGATTCTCCTAAGCCACTGGTAATCTCCGATAATCCTTCGCTAGCCTTTGCTAAGGTAGTTTCTTTATTCTATCCCACACAAGATATTGTCAATAAGGGTATTCACCCTAGTGTTATCAGCGGCAATAACGTAAAGTTAGGTAAAGATATTTCTATCGCTGCGTATGTGGTTATTGAGGACGGCGCAGAAATCGGCGATAGGTGTATTATATATCCTGGCACCTACATTGGCCGTGAGACTATTATAGGGGAAGATTGTTTAATTTATCCCAATGTCTCCATAAGAGAAAAGACGGTTATTGCAAAGAGGGTAATAATTCACAGCGGTAGCGTTATTGGTTCAGATGGTTTTGGATATGACACAGTTAAGGGTAAGCACCACAAGATACCTCAGGTAGGAAGCGTGGTTTTAGAAGATGATGTAGAGATCGGTGCAAATGTGACGATCGATAGGGCGCGTTTTGATAGAACGATAATAGGAAGAGGCACGAAGATAGATAACTTAGTCCAGATTGCCCATAATGTCATAACTGGCGAAAGTTGTATTATTGTGGCTCAGGTGGGTATTTCTGGAAGCACGACTCTGGGCAAAAATGTTACTCTTGCTGGTCAGGCTGGATTAGCGGGCCATTTAACGATTGGCGATAATGTAATCGTGGGTGGGCAGTCTGGAGTGATAAAATCTATACCTTCCGATACTTTTGTATCCGGCTATCCGGCAAAGCCTCACAGGCAGGCAGCAAAGATTAACGGCTGCATTCAGCGCCTGCCGCAATTGAATGAAACCGTTGAAGAATTAAAGAGGCGCTTAGATAAGATCGAGTCAGATAAAGCAAGCAGAAAGCGAAAAAATGGAAAAACAAAGAACAGTAAAAAGAGAAGTAGAGCTAAAAGGTAAGGGCATTCATACTGGTAAGCCCGTTACGCTGAAATTCATACCGGCAGGTCCAAATAGTGGAATCATATTTAGGAGAGTGGACTTAGAAAGTTCTCCGGCGATTAAAGCCGATTGCGATTGTATATTGGATGGAAAGACTAGTCCCAGACACACCTCTATTGGGTACAAAGATGTTGCAGTGCATACTATTGAACACCTTATGGCTGCCTTGGCCGGCTTGAAGATAGATAACATAATCATCGAAATTAATAATAGCGAAGTTCCTGCGTTAGATGGAAGCGCCAGCGGTTTTATAAAGTTGATAAAAGAGGCAGGTATCGAAGAATTAGATTCAAGGAGAAAGCCTTTTATTTTGAAGGAGGCGTTCTGGGCAGAAGAAGGGGATTCATTTATTTGTGCCTTCCCCTCAACAAAATTCAAGATTTCATATACTCTGCACCACTATAATTCTTCATTTCTGAAGACACAGTATATGGATGTAGATTTTAGTCAGGATATCTTTGAAAAAGATATTTCTTCCAGTCGCACTTTCGTACTTGAGAATGAAACAGAGGAGTTGCTGGAGCAAGGTTTCGGAAAGGGCGCAAATTACGATAATACTTTAGTTATTTCCGACAAAGGCATAATAAAAAATAAATTGCGTTTTGAAGATGAGTTCTTGCGCCACAAGATCCTAGATCTCGTTGGAGATTTATATCTATTAGGCAGACCCTTAAGGGCGCATGTTGTGGCAGTGAGGAGCGGCCACTTTCTTAATCATCAATTAATCAAAAAGATTAATCAGCTTAAGGAAAAAGATAACGTGGCCGGCTTAAAAATGCCAGAGTCTGATATGGACTTAGAACATGGCAAATTAGATGTACAAGCCATAATGAAAATATTGCCGCATCGCTTCCCCTTTCTTTTAGTGGATAAAATTATCGAATTTGAGGAAGGCAAGCGAATAGTAGGCTTAAAAAACGTCACTGTTAACGAAAGATTTTTTAATGGGCATTTTCCTGGCAGGCCGGTTATGCCGGGAGTTCTTATTGTTGAGGCCATGGCTCAGGTGGGTGGAGTTTTAATGTTAAGCCCAGCTCAGAATAGAGGCAAGCTTGCTTTCTTTATGTCCATAAACAATGCAAAATTTAGGAAGACGGTTGTGCCGGGAGATCAAGTTGTCCTCGATGTGAAAGTAGGTAAGCTTCGTTCCCGGGCGGGTCAATTAATAGGAGAAGCTCGTGTAGATGGAGAAGTTGTAGCCGAGGCAGAATTAATGTTTGCTTTAGTAGATGAGTAGAAAGATGGGAAAGATTCACCCTACAGCAATTATTTCAAAAAAGGCGTCTCTAGCCAAAGGCGTAGAGGTGGGACCTTATAGTGTTATTGGCGATAATGTAAAAATCGGCAAAGGCACTCAGATTCTGAATAATGTAACTATAGTAGGTCATACTGAGATTGGAAGTGGCAGTAAGATATTTTCCGGAGCGGTTCTTGGCAGTCCGCCTCAGGATTTAAAATACAAAGGCGAGAAGAGCTTCCTTTATATAGGTAGCAATAATATCATAAGAGAATTTGTGACTATGAACGTAGGTACGCAGAAGAATTCTACAAAAGTAGGCAGCGATAACCTTATTATGGCCTACAGCCATATAGCCCATGATTGCCATGTAGGAAGCGGTTGCATATTTGCAAATAATGCCACTCTGGCCGGTCATGTTACTGTAGAAGACGAAGTAGTAATCGGCGGACTTTCAGCGGTGCATCAATTTGTGCGCATCGGTAGATTATCCATAATCGGGGGTTGTTCTAAAGTAGTCCAGGATATCCCGCCATATTCTACCTGTGACGGTCATCCGGCAAAGGTATACGGGATTAATTCGATTGGTCTTAGGCGTTCACATCTGCCAAAACAAACAATTAATCAATTGAGAGTTTCTTCTAAATTATTATTTCGTTCCGGATACTCTCTTCCAAATGCATTAAAAAAAGTCGAAAACAGATTTAAGGGTCCTTCCGATGAGCTCAAGTATTTAATTTCTTTTGTAAAGAGTTCCCAGAGGGGTATAGCTCGATAAAATGCACTCCGTAAAACCTATAAAGCAAAAGATTGGCTTGATATCTGGAAGCGGTAAGTTTCCTTTTTTGTTTGCCAGCGCAGCAAAGAATAAAGGTTTTAGCGTCTATAGCATAGCTATTAAGAATAATACCGACCCACGCTTAAAGAAATACGTGGACCATATAATTTGGTTTAAAATAAGCGAGTTCAAGAAAATCTTTGAATTCTTAAGTAATGAGATGATCGAAAATGTTGTTATGGCAGGCCAGATAAAACCCCATACGTTATTTGATAAAGAGATTCTCCAGGATGAAGAGCTGAGAAAGCTGATTGTAGATTTAGAGGATAGGAGAGCGGATTCTATTTTTGGAGGTATCGCACTTAAATTAAAAGAAGCGGGAATAAAATTATTAGATTCCACCATATTCCTAGAAGGCTATCTTCCTAAGAAGGGTGTTTTAACCGCAACGGAACCAGATGAAAAGATTTGGGATGAGATTAATTTTGGATTTGAAATAGCTAAGGAGATAGGCCGTTTAGATATCGGCCAGACCGTAGTTGTAAAGAACAAGGCAGTGGTTGCGGTTGAGTCTATGGAGGGCACCGACGCTACAATAAGACGCGCGGGTATCATTGCCAATAGCGGCTGCGTTGTAGTAAAGGTCTCTAAGCCAAAGCAGGATATGCGTTTTGATATACCCGTAGCCGGTCTGCGCACAATAAAAAATTTAGTAAGAATAAAAGCTAAATGTTTGGCCTTTGAATCTGAAAAGACGCTGCTTATCGATAGAGAAAAGTGTATCAAGGAAGCAAATAGGCATAAGATAATTATTGTCGCTGTATAGACATCGCCTTATTCGCTTTAAATTATATATAATTTCTGCTAATATGTGAGGGGATAAGAGATAAAAAGCTATCCCCTCAATTTATTTATGAATTATATTTACGGTCCAGTAAAGTCCAGAAGATTAGGTTCATCTTTAGGAATTACTATCACGCCTTATAAATACTGCGTCTTAGACTGCGTCTACTGCCAACTTAAAAAAACCACTAAATTTACTTTAGATAGAAAAGAATATGTTAAGTCCAGCGCTGTACTCCTGGAGCTTGGGCAGTTCCTAAAAGACTGGCCTGATTATAAAAAAATAGATTATATTACTCTTTCTGGTTCGGGAGAGCCTCTTTTAAACTCTGGCGTAAATAATATAATATCAGGTGTCAAAAAACTTACCCAGATCCCCGTTGTTTTAATAACTAATTCAGTGATGCTTAGGGACGCGAAGGTCAGGGAGGAGGTTTTGGGTCTAGATTTAATTATGCCTTCCTTGGATGCGTTCACTCAGGATGTATTTGAGAAGATAGATAGGCCCCTGGATCCCAAAATAAAAATTAACGATATTATCAATGTGCTTATTTCACTGCGCAAAGAGTTTAAGGGAAAGATCTGGCTTGAGGTGATGATAGTAAAAGATGTTAATGATGATTTGGAGTATATAAAGAAATTTAAGGCAGTAATTGATAGGATAGGTCCGGATAAGATCCAGATCAATAAACCTAGCCGTCCACCGTCTGAATCTTGGGTTAGTATCCCTTCGGCTCAGAGATTAGAGAAGATCAAAGGGATTTTAGGAGAAAACTGCGAGTTAATATAAACAGATAAATTTTTGCGCCTGTAGTTCAATTGGATAGAGCGCTAGTCTTCGGAACTAGTTGTTGGGGGTTCGAGTCCCTCCAGGCGCGAAATAAATTTAAAAATATGGATGAGATTTTAAAAATTAGGCTCGATCTAGATGACGCAATTACATATGTAGATATTGATAGAGCCAGAGAGCTTTCACAAAAAGGACTAGCTATTTCTCAGGATAAGGAATTACTGGGAGAGATAGAATACTTTAAGGGGCAGATTGAAATACTCAACGAGAATTTTGCTAAAGCGATGGAACATTTCGACCGAGCTATAAAACATAACCCTGGCGACGGTGCTTCCTATAATGACAGAGCGCTTTGCATGGTCGAGATGGGGATAATCGACGATGCGTTTAAATATTTTGATAAGGGTATTGAAGTCGAACCTGATTTCGCCACAATCTATCACAATAAAGGTTGGCTACTGAATAAAATTGGGAAGTATAGTCAGGCCATAGGCTATTTTAATAAAGCCTTGGAGTTAGACGACAGCAGAGCTGTTACTTATGAGAATTTAGCCGATGCATACTCACAGCTCAATGATTATAAGTCTGCGCTAGGCGCCTTAAATAAAGCACTGGATGCCCTGGATCCCGAATATCATTCCATAAAAGAAGAGTTATTGGAGCGGATCAGAAGAATCAAGGAAGAGATAAAGCATAAGCCTTAATTCTTGAGCAGGATGCCAAGCAGGAAGATAGAAGCATTAGCAACCTACTTCTTAGATGCTGGAAGCAGTGGAGATAAAAGAAAAGATAGGAGGGGGGGATGGATAACGAAATTAAAAATATAAAAATTAATAATCTACCATTAACAGAAAGCGGAAGATTGAAAGTTGAATTAGTTCCTATGCCTTCCGGTGATAACCCTTGGCGTACTCGAGGAGAATATGAGAAAGAAAAGAACAAAGATAATGTAAAATTTATAGTTACGATTATTTCTTTAATCATATCTATAGTTGGAATGGTTGCAACATCAGCGGTTGCGATAACAACTATAAGAAATATGGCTAAATAATTTTCTTTTGTGGTGCTGGAAGCAGTGGAGGGAAAAAGGTGTTAGATAAAATTTATACAAATTGGGTCAATTTAAAGCCTAGCAAAAAATGGTTTTCAGGGGTTGTATTAAGTATTTTATTATTTGCCATTTCTCTATCAGGTAATATACATCAATTTATCCAGCTGGAGATTGCCAGAAATGAATTAAAGACTATACAGAAAGAAAATAAGCTATCTTTTAATTTTAAGCTTGAAGATGAATTCCCTACATATGCTTCAAAAACAAAAGACAATGGACAATGGATATGGATCCCTTATACATTTTATAATAGCAATGATTACGATGTTTACTATAGAATATCTTGGCTTTTGTTTGTTGAAGTTCCAGAAGGACAGTTTATACCTGCAGCACACCAATTTGCTTATAACTATCAGGACATAAAGGCAACTAAGAAGTTACCAAGCAGTGGGAAAATAGAAACACTTTTAGGTAAACCAGTAATAGATCATATAAAAAATAATAAACGGCCAATTGAAATAGTAATTACTGTTGATGTTTGGGATAAGCAAGATAGCTTTCCGTTTAAAAATGAAAAGCCAGATAAACAAGAAATATATAAATATAGAGGGGTTTACTTAGAGGATGGTTCTTTTATTTGGAGAGAAGTCCCCAGTGAAAGAATAGAAATATCTATAGGAAAAGATGGCTATATACAAACGAAATAACGATTTTTGGAATTACTACGCATACGTTAATTTATTAATATTTATAGTAATTTGCGGTTGTGCTTCGCAAGGCATTGATAGACAAGAGACTTTTGAATTCTATGAGTATAGCTCTTCTTTACCTCACCCCGGTTACACCTTTCCTCCTACAGCAGAGTGCGTGCCTCAGCCTGAAGGAGGCTATATATGCGATTATTGCGATGGCAGCGGTTGTCATACCCAAGAGATACCTTGATTCCTTCCTGTAGCGAATTTTATTTTTTCTATTGAGATACCCTTTTAGTTAGTCTATAATATATTAACTCAAAAGCTTATACATTTAGTATAT
>CAZFPS010000036.1:0-16964 GCA_964520705.1 uncultured Planctomycetia bacterium | reverse complement strand
ATCAAAGAGCCGGTTCTAACTTAAAATTCCCTTGACTAATGGGGGTCATTACAGTTTATGTATCTTCGATGGTTCAACCGTACTATTTTTAATGAAAAAATATTGACACATTCGGCGACCCCGCATAGAAAATGTGAAAAATATAGAAAACAAGCCCCGATGCTTGCTTCGCACTGAGTGCTCAACACGAATTGCCATCGGGGTATACGAATGTGTTGATTAATTAGTTTTACAATACATCGTCCACTTTTTTGTGCAACTTAAACTTACCACTCCTCTTTCCTTGACCACCAAGTGGTGGTAGCGGTGGATCAACTGTTCCTTCAAGACTATCACCTACGACCTGATTACCATCTGCATCAAGCAGGTATGTCCTTAAGCGATAAGCAGCTAATTCGGTATTTGGACCTGCACCAATATACCTCTCAAACTCATAGGTTCTATCTGGCTCTATATGAAAATCTGTAGGTGTTCCGCAATATTGATATTCTGGATATGGTCTTAGTAGTTCCCATTCTCCAGTATCTTCATTAAACTTATCTACCGAGATAACTGCGGTATAATCAAAGGCTTCTTGACTAGGATTGATAACTGTAATTCTAAACTCTATTCTCTCTCCTCTAGGAATATGGACACCATATTCACCTATGGCCTCAACAGTAAGATTAAGAGGGGTATTAGGAGTAGTCCATATAAAATAACCTTCTCTAATAATCCTCTCTTCTGGATTTTCTGATATAGCCACAACTCCCCACCACTCCTCATTCATATTTGGGTCTTCATAAGCACCATTGTACCAGTCAGCCAGTGTATCATGAGTAAAAGGTGTCCCGTAAGTACTTTTCCACCATCCATCTCTCCAAGAAAATACAATACCTCCCACGCATACATTAGACTCATCAATACTTGAGAGATTTTCACTAATATGTGACCATTGTGAATCTAGGTAATCTGCCTGCATCTCCTCATCTTCTTCTCCAATCAAACCATTCCAGGCATCGCAACCAAATTCACTTATCAACAAAGGCTTATTACTTAAATTCTCATAATTAATAAATGCGTCACCAAATGTTAGTCCTCGATACAGCTGTACTGACCACAGGTCTAAATGCTCTAACGAGGCATCATCAGCATTTATTGCGGGATTTCCAATATCCCACACTACCTGGTCTGAATTGGCGGTTGTGATTAGATGGGAATTATCTAAAGAATGAGCTTCCTGCGCACATTCGTTTACGAGACTATACCAAGCATGACGTAAATCTTCAACCTCATTTTCAATTGCCCTGTTGATTTCATTACCAAAACACCACATAAGTATTGCTGGATGATCCTTCCAATGCTCAACCATATCCAAGAAACGTGCCTTGATATTTTCTCGCACAGTATCATTTCTAAAATCAACTACCTGACCAGAACCGTATACAGTGTCAACAGGAAATCCCATAATCACATATATCTCTTGGTCATATAAATTATCTAACGCTTCTATTTGTGTAGGACGATTATGGTAAGTTCTAATAACATTTGCTCCCATATCTCTTATAATAGGTATGTCAGGAGTATAATTCTCAGGAAACAAAGACCAATCATAGCCTGAGCCATATTGTCCCACAGGGGTAAACTCAGCTGAGACACCTTTTACTGTAAATACCTCACCATTAACCAAGAGCTGGCGACCATCTACTTCTACTTGTATAGGAGTGTAACCGGATATAGGAACAGTCCACCTTACATAATCAACATAAAAGGTTGCAGGGCTCTCTGCAGTAATCATAAAGGGTACATATATCTGAGTTAGGTCTGCTTGAAAATCATTTATTGGAATGCTAATCTCCTGCCACTCATTTTGTCCATTCCATCCGTAATTTGAAATGTATTTTGTGTGCTTTGGGCCATATCGATCTATCTCTTGAAGTTCTACCTTGAGATCTACTGCTGTCTTGACAAAGAATTTTAGATTACCTTGACTATAGTTAGATAAATCCAAGCTGTAATCTATTCCTTCTGGTTCACAATTTCCCCATGCCTGACGGAAAAATATACCCCAACCAGACCAATTTTGGCTAATTGTCTCGGCATACTTAACCCTCTCTGGTGCTTCTTGGTCTGGTATCTCTTGAAAACTACCTCCGCTTCCACACCATTCACAAAGTTCGGACCTATAAGGAATGCCCGAATCGTGATAAACATGAAAGATATCTGCCCAGACACAATCTAATCCAATACAACCATTAATTACTATAAATAAGATAACAAAAAAACTAAAACAAAGAACTTTTGCTTTTGTTACAACCATAATAATCTACCTCCTGTTTATTTCATTCTGTAGGCTGTCACGAAACTCGTGCCAGCCTATGATTACAGTGATTTTTAATATGATTTCAGTGATTGTTCTGTCGAGCTTTAATCACTGTAATCTATTTTCTTAATCTCTGTAATCAAGGGCGACACTTTTGTGACGCCCTATTTCATTCTGCGCACGATTATTACCTGCGTCAACTACACTGTGATACAGGTATCTCTATCCAATTCAACTAACAAAACTACGTAGTGACTACGTAGTCAACCCTTCGGAATACCCCGATGGCCCCGCCTTTTTGGCTCAAGCCAAAATGAAAATGGTGGGGTTCTCTATATTCTTCTCCCTCAGGGTTGACACTGAGAGCCCTTGACATCTTTGATGTCAAGGGCCGAATGTGTCAATATCATTTTTAAACTGCTTATTTCTCTTTCAACCCCTCTCTTCCAACCGCGTAGGTTAGATGACTACAAAACTATTCGGTAATCTCAAAATCAAAGCTGGTCTCACTCATTACGCCAGCTTCTTCTGTTCCAACCTTACCAACATAAATATAATCTCCCGGTAGAGCATAATATGGGATGTCTCGATACATCTGGGGCTGGATTGTCTGGTAGGGACTCAGGTTTACTGGTGCAGGTCCAAACACAGGATTACCAGCATAAGGTCTTCCATTGGGTAAAATTACCTCTGACATACCATAGACAAAGGCATTATCAGCAAAGTTGTTGCTTAAAAGAATAGTATATTCTAATACACCACCTGGTTGGACTTGGGTTTCTCCAGAAACAAAGGTAAGATTAACCGTATCTGCATCTGGCCCGCCATAAGTGCCCATATTACTAATCGTTTCATCAGGGTCAAGGATCTCTGGATCCCCCGCATCTATGCAGGGAGAAGAAATATCTAAGCTAAAGTGGCCGGCTTCGGGATTTATAAATAGCGGATCATCATCAATCATCCCTGAACCCCAATTAAGGGTGACATTTGGTGAAGACGGACTAATGTAGACTTCTGATTCCCCCCCCTCAATATCTGAATAACTCGTTGTGAATGTGATTTCATCACTACCCCATCCGAGTGCAATTTCTGGGCCAAGCGGGGCGTCGTTGTTCCATAAAATATCATTACTTTGTGTTACGTCGCAGTCATACATAGAGTAGATACCACCACCCCTATCATCTGCGGTATTGTTGGTAAATGTATTATTTATAAGAATAAAGGTATTATTGGGAGATAGACCACTTCCTCTAAGTACCGCACCGCCTCCCCTTTTAACAGCACTATTTTTATAAATCAAATTGTTTAATATCTGAAGCGATGATGCAAAAGACCAAATGCCGCCGCCGTAAACAGATGAATTTTCAGCAATGATATTATTTTTAATAGTCGCATTACATCTATCGGAACAAGCAATTCCTCCACCGTCAGTAGAGTTGTAATCTAAGTCAGTAGAATTTTTTGATATGAAATTTCCCTCAATTACTGGACTTGAGTATTGCCGACAGGAGATTCCTCCTCCGAGTGAAAATGCGAAATTTTCAGCAATAGTGTTATTCGTAATTGTCGGATTACTATTCTCATAGCAGGTAATTCCACCACCGCTGCCCGAGTTATAATCAGGATTCAATGCAAAGTTTTTTGTAATTATATTGTTTGAAATAATTCCTCCGGCTTTCTGAGCGTAAATTCCTCCGCCACGGGAAGTCGCGGTATTTTCAGTAATCGTATTGTTAGAAATCGTTGCATCCACACCATAGTGAATTCCACCACCGGAATTTGCAGAGTTTTTATGTATGATGTTGTCTTCAATCGTTGCATAGCTAGAACTATTAGTATACTCGTTTACGAAGATTCCGCCTCCATATCCTCCAGCAGTATTCAGCGTTATTGTGTTGTCAAGTATATTGGGAGTGCCGTATGTCCCTATTGAAATTCCTCCGCCGTGCCCTGTCGCGGTATTTTGGGTAATTGTATTTCCTTCTATGGTTGTGGTAACGCGAACGTCCCTAAGATAGATTCCTGCTCCGCTACTGGTAGCGGAGTTATCAGAAATGATATTATCTCTAATCACCCCTTTAAACTCATTGCCATAAATCCCGGCACCGCAACCATCGACTGAATTTCCGGTTATGATATTGTTGATGATTGTCGGTGAAGTACTTTGAATGATAAAATAACAAAATACACCACCACCAGCATAGCCATCGATAGAAGTATATGTTCCCGAACCGTTGGTGATAGTAAATCCGTCAATTACAGAATCAAGCCCCTCGCGGTTTTCAAAGGTTACCACGCTGCCTAACTGACTGCCGTCAATGGTGGTTACTTCTGGTCCTGCTTCACTTTTTACAGTTATCGCCTTGCCGAGGAAGTTGATGTTTTCATAATACGTACCAGGAGCTACAAGAACCATATCCCCATCCACTGCAGCACCAATTCCTTCTTGAATTGTGGGATAATCCTCGGGGACGCGGATGGTATCTGCCTGTGCAGTCGAAAAAACTAAGGCCGAATTTAAGAAAAGTATCGCTAGTGCCAAGATTATTTTTCTCATCCTTCCCCCATTTCCTTATTTTATTTAATTAAATGCGTAATACGAAGGTGAGTAATATTTTATATTTCTAATAATCAGATAATTAATATTCCTTAAGAATTCGTGTTAATTCATGTCATCCAAGATACTTAGAGGCCCTTTCAAATATGCTTTAAAAGAGCCTCTAAGTTACATTTATTATTATAAGGCCTAAGGCAATGTACTAAAAGCTCTGAGATAACTAAGTATCTAAACCCTTATAAGACACACTTTCCCTTTGCTTTCGCCTTATCCAGCCTTTTACTTATGGCTAAGGAAGAGCAATTGTAAATACTACATCAGCATCATAATCACCTGGTGGCTGGTTCACAGTTATTGGCTCCCAATCACCATAAGTTAACGCACTTCCTTCATGGCCTTGTGAACCTGACCCTCGTGAATAAGTCAGTATATCATCTGGATCTGCTGGTATGCCTAAGTAAGCTCTAACTGCTGCACCTTCGCCATCAGGACCACTGGTGTATATATGGTTATTGATTCCAACTGCGGAAACAGGCGCTGATATAATAGCTCCTGCTGGCATACGGGAATCTGGTCCGCCATACTGGTCGTCCCAGATAAAGTCGGGTATCATCACGTAAGCACCATCTGGTATAGTTGCATCTTCAACACCATTGTAAAGAGGTCCGCTTTCTTCATAGAGATCGTAAGGTCTACCTGATGTTATTGGATACATAACTACCGCGTAGCCTTCTGCTCCCATAAAGTGACTTATAGAACCATTAACTTCTACAGGTAACAAAGTACCAAAGTTGACTTCGTAAGCGGGGTTTCCCCAATCCGGCTCTCCATTTTCGTCCATAGGATACAGATTAGCGTTGATGGCTAACATTTCTGCAACGTTTGCTGTGACATGATAATCTTGTCTTGTAGTATTAGCGTAGGACTTAGGAATCACCAGATTATCAGTTGAAATAAGAATCCCTATAAGCATAACTGCAAAGTTTGCGACTATTACTCCTGTAATTATCTTTCTTAACATTTAATTCACCTCCCTTCAATTTTGGATTTAAATCTATTTTCAAAAAACTTTTTCATTTTTATAATTCTGATAACGAGTAACTTATGCCCGTAGCATAATTCCCGCCTCGAGTATTAGGCGTTACTTTCAATTTATATGTGACATCAAATTCATCACTATTGCCTTCTGTGTTAGATATAAACAGAGAAACATCCTTCTCTGGAGCCACTGCTATTTCTTCCTCAAGTTTTAAAATAGCTCCTGTTTCACCTTCTTTTTCTAGCTCGAATGTAAATAGATCATCGGAGATCTTATAGCCTTCTTCAGTTTGTAAAGAATCTGACAACCTCTGAGTAACAAGATATGGCCTGCCCATATTGGACTCAATTTTTATCCGGATCTTACTCTCTTTTGTGCCCGCCTTATAACCGATCTGGCCGAATCTCAAAAGTGAACTACGCTCTTCTACTATCTCACCACTTTCAGAAACAGACACAACTATAATTCTAAATATCGGCTCAACATCAAACTCCACATCTACTGAATCGATATAACCGGGCTCTAATGCAGTTCTAATATTATCCATTTCAATATAGTAATTTATCATTCCGGTATAAGTATCAGCTTTAAGCTGCGAGAAGTCATTAGCAGGTTCAAATTTTATCCTTATCTCACTACTTGAACCCAAATCATCGGAAGAATAGACTAATGATTTTGTCTTTAAATCGTTGAGGTCTCCCTGTTTACTTGCCACTTTAGAGTTTGAGTCAGTTACTTCATAGATGACCTTACTTAAATCAAAACGCTCTCCACCTTTTCCCTTAATAGAAGTTTCTCCTATCTGCTGATAGATGCGATATCTTGCACCTAAATTTCCTTTAACACTAATAATCACGCTCGGGTACTGCGTAGAGATCTTATTCAGGTCGCCTGAAGAGATACGGATAGTCTTAAACCCTGTATCTGTGGTGAGATCTACAGCGCCCTCATTAGTAAGGTCTGCATACATATTTATAATCTCTGTAACCTGATCTTGAGCTGAGTCAATAGGCACTACATAATATAGCATTCTGCCGTAATAAGAGCCAGCCACCTGATCAATGGATGGATCAAATGTATAAACAATCCTAAATGAATCTCCATTGCCTACTGCATCTGAGGTATAAAGCACTGTATCTGAGGACATTACTGGAAATTCCTCTATTCGCTCCAGCGTCCCTTTGGAATTTGAATTTATCAGAGTGTACATTTTAAAGTTATTCCTATCCACTTCGATACCATCTGAAGTCGTTAACGGCTTTTCTAGTCTCTGATAAACCCTATATTGTTTTCCAATGTCAGTAGTCATTCTGATGGTAACCTCTTTTACTACTTTCGCAGTTTGTGTACCTATTTTTCCAAACCTTAAATCATAACCGCCTTCATACGGTTCAACCGATAGACTGAAAGCGGCAAGGCAAGGCTGAATTGAACTATAAAGAACAATAACACAAAATATTAAAATTCCTACCAATAGAGACGAAACTCGTTTTATTGTCATGGCTTTGGTTTATTTTACAGATTAGGATTGAACTACTGAGATGAATTATACCATCCCAACACTCTTGTGTCAACTTCTTTATCTTTTTTTCAATCCTAGTCATCTCTATAATAAATAAAAAACCGGAAATCAAGAACACTCGTTCTTGTTTTCCGGTAAGTCTTTCGACTCCGTGGCAGACCGGAGAACTAAATAACTTTTTAAATAACTTTAATAACTTTAATTTCAAAAAGCCTAAACTATTTCTAAGGCATTATAAGTATAACATATAAGGGCAAAAAAGTCAAGTTTATCTCAAGCAAGCCATGAATTCTACTTTTTCTGACATTTAGGCTTTATTAATCTCTCTTTTTTCGAGAATAAAATTGAGTGCGAACAGTTGTAAATTTTAATCTTCCTAAGTTTATTCTCCAGAGAAAGTTTTGCATTACGCTCCAAATATGTCAGCAGATAGTTATTTGAGTACCCTCTCCAAAATCCATCCTTTCTATCTTCAAAGAGAATTTCTAGGTTTTTATTGAGCAAATTCTTTCTTAAATTCAAACCCAGCTTATCTGAGAGTTCTTTAATTCGCAAATATCTCTGCTTTAAAATTTCAGAAGCGATATTGCTCTTTGAATTTGCAAGCGGAGTTTTATCCCTGGCCTGAAAAGTAAAAATATGTATCCGTGCAGGTTTAACCCTTTTTAGAAATTCCAGTGTGTTGGAAAAATTATTCTCTTCTTCACCGACAAAACCTATCATGATGTCACAGGTTATCGCTAAATTCCTAATGTTCTTTCTTAGCTTTCTGACTAATTCTAAGTAGCTCTCTCTAGTGTCCCTTCTATTCATGAGTTTTAGAATCTTATTATCTCCGCTTTGGAACGGAATATGTAGATGCGGGCAGAGTTTTTTTGAGCTGCGCATTGCTTTGATCAACTTATCTGTAATATCTTTAGCTTCAATGGAACTTATGCGAATGCGTAAGATCTCTTTAATCTTCTCGATCTCTGCAATCAAATCCACTAAGTCTATCTTTGATTGCAGATCCCTACCATAATCTCCTATACAAATTCCGGTTAATACTATCTCTTTATAGCCTCTATCTGAAAGCCTGTTTATCTCTTCGATAATTGAATCGGGATTTCTGCTCCTTGATCTGCCGCGCACAAATGGTACTTTACAGAAACTACAGAAGTTATTACAGCCATCCTGTATCTTAACAAATGCCCTGGTATGCGATTTAAAATCTGAGATCTCAAAAGATCCTATCTGAATACTCTTATTATCAAAAACAAATTCGGCTATCCTCTGTTTATCGTCATTATTCAAGATTAAATCAACTCCGCCAATCCTTTTTATATCTTCAGCATTCGAATGTGCATAACATCCTGTGGCTATGATTTTCGCACTGGGATTTTGCCTTTTTGCAGCTCTGAGTAAATAGCGCGACTGCTTATCAGCGCTCTGTGTTACTGTGCAGGTATTGACAATATAGCAATCTGCCTTTTTGCCGTTACCCAGCTCTGTTAAACCTATCCCTTCTAACTGCTCCCTGATAGCCTGAGAGTCGTATTGATTTACTTTGCAGCCCAACGTATATACTTTGAATGTCTTCATTTATTTATCTTTTGATTGCAACTTTAGAAAACCCGCCGCAACTATTGCCGCTGTATCTACCTTTAAAACATTCTTTCCCAGACTCACTGAAACAAATCCAGCTTTCTTAGCTATCTCTATTTCCTTTTTGGAAAAGTCTCCTTCAGGACCTATAGCAATCAAAATATTCTTAGCGCAAAGGCCGCTGGTTATTTCTTTGATATTTTGTGAACTCTCCTCTAAATTCGGCATAATCGCTAAATCGAATTTCTCGCTCTTCTTAAATTCTATGAGTTCGCTAAAATCGAAATATTCCAACTTTGGCAGAAATAAATTGCCGCTCTGTTTTAAGGCCGATTCGCAAACCCTATTTAGTTTTTCCAGCTTCTTTGGGCTATCTTTGAATTTTACTTCCGTTCGTTCGGTGTTCAGCAGGATTATTCTATCCACACCGATTTCTGTCAGTTTCTCGACGATAAAATCAATCTTTGACTTCTTAAGTAGCGCACAAGCAACCGTAATGTTTAAATAACCCTCACTTCTTTTGCAAATATGTTTTTCGATAATTTCTAACTTTGCCGCCTTTTTATCTAATTGTTTAATCTCGCAGACAAATTTAGCTCCTTGGCCATCCAAAACAACTATCTTATCCTTATTCTTCAGGCGCATAACATTCTTCATATGGTGCAGTTCTTCCGTATCCATAATCTGAATTTCGTGGGAGGTTATATTTTTAGGACTACAAAAAAACCTATGCATAATTTTTCTGTCTATCTTATGCTGAGTTCGAGGCTTTTGGAATATTATTTGTCTTTTTCAGAAAATACTACTGCCTGGAATGTGTAAATTTGAGTACTCCGATCTTTATAGCAATCTGACGGCAGGCCTGCCTTTGAAGAACATAATTGACTCAAGAACATCTCTAGGTCCCAGCCGGTCTCCGTGGCTACTTGCGGCAGAAACACTCCGTTGGAAAATCCTCTCTTTACAATTACGCCGTCAACTCCCAACTTAATCTTCTTCCAGTCATCAATCAATTGCGGCTCTGTCAACACAGAAATCTCAATATCAATATCTTTTAGGTCGCTCTTAGCAACTGGGCTAAATCTAGGATCTCCTGTGGCTGATTGGATGGCCATCTTGGAGACCAATTTGCAGATCGGCTCATTAGAAGTAAACGAACCAATACACCCTCTCAGGCGTCCCTGTTTATGCAGCGTAACAAACGCACCTCTGTTTATGTTTAGTTGCGGATCATCTTCCTGGATATCTAACCTCTTGTTATGAGACACATACTCTGATATGGTCTGACGGGCAATCTCTAATAATCTCTGTTTTTGAGCCTGATTAAACATCTCGCCTTCTCCTTCTAAGTTTTTTTCTTTGGCAGTGGAATTATGACTATCTCTAAAGAATGCTGCGCTCACATAACCCACTACTCTTGATTTATCTCCCGTGACATCTCCTGAATTAGCATAATTTAAGACTTTAGGCTTAAGCCCCAATTCTTTAGCATAATTTAATAGAATTAGAACAGGATTCAATCCACACATCTCGCACTCTTTCTTTGCATTAGACAGCCATAAGCCCCGTGGATCTAAATTCTCAATATACGAGATGACTTTTGAGTCCATTTCAACTGCTTCCTGATACGAGTGATAATGGGATAGGTCGGTGCTGGCCACAAGCAGAACTTTTTTGTGTTTAGATGCTTGAATAATCGCCTTTGCTATCGACTGCGCATCTGAATAGTCAAGGCGCCCGACAACAATCGGAACGATCTTAAACATTTCCAATGTCTTTTGCAAAAATGGCAACTCCACTTCTAAAGAGTGTTCTCTCTCGAATGCCTGCGGTATATAGCTGATTTTTTCACTAGCCGAGATAAGATCCTGAGCCAGCTGGCCGTCAATCTCAATATCTCCTAATGGTGTCTGAAAAAATCCTTCTCTATAGACTGATAGGCCACTAAATGGATAAAAATGCGAAGGCGCCAAGATAAACACAACATCAAATTCCCTGCCCTGGATTGTCTTAAACGCATGCGCCGCCACCTGGCCAGAGTAGACATATCCTGCGTGAGGAGCCATTAAAGCTAAGACTTCCTCATCGCTTATCTGGCTATCTTCTTTTACGTTCGCAAAAAAGGAATCAATTTGACTGGATAGTGATTTCTTATTGGAAGGATAGAACTGTCCGCTGACATTAGAATATTTAATGTTGCTGTCTGCAAAAATAGAACTGCAAAATAAAACAGTAAACAATATTGTTAAAGCGAATTTTTTTGAGGTATTCATATTTTTTGCGAAGAAGAATGTTCTACTTCGCCGTGCTACTTTCGTGCACGGCTTCGAAGAACACTCTGCGAAGCTCAAACGTGTTCTGCTTTGCTGAAGCGCTTTCGCCTTCAGCTTCGCAGAACTTAGTTCAAGACCCAATAATAATTCTTCAAAGCCCAACACAAAAGTTGTTGGGCGAAGAAGAAAAAACATTTGAGCGAAGCAAAGTGGAGTCACCGGGAATCGAACCCGGATCTCATCCTTGCGAAGGACGTGTTGTCCCGTTCAACTATGACCCCTACTCTTTCAATCGAAGACAGGATTAATTTAACACAACCAAAGATAATTTGCAACCCGTATTTATTTGTATATTGGTTTAAACAGTTACAGGAGGGATTAATTTAGAGAAGAGCTTCGCGAATAGATAGTAGTGGTTATATTTGCACCTGGATTGTCTATTGCATCTGCCTCTTGGCCAGAAATCACAGTCTTTTCAATATGAATCTTCAGTGCCTCGTTGATATCTTTCCCGGACGGGGTACTGACCTCAAAATTCCTTATCCCTAAAGCGATATGCCCAAAATAAGTGGTACTATTGCAAAAGTACTCCACTGGATCCCCCGCAGTTCCATTCCACCTATAGACATACCACTTATCAGCCGGATCTAATTGGCCCATCTTATTAGGATCGCCGTCATCGACCCTTATATAGACAGCATTAAATCCATCTGGATTTAATGTCGCTATATCCACGCTGGCATTATCTAAATTTCCAATACTTCTATCAAAATCCTTTTTTATCTTATTTACCACCGGTACCAATTCACCCATAAGCTTAACTTTCTCAGATGGCTTTGTAGTCATATTGCGCATAGCCAACTCGATAGATACCCCGGTAAGCACTACCACTCCCAACAAAAAGACAGCTATCAATAGCTCTACCAGTGTAATCGCTTTTTTGTTTTTCTGGGAATTCAAGTTTATCATCTTTATCATCGCTTTACTTGAAAAGAATCTCAGTTTTTCAATTGTGCCATTAAAGAACTAAACTTCAGTCTCATTCCACACAACTTCTGTTTCAACCTTACGATACTCGCACAAATTTCCGGCATTCCAATCACAGGTAGTATCTACAATCACCCTATAACGCCACCTGCCATTATACCTGGTATCGAACTCTGTACCCCTAAATACATCAGCCACCATATCTATAATTCCGCCTTGCCCATCGCCGAAACCATAGTAATTATTTGGTCCGGGTTGCCATATACCATCCGGCGCAGCGAATGGACTGGCCGCGTTATTTGTCCAGTTATTGTCGCCTAAATACGACCTGAAGCTATCCAAGATAGTCTCACCCACATCTGTGGCAGTATGTCTTTGGCTAGAGACCATAGTTATCTTTTTAGAAGACAACGTAACGCTGAATAATCCCACGCTAACTATAGCCAGAAGAATGCTGGCTACAATAACCTCAACCAGACTAAACCCCTGTTGAGACATTCTCAGAGTCTTTATTTTTGCTAAAATAACCATCTTAAATCCTTTGATATAACCTAACTAAATATATTCCTTCAAAAATTACAAATACATAATACCATAGAACGACTAATTAAAAAATATAATAATCTTATTACGGACAATTACCAGTACAAGAAGCATTCTCATCATAAGCGGTAATCCACCAAGTGCGGCTATAGTTAGCTTTGTCCCTGTGCATTGAGGCATTAAAACCCTGTTGCGAAGTAATAGTATACGAATCCCAGTCATAACCAGTAACAATACTCAAACTTAAAACATCATTTATCTGCTCAACGCTCACAGCGCCAGGGGTATAATAAGTGCCGTTCTCCACCCAGCGCATTCTCTCTGCTGTCCTAATACTGGAAAGGATCGACTTGGCCTGTTTGTCCATTGCTCTCTCGCGGCTGCGGCCATACTGTGGCACCATAACACTGACCAGGATCCCAATAATGATTATAACCACTATCAGCTCCATCAGTGTAACAGCTTGTCTTTTAGAATTCTTCATAATCTGACTATATCTTTTTTAATTCGGACACCAATTATTAACCCCGCTTAGATAGTTGCAAGTAGCATTTTCTAAGTCTTGATCGATATCCCACCTACGATTGTAACCACCTTTATCTCTCTCAAGCCTAGCCTCAAAGCCCCCAAGAGTATTTTGAATCTCAATTGGAACCCAGACCTCATCATCAACTAACTCTAAACCCAAATTATCGTTTATAAGATCAATAATATTTACTTGACCGCTCTTAGGATAATAGTCACCATTTCTCATCATATAATTTCTTTCCGCTGCCCAGATAGCCTTGAGTATGATCGGGGCTTGTTTATCTATTGTCTTCTCCCGATACTTCTCATATTTCGGAAAGATGATCGCGCTCAGCACGCCGATAACTATTACCACTGTGATAAGCTCAACCAATGTAAACGCCTGTGTTTTAGAATTCTTCATAATTAAATTACGGGCAATCATTTGAGCAAATAGGATTAGGAAATCCAGAACCTATGTACCAAAGACGATCATAACCTCCCCTATCACGCATAATAGAAACCATATAACCATCAGGGTATTGACTAGTAATGCTAATTTCATCCCAAGTGTCCTCATCAACTAAATCTAGATCTAAACCATCATTAATAGCAGAAAAACCATATATAGTACCAGGGCTATAAGGAAAATACTTACCTGTGTCTAATTTATAGGATTTTTGGGCGGCTTGAATTGCCCTAAGATATGCGATTGCTTGCTTGTCTATTGTTCTTTCGCGGGAACGTACATACTGCGGAAAGGCAATGCCAGTCAATACACCGATAATCAATATCACTGCCAGTAGCTCAATCAGTGTATAGGCTTGTCTCTTTTGGCGTGTCATGTTTATTAAAATTCATTATCGCTTAAAAGAATTACATTGTCAATTAAATATAGAACAAATGGGTACTTAGCACTTGCTAGGAGTTGTTTCCCTGCTCCGGAATTATGACAGGCGGCGAGCCAATAAACCACATCGTACCCAGTTCATTTATCCTGATACCATACACAGAACCTGGAACTGGAAGTCTGTGTGCCTCAGCAATTGCTTCAAGATCATTACCATTATAAGGCAAAGCACCAGGTACTAATACAAATTGCCAGTACCTGCTGGTTGCAGTATAGTCTATATCCAAATCATCGACAGCAGCATATACATCATGCTCAAGGGCATACCTCTCCTGGGCTTCTTGTATGGCTTTAAGCGTAATCTGCGCATCAGAGATCCTCGACCTCTCCACTGACTTATTATACATAGGCAGGGCTATGGCAGAAAGAATGCCAATAATAATTACGACCACTATCATCTCAATCAGTGTAAAACCTTTTCCAGCCATTCCTTCCTCCTTGTTTTTTAAAAAACCCTGTTTAATTAATACTCTCTCAGGGGACAGTTTAAGGCAACCACCTGCGTACCGTATCATCATCCGAACCAAAATACCCCAACTCAGTTATCTCAATATAATACGAATTGGGACCATTGCTATCCGCATGGAGAATCGTTTCATTATCGTAAATATTAGTGCTATATCCATCCGGAGGATGTCTATGTTCGCCACCATCAAAAGCAAAAGTAAAGTACCTGCCCGGATTAGTGATATTCATATCCAAAAATTCTCCCCATTCATCAGGGTTCTCTGCGTATTCATCCCACTCCATGGCATACCTCTTTTGTGATTCTAACAGGGTCTTGAGCGTGGTCAGCGCCTCAGATACTCTAGACTTCTCTACCATATTATCGTACATAGGAAGGGCTATAGCACTGAGTATGCCGATAATAATTATTACCACTATCAGCTCCATTAAGGTAAAGCCTCTTTGATCAGCTTTTCTTACTTTGGTAGTATTATTTTTCGCTACCATAAAATTACCCCCATTTTCACAAATCGACCTAGGTTACTCTTGAGCCTGTATCTGGCAATACAACTATCCAACTAAATATCATAGTGTTCTACACCAGGAACAGGGATTCTACCGTTGGTAACAAAATATCCCAGCTCAGTTATCCCAATATAATACGTATCGACGACATTTCTATCCGCATGAGCGATCGTTTCATTATTGTCAGCATTAGCATAGACAGGAAGAGAACCAGAGGCTGACCCATAATCAAAAGTATAGTACCTGCCTGGATCGGTAATATTTATATCCAAAAGTGTTAAATCAGTAGCATACCCACCATACTGCAAGGCTTCCCTTTTTTCCGCATCCAGTATGGATTTGAGCGTAGTCACCGCCTCAATCATTCTGGACTTCTCCACAAGGGTATCATACCTAGGAAGCGCGATGGACGCCAGGATACCGATAATAATTACTACTACTATCAGCTCCATTAAGGTAAAGCCTTTCCTGAAATGTTTACTAATTCTCATCATATCCCAGTTCTGCATACACAGAACTGCCTCCTTTTGTACTAAAGATCATCCGGGTTTCCATTCGGTGGTTTACACGAACTAATGCATCCCGTGACCACATCATCAACAAAGATTCCCAACTCGGTTATCTGAATCTCATAAGAGCCATCCGATCTACCGGCCGCGGCAATGGTCTCATTAGCTACAGCGTAAGGATCAGTATTATTAGCTAAATAAAAACCATAGTATTTGCCGCTCTGCGAAACATTGATATCTAGACCGTATATGGTAGAAGCGTACTGACGGTACTCAAGAGCGTGCCTCTTTTGGGCGCTCAATATCGCCTTGAGCGTAGCAAAGGCCTCACTCTTCCTGGATCTCTCAATCAGAGTATTATACCTGGCCATGGATATGGAGGCGAGTATACCGATAATGATGATCGTAACTACAAGCTCCATTAAAGTAAAGCCTTTTCGATACTTTTTCCCGCTCCTATATTTTTTACTTTTAGAAACCTCTCTAAACATCAAATCCACCACCTTAGATTAATTTGAATTCGCCAATGGGAAACGTATCTTCTTTAGAAATCACTGCCTAATTTTTACCTGATAGATTCTCTCCAAATCCGAATCTGCTATTTTTTTGTCCCAAAACCGGGACTTGGAATTTCTTCGAATTCTCATCCCGGAGAAGGTTCTTTGATATCTGAAGGAAGCGTACCACTGGGGCCACCAGAAGGAGGAACTCCAAAAGGATTAAAATGTCCGAGTTCGGTTATCTGAAATCCATACACTCCGCCGTTCCTCATCGCCTGTGCAATAGCCTCATTATCAACTGCATAAGGATTAGGAATAGGACTGCTAACTAAATCAAATTGAAAATACATTCCATTTTCTTCGACTTCAATATCGAGATCTGCTAAATTGGCTGCGTATTCATCGAACTCTAAGGCATGTTTCTTCTGCGCATCCAATATCGATTTAAGCGTGGCCAACGCCTCCCTCGACCTGGATTTTTCCACAAAATTAGTATACACAGGCAGGGCTATAACAGAAAGAATACCAATGACAATTACTGCGACTATTAGTTCAATAAGCGTGAAACCTCTTTGACGTGAGCCGACTCTGGTACGGCCTGCTTTTGATATGTTTTTAAACATCCTACCCCCCCCCTTTTTTTTTACTCTTTTCTCTATACTAAGTATATCATATAATAGCCTATAAATTCAACTAGTTAAGAAAGATAGTAATGCAAGGATTATTTCGCACTTTCGTATTGAAGCATTCCCTTAGATT
>CAZFPS010000035.1:0-16995 GCA_964520705.1 uncultured Planctomycetia bacterium | reverse complement strand
AGCGCATAATGATATGCCCGTATATGTTACTGAGAGTAAACTTTTCCCCGAGTTAGCTAAGTTGTTTGATATAAGACAGGAGACAGAGCGCAACGCATTTACTGAAGCTCTAAACTTAGGTAAGAGATTAATAGATTCAGGAATAAGGCCCTGTGATTCTCTGCGTTACGGCGTTCCCAATACTTGGAAGTTTGTCGAGAGCAAGCTATCAAGATATAGGCATAACCTGCAAATTTTAGAATTGGCAACCCCGATATGGGAAGAATGGGTGGAGTCAAGCGGTAAGCATATGCAATGGAATGATAAGGGTCTTCTTAGAGCTTCTAGGTCCTTCTTCAGAATAGTAAGCGATTACCCCATGGAAAACAATTTCTCTTTAGAAGATGCAGATAAATTCTTTCGGTTATTCAAAAGTAACATAAGCATAACTTCATATTATACAAGAAAAGAAATAGGGGAAGAATGGGTATCCAAAGATACTTACGTGGATTATTGTCCTGAGCAGGTAGATGCTTGGGGCCGCATACGAGAAAAGAGATATGTGGATGATAAAGAGTTTGAACGCGTGGACATAGAAGGCACTTTAAACATTACAATAGATGAATACAAAAGTAGCCAAACAAGTTCTCCAATTCATAACTCTCCTCAAGCCTTAGTGATAAGAAAATTGCTACTTACAGGATTGATTAATTCCCAAGATCAAGATGTTAAGGCAGAGATGGAGCGATTAAAAAGTTTTCAATACAAGGAGTTTATTTATAATTTATTAGAGGAGAAAGAATCGAGTATCTTCCGGCAACTTAGACAACTTGTAGAGATTCAGAGACTGCCGGAAGCAATGAAAAAATTATTAGAGGAACGGCTAAAAAAACCAATAACCCCAAATGACCTTGAGGGCGTTAAGAGAGAAGTTAAATTATTAGAATCCCAAGCTCAGCAATTAGTTTCTCAATATAAAGAATTTATATATCGCTTAATAGAAGAAAAAAACTCAACCATCAATCAACTACTCAAACAACTAAAAAAGATTCAGAAAGAACTTCCCGCTTTAAAAAGATTATTAGAAAAATCAGAGAAAAGAAATGTTACCTCTAAGGATATTGAGACTATCCAAGCTAAGCTGCGAGAATTAAAACCCCAATTAGAGCAATTAGAAAGCATGTATAAGGAGTCTATCCATGGATTATTAGAAAAGAAAAAATCAATAATCAATAAACAACATAAGCAACTCAAAAAAGCTAAGAAAACATTCATAAAATTACAAATTTTGTTAGAGAAAAATCTAAAGAAAGAGCAGGTTTCTTCTGAAGACGTTAAAGATATTCCAGAAAATCTTCAGCAATTAACAAGATTCCACTATGAAGAGGTTGATAAGTTTTTGCAAGGGTTATTAGATAAAGAGGTAATTGACTCACAAGAGAAGGATTCCTTATCCAATTATGCGCAAAAGCTCCAGGAAGTAGATGCATTAGCCTGGGATAAGCTGATAAAAAGTTTGGTAGCCAATGCTCAGGATAAGCTTTTGAAAGAGAAAAATGGGGAGGATTTTAAGGCAAAACTTGAGAAGTTGCTTCCAACCTCTGAAGTTATTCTTTTAAGGCATCTGATAGATAAGGGAATTGTTTCCTTCGAGGATATCCAATCTCTTTCTGGCAAACACAATGGTAAATTTCTATTAGTAACAGAGGAGCTGTTAAAAGAGAAAGTAGTAAGGAGCATTTTCGATGATTTCTTAGAGAGACTTTTTGCCAGTGTTGCCAGAGATAAAAGAGAGAAAATCCTCTCGCCCGATACACAAGAAGAACTCCTGACTATTGTATTTAACGATATTCGACACCAATTGTTTAGGTCTCCCCATAAAGTAAAAAGTGCGAATGAAGATATTCAGCTTGATGTAGTAACAAACGTCCTTGAGGGCGCTACCTTACGGGAGAAGATTATTTTTAAATTCCTCCAACATCCCTTTACGGAAACAGATGGGCATTCTGCAGGACAGGCATCAATTTGGCATACACTCATTGCCTATATGGCACGGCAGATAGTGCGAGGCCTCTATGATGAGCCATACACATTGTTTGGGGAAACGCCCGAGGAGCGCAGCGCTAATATCTTGAAGTATATTAAGGCAACATTTTCTTTTTGGAGAGCAATATTTATATTTAAACCAGGCGACAGAACCAATGAGTTTGGGCGATTCCTTGATATTACCACCCGGGCAGTTGAGCAAGACGCCTTCTATGAATTATCTGAAGTGTTTCTTGATGAAGACTTGTGGATGTTGTATTGGTTTCTAACTGAAAGAAACATAGATATACGCAGTGATGAGGCTGTCAGGAAGAATTTTAGAAAGACGCGTAAGATGTTGAGAGAATTGGCGCAAAAACACGGCATTACTCTCGATGAGAATAATTTTATCGGCACAATGAATACTGTCTGGCAGGCCGTAGCGGCAGAGAATCAATTTGAGGATTTATATGATTTGATGAAAAATTTGAAGGATGAGACAATTGCCATCTTAAAGAAAGACGTTCCCTCAATAGGAAGGCATATTGGCAAGAAAGGTTTTAAAGAGTTGTACTTACGAATAAATAGTTACCTTTTTCATCCTTTTACTTACTTTCAGATTAAGGGTGGACGTAAACTCTGGTTAGCAGGGTTAATGGTGAGTTTTCTCATAATACGGTCTTTACTCGTTCCTTTTAGTATCTATAATCTCAGCGCACCTCTTTCTGTGGCTTCATTAATGCTTGCTTTCTGTCTACCCTTTTTAATCGTAGGAAAAGCGATGTCAGGAAGGACAAAGGCATTCTTTATCACTATTTTTAGTGCAGATTTTATTTTATGGGGATTATTGCTTCACTTTATTATTGCTGGGCCGATTGCCAAGATTTTTGTCTGGGCTGGACCTGGTTCACTCATCAGTTTAGTAGTATTACTTATAGTAACCGTCCCGACATTAATGGTATTCTGGCATTTAGGTACGGGAGTCCGGGCACACTTTTCCTATTATACTGATTTATGGTCAAAAACCTTCCGCAAATTCTTGAGTCCATGGAGAATATTTATCCCTTGGAAGAGATTTGGTGGCTTAGAGAACTTTTTTGGGGAGTTATACAAAGAACTCAGAGACTTCGAACGTATGTATGGCAGGATTGTGCCCACAGGAGAAAGCGTGTATCAGTATTTACATAAATTGGTAGAGAGGCAATGGTTAAAAGGAAATATGAATGATGACGAAAAGGCATTATGGCATAAGGCGTTAAAAGGTGATCCGCAAGGAAGGTTTGTTGTTCCTCGCGTTTCAGCGGCAAGAGAATATATCTTTCGTGCCCTCTATACCTTAAGTACTAAAACGCCCTCTGCTGATACGCTTACCCGTATGCAGAGTTTAACGACCCTTATTCTTTCTGCAGGAGAACGATTTGGCCAGAGCGTAACCAATACAGCCCCGAAGGGAACTTTTCAAGAGATAACAAAAGAAATAAGAAAAGGTAAGCCAGAAAAGCCGTATAGAAAGAGTTCACTGTTTTCCAAACGCAAGCAGGAAGTTGAGTCAGAAAAAGAAGATACTTCCCTGGGAGGTTATTTTGCCCGTCATTTTAAGCAGGGGTGGAGCAACCTTATTGAGGCTATGAAACGGACTATCGATGAGCTCGATTTAAACCAAACAGAGAAGGATGTAATAAAACAAAAGATTGAGGAGAAGTTGCGCAAGGTAGATGAGCGCGACGACATCTTCAAGAGACTGGACGCCATAGGGGCTTCAGATGAAATTAAAGTTATCCTTGCGAAGTTGTATGAAGAGTGGGTCGATGAGGTCTATCCTTCCAATTATAACGTCGTGGAATCAATGGCTAATGAAATCTTAGAATGGCATCTGACCATAAGCGATCAGTTAGGAGACCTCGACTATTTCCATAGTGTGAGAGAGATTTCTCTACAATATAAGTCTTTAGAAATAGCCTATAATGAGCTTAACTCGATTGAGGCATCCAGGCGAAGCCTACAGCAAAATGTTTTTGTAGAGAAATATCCAACATATAGAGAAAGAGCGGCAAACCAACATCGTTTTATTTTCCATGAGCGTATGTACTGGCAGCCAGTATTGGAGTTGAAGGGAGGAGTCATTAAAGAATTCTCTCATATGGGTGTATTTAACAGGATTGTTGGTGAAGTAGAAGGAGAGGCAAAAGAATTTAGAGTTTCCAAAAGTAAATTCACCGCTCACGAGTTAAATGTCCTCATAGAAAAAAATCTTATTAGAGAATTTCCCAGTGATAATAGGTATGTTACATGGGATGTTTCCAGCCGAGCAGAATTGCGAGAAAGAATAATGAATCTCTTTGACCCTGATGATCGCGGCAAGATACTTACCATCTTAGGAGAGAATCCATTTTACCACCTCAAGGATGCCATTACATTTTCACGCATCCCCAAAATTGTATTTACAGCATCTCAGGAACCGAATTCAGTTCAAATACAACGGCTTATAGAAAAAGGGATTATCAAAGAAGATGAGGATAATACGAATTATTTTAGGTGGGGCGTCTTTTGTTATAGAGAGTTGAGTGAAAAATTATTAGATATTCAAGAGATTAGTGGTGAAGAGAAAGGTTATATTCTGAGTAAATGGCACGAATATCCTAATTACCGTGCCTTTGAAGAATATAAAAAGATGAATCCGCAACAATGGGCAGAAGAGTTTATTTATTGGTGGTGGGAGAATCTTTTTGGAACGATTAAAGAGGTAGCGGAAAAAGGCAGAGAGACAATAACAATAATTAGGGCATTAGATAATCTTTATCAAGTGGCTAAGATGATTAAGGCTAGCGAGGAGTTTGATGTGATACTACCCCATTTCGATAAAGGGGAGGCGTTGCTTCCCATCAAGAACGCGGCAATTGCCAATAATCTCTATCGATCCTTTGGCCGGCTGAGCCTGCAGGATAGCTATGTGCGGCTTATGCCTGGTCAGGAACCTTGGACCGTTACGGCCGCCACCTTCTTAGGGAGAAATCCTCATTGTGCAGCATTGCTTTCACCAATGAGAATACCTGCGAAAGAAGGACTTTTCCCTGTAGTTTCCGGCTATGGGGTGGGACAAGAAGCTTTTACCGGGCCGGTTCAAGCAGCATGGGGAGAATATCTTACCTTTTTTGGCAAGGGTATCGGCAGTCAGTTTCTTGTATCGTTAGTCTATACTCCGGGAGAAGATTCAGCAGCAATGTTGCTCGCACAGCAGATAGCCCCTTCCTATAAGACACATCATGCAAAGTATCGTTTGTTTGAATGGGGCCGGCCTGTTTTTGCTAAGACAGTGGTCTCCACAGAGATGCGTTACGGATATAACGTTGCCCGTTTCTATCTTGACCCTATCCTCTTTGCGTTAAACTTACGTAATGATATAGGATATGATAGAAAACTGGTGAATTTATTTTTATGGATGCACTACTTTATTGCCCTTTTTGCCCTTGCGGTTTCAGTGTTGATTACCCCTCTTGTTCCGTTCACCGCATATGCATTTCTTCCTTTAGTGCTTTTTGTCCTCGAGAGTTTACTCGCTATGGAAATGATTACCATCAATAATCTTGTACGGCACCTGGTCTATACGGGTAGTTTCTGGCAGGCGTTTGCCTTGACTGTCAAGGATATCGTTCGCTATTTCCCCTTATGGGTACCGCTCTTTCCTATATGGTTGCGTGGCCTTTGGCACGCCTCTCAAGAGCGATATGCCTTTGTTCGTACCGTCAAAGATATATTGTTGGAGGTCAGCAGCAAAGGGGAGCGATACCTTCAGGAAATGCTCTGGGGTTCGACGTTTGCCTTGCTTGCGATGTTTGGATTTGCCTTTGGGTTAGGAGCGTTTTTCCTTTTCGGCTCTCTCTTTGGGCCCTGGGCTATGCTTATCTATTTCTTCACTGCTATGGCCTATGCGGGTGGATTGGGAGCCTATAGTAATTTTCAAGATAGAAGAGAGCTGTTGAAGGGATTTTCCTGGAAAGAGTGGTTTAAATTAACTTTTAGTTATCCCAAGAAAACTGCCCGCGAACTTACTGATACCTATGTTAAGTGGCGAGCAAACAAGTTAGAACATAAGCGAAAATATGTTCACAGCACTTCTGACCGCAGAGCAGAAAGAAGATTCTACGAAACCATTAAAATAGCAGCAGAAGAGGGAAGAATTTGGGAGGAAGAGAGGCGAAGCGATAGCTCTTCAGCATTAACAAGGGAAAGTGGAAGTAATAAAAAACAGGGGCATATGGTGGTTGCATCCAGCGCCATTGATGTAAGAATAGCTGTTGGCGGTGAAGAGCATAAAGTAAGAGGCATTAAAGTAATGAACGTAAGTGAAGAACCCTGGTTGTGGGTGGGTACACGACCGGTTGTAGTTGAGGGGAGAAAATCTCGGGGCAGATGGGTACAAAGGTCATTTCTTGATATTGCGAATGCGACGGTGTATATGATTGATGCAGTATACGGCTTTAAAAATGTACCCGAGCTTCTCTGTGAATATGAGGCCTATAAGTTATATATGTGGCGTAATAAAGCGAAGGAGCTAATAGGAAAAGAAAGAAAGAAATGGGATGAACTTTCTACTCAAGCGAGACGGCAAGCCATCAAGGCACTTCTTAAATGGCAATATAAACATCCAGAGGAGGCAGAAGAATTCTATAGAGATAATGTTGAAATCGAGATTTTCAAAAAGGGAGGGTTGTACGATCAGATTGATGAAGCCTTTACTGAAGCGTGTGAACCCACCCGCAAAGACTTAGAGAAAGTGCTTTTTAAGGATTTACTTCAGCATATAAAAGAAGATGAAGAAATTAGAGCTACTTTAATCAGGAAATTAGATATAAATGTAAGAGATATACAAGGTGATGTGGAGGAAGAAACAGAGAGGATACACAATGCTGTTCTTGAGGAAATCCGCCTGAAAAGAGACAAGAAGAAACTTGATGATATCGAAGAGATTATCAGCCATGTAAGATTAAAGGGTCCAAAAGGGGAATTTAAGCTGGAGTATTTTGATGATATTGAGCAGCAAGATGTAATTGCGGCTGAACCCGATAATGTTGATGCTATTATCGAAGAATTAAAGCGCGGAGGTGAAGGTCTTTATAAGGAATTAATAGATGACTTGTATAAATTTGTATTTGCCGGCAAGCGAGCTGTTTGGCTTATGTATGGTGGCTCAGCCACCCGGCTTGGTTTAGGCAGGCCAATGTATTTTGTCTCTATGCTTGGTCTTATGCTTAACCTCATTAATATTGTTATAAAGACAGAGAAAGGTATCTTCCTTAACTCTGAGGAAGAAAAAGTTAAGAAAAGTTTTGAAGACTCCGTAGAAATACCCCAATTGCAGGAGCAGATGGTTGAAGAGTTAAAGAACACGTTAAAGAAACAGGGATTGGCAGAGGAAGATAGTGATGGTTTCTGGAGATTAACAAAGGGCGAGGATCGTGGCATGGGCGTTAACCAATTACTGAGTTATGCCAAGCGGATGGAGGAGATGGTAACGGAGCATAATGAGCGCCATCCGGATGCGCCATGTGACTATAAAGAAGTGCTTATGAACCAACATATTATCCCCCATGTCAATAAGGAGACCTTAACCCGTATCGCCAAAAATTTAATTGACCATGACTTCTATGGTTTTAACCCTAGAAAAGTTTACATACTCGCCTCCGAAATTATTCTCGGCCATCGCTTGATAAAGGAAGTGGTGAGAAAAGATAGTGAGGAAAAAATAAAATGGTCACTTAAGGTAGACCAAAATACTCCTCATCTTACCGTTGGTCATGGGCAGGCACGAGAGATGCTTGATCAGGAAAAACAAGTGTATAAGTTTGAGCAAGACGCCGAGGGGAGATGGCAACTGAAAGAAGATCCAAAAGGGAAAAAAGTTCCAGAGGAGAAAACATTGCGTTCTCTCTTGAAAGAAGCTAAAGTAGAAATTCTTTCAACCTCCCGCCTCAATGAAGCAAAACGATGGGGCAAAGACGTACTCAATATCGACCGTTTTATGTATACATTCCATAAATTTATAAAAGCTAAAGAAAAAGATAAAAATGTGGTGGTGCCGGATATTATTGTCGAGGTAATAGAGAACCCCGAGAGGCAAAAAGGAGGCACTATTGTTCAACTTACTATAAGAGGAGCAGGTAAGTTCGGACTGCCGGAAACATTTACGTTTCTTGTCGAGACCTTAGGTATCAAGGCACCGTGGATAGATAAGCTGCGCATACAGGCAGGAGATCAAGGCTGGCCCTACAATGCCTTTGCCGTTGACTTTTACCTTGCCGGAGAGGAGAAAGGGACTGAGAAAGATAAACTTCGTCGCTATCTTAAAATAAAGTTCAATAGTTTATACACTGATTCTGTTTTTGGAGATGCCACACAGACTCCCGGATTGATTACCGTTGCCTGCATGCAGAAAGGTGCACGGGTAAAAGACTTTAAAGCCATGAAGAATATCTCTCTTGCCCTTGAGTATATGATAGAGTTTATGCAGCGGGGGCTTTTGTCTTCTAAAGAGAGCACGTCGTCTTCGGCCCTTTCGGAGGAAGAGCCGACTCAGAAAGTTACCTCCCATCAGGCCTCTTCTTCCATTATCCCCTTCAACGCCATTGTGCTTCGTCCCGGTATCCCCCTCTATGCCCAATTCCAGGACCTCATCTCCCAGCAAATAGAGGCAAGGGTGGCCTTAGGCTTTGATGAAAGGATAGCCTATTATGTTTCCGTAGATGATTACTATACCGTACAGGTCAATCCTAACCGTCATCCGGCTAAGCGAGGTAAGTTAAAGCTTGGCAAGAAAGGCGCCTGCTTCTTATGTGCTGAGAACCAACCTGAAGAGGAAAAGGGTATAGCCTTAGATGAAGACTGGACAGCCTATCCTAATCCTAACCCATATGAGAAGGTGCACGTGGTGATTATCCGCCATCTGTCGAAAGATCACGATCCACACACCCAGTTAATTACCGATGAGTCAGAGATCGCCGGGGCCTTAAAAAATGTATGGGAGAGCGCCAGTGAAGGTGAGGTAGTGCCGACAGGTAGATTCTTAGATCCCTTGGTAGAAGATGTGATGAGTCGTATTGCCAGACTCAATACCGAGGGACTTGCCTACAATGTCCTCTTTACGGTGCGCAAACCTTACCGTAAGCGGCCGTACAATATTACGTTTAACAGTAAAAATGCAGGGCATTCATCAGACCATTTTCACACCCAAGGGTTTGAGATAGAGATGCCAATAGAGACCAGGATGATTGGGCAGAGGAGCAAGGAGCGTTGGGTAACGAGGGGCGAAGTGATAGACTATTCAGCATTAGCGTACACCCATAGCAATGAGATGTACAGGGTGTATGTGTATCCCAGAGGAGAGGAGACACCAGGGAAAGTTGTTGCTCCAGAGGATGAGAGTTTATGGACACGGTTTGGGGTGTGTGAGATGTCGGGGATGGCGATTGTGTACAGCGAGGAACAAGCAGCCAAGTTTACCAAGCCCATCTTTGATAAGCTGTTGAGTATCGCGGGTGCTCATGAACTGCGAGAGAGAATAGAAAATAATCTCTTTTCCAGCAGTCCGATGAGAGATAAATTAAATGAAGATATTGACATTAAGGTGAGAGGTTTAATTAAAAATGGCGATGCAAGCATAGTCGCTGATGATGGTGAGGAATTTACTTTTATTTTAGACGATAATACAGAAGAAAGAAAGATAATAATTCTATTATTTTATGGTGAACAGAGAATAGGTTATGCAAGATTTTGGTACAAAGTGGATTATAGTTATCTAGTAGAAGATGGCGAGGCAATAGGATCTAAATATATATATGAAGATATACCAATTGCTGTTAGAAGAGATTATCGTTTAAAATACGAAGGACTAGGAATATCTCTGATAGGTCTTGCTTTTAGAGTTGCTAAGTCATACAACCTTTCTGCTTTTTGGGTTGATGATGATAGGAGGTTAAGAGATTTTTATTATAAAATTGGATTTGAAAAAAAGACTTTTTCTTATGGAAGACGTACACTTCTCTTTTTTAACTTATCAGATCAAGGTAAGTCTTTGCCACTTATTAAGATATTAAAAAGAAAAATTGAGTTTGAATACTTGAACGATAAGAGAAAAAAAGATGATGTAATCTCTAATCTAAATGTCAATACGCTTTTAATAGGAAAAGACTTAGAGAGAGATAAAAAATTGCACAAATTAATTTCTGAATGGCTAAAAGTGATAAATAGAAAATCCGGTGATACTGAGAAATCAAAACAAATTTTATTTAAATTCTTGAGTTTATCACCAACTGCCAAATTACTTAAAGATATTATTAGGCTTGACCTTGAAGTTTTAGGAAGGGTAATAGGACCCATTGCACCAATTCATATAAAACACCTTTCTTGTGAAGAATTGGATGATTTTAGGCATAGAACAGACATAGAAATATTAAAAATAGAATATTTAGGAATGGGAGGTGAATATACAATTAATTTAGAGCCTAAGGAGTGGTACGACATTACCTATAGGGATTTAGAACATGAAGAGGAAGAGACTATACTAATTAATTGGCCAATTTTACTTGATTATTTCGTACATTTGTATAGAGGCGATCCTAAAAAATTAAAGATAGGAATAAATAGGCTAACACAAGTTGATAGAGAATTATTACTTAAATGTATATGGAATATAGAAACATTAGCTAATAGTTTTGGACTTTTTGAAGAGAATAATAGAAAATGGGAATCTTTTATCGAAAATATTAATAAACATTTCAGCCATTCATACTGTCTAACCAGCAGCCCGATAATCCGGTCTAATAATCAGAAAAAGATAAAATTTATTATTAGGACATTTGTTGTTACTGAAGATGAGCCAGGGGATAGGGCCAGAATGGTAAGAAGTAAACCAGAACTTTACGACGAGGAATTAGAAAAGGCATTGCAATTGCTAGGTGTTGATTATATCGTGTATCAAGAAATTGGCTCTGAAGACGTTGGAGGCATTGAACCAAGGCATTGTGATGTTTTTTCGGGTCAAACGGGGATTGAGGTGCCGCAATATCAGGCGGAGACCGTGAAAGCTTTATTAGATTTTAAAAATAAGTGCCCTAATTTTAAATACTCAGTGTACTTAAGTATGAGGACTGAATTAGTTAAACAGAAAAAAAATGAGAAATTACTCGATGATTATTTCAAGTTCAGGAAACGCTTTCCCGATGCTAAATTTAAAGAGTTCTGTAAATATTATCCTTTATTAGAACAACAAATTGCAAATTTAGGTGAAAAGTACAATTTATTTACATCAGGCAAGAAAAGTTTTGGTTTTGGTATGTTTAGAAATCTTGGTTTTTCTGATGATTGGGATAACGGCGTGTGCTTTGATAAAGGTATCGTGCTATCTGCTGAATTAGTGAAGTTTATTAGACAACGTAAGAGGATACCCAGGTTCTATAAAATGTACATTGCTGATAGATTACGGGGGGGATTGAGGGGTACAGTTAAGTATAGACTTGCAGTAAGGAGTGACCCTAGTATTTCAATGCCAGGTATATTAAAGACGATGCTAAATGTTTCATTTATTATGGAGGAAAGCAAAGTATTTTTTCATAAATATGAGTTAATAGTGGACGATCTAATAAATGCAATAAAGCAAGTTGCTGAATCTTGGTATTCAGTTGATGCTAAACATTTTCGTAAGAGAAAAGGAATATCAGAAGATTTCAATATGAATGTGATAATCCAAAAAATGGCTACTGGACAGCACAGGTTGAATAATACACTTAGACTGTGGGGGTCAGGTACTTTTTCGACGAGAGATCCTGTAAATGGTGCTACAACTATGACTGGTATTTATATAAGAGACGCAAGGGGTGATACTCTTATGACAGCAGGAGAAAGAGGTGAAGACATACAGACAATAGATGATTTTTTTGAATTGAATAAGAAAAGATTTTTAGAGCATGAGGCAGGATTATGGGAATATGGATTGGACCGAACTTATTATGAAAGATTAAGAGAGATAGCAGTTAAATTAGAGACTCATTTAGGTTATCCTCAGGAGGTGGAATTTGCTATTTGCGGCGGAGAAATACACCTTCTTCAAACCCGACCAATGACATTTAGCCCCCAAGGAGAAGTCAATTATTTAAAAGAACTGCTCAGAGAAAAAAAGATTACCGAAGCAAAAGCTATTCCACGACTAGAAGCATTGCAATATCGTTTGGGTGGAAGAGTTCTCTATAAGATCAAGCCAGATATTTCCGTTAAATCATTAGTCAGTGGGTTTGCCACTACCCCAGGAGCAATGCAGGGTGAACTTATATTCGACATTAAAAAAGCTAATGTATTGGCAAAAGCAGGTAAGCCCTTTATTCTTTTGGTTACGCTTAAGACACGAGAGAGAATTATCAGTGCACTTTTCGATTTTCCACGAGTTGGATTAATGACTATCTATGGCAACGCAGTCTCACACGAAGCAGTACTCACAAGACAAGCTGGCATACCGTCGATAATCAATTTACAAAATGTTCATTTTACAGACAACCAATTGATATATGATGAAGGTATTATTGAGGAAGGCGATATTATAGTAATTGATGGTAATAGTAATAAGGTTTTTAGAAGTGATGCAGATGTACTTGTAAAAGATTCAGTTATTCATGACGCAAGCTATGGAATAGATATACTCCAATACCGGCTACATTTCATTGCACAGTATCTCACCTCCGATAATACAATTAAGCCAGAGATTACCTATGAGTACCTGTTGGCACTTAACCGGCAAAAATTTGCAGAATATAAAGAAGCTGAAGAAAGAGGCAGCAAAGAAGAAATTTTTAAAGCTAATTTAGAGAAACATTTCTTACACGAATTGCTTATTAAAAAGGGGAACGATATAGGAATGGCTAGAAAAAAGATAGAAGATGCATTGAGAGTTACTTTAGATATTGAGAGTAGACAGGACAAAAACCTAATTGTTGCTGAAAGTGAGGGTGATAAACAATCCAGCAGCCCGATTGATTGGAAAAGGATGTATAGAGATGCATATTTAAAAGATAGTGATGCTACTCGTGAGTATTTAAAGCAATTAGAAGAAGATCAAATATGGGAAGCCCCTGTAGGTGTTTGTCCTTCGATAGAAGAAGCAAAAGCTAGATTAGATGAAGTCGAGCGTAATTTTAATAAGGACTTAAAAGACATACAAAAAAAGAATATTGTTTATAGTGCCTCAGAAGAGATAAAAGCATCAGATAAGTCCGGGGATCTATATAGCGCGACCCTTGGTTTAATAATTAAGAAAGTGCATGCTAGCGCTGAACTAAAGAAGAAATGTTTAGTTCTTGACTGCGATGGCGTCTTGTGGACAGGGATCATAGGCGAAGATGGGATAGAAGGCATTCAAATAACTCCTCAACATTTACAATTCCAAAGAGAAGTTCAGAAGTTGAAAGAAAGAGGTATTATTTTAGCAATTAACAGTAAGAATAATCTAGAAGATGTGGAAGAAGTATTAGAGAAACATCCTGATATGATATTAAGGAGGTCGGATTTTGCCGTTGTCAAAGCAAATTGGCAAGATAAAGCTACAAATATGAGAGAAATAGCAAAAGAACTAAATATTGGTTTAGATAGCTTCGTCTTCATTGATGATAGCCCTCAAGAAAGAGAATTAATAAGAAAATTACTCCCTGAAATTCAAACATTAGATTTTCCTGAAGATATTCAAGGTATAGCGAGCACCATTGAAGGGTTAAATAAGATTTTTGTCCGAGAGACGGTCACTGAGGAAGACAGAAAAAGAACGGAGTTGTATAAGGCAAAGAAAAAAAGAGATGAGTTAAGAGAAAAAAGTCAATCTCTAGAAGACTTTTATTGTAGTCTAGGGATGGTTGCAGTTATAAGGAAAGGAGAAGAAAACAGAAGCTATATGCCGCGGATTTCTCAGCTTATTCAAAGGACCAATCAATTTAATCTAACCTTGAAAAGATATAATGAAAGCGAATTTGAAGCGATGTTCCACGATCCTCCCAGTTTTAATGGGATCTTCTTAACAGGCAGGCGGGGTGTCAACTATTACTCTAATTATTTCCTCTATTCCATAGAGCTAATAGATAAATTTGGGAATTATGGAATAATTGGCGTGGCAATTCTTGGGAAGAATCAAGATAATGGGTTAGAAATTTTTATAGACACACTTTGTTTAAGTTGTCGGGCTATCGGACTTGGTTTAGAGCAAGCCTTCTTATCATATATAGTTAAGGATCTCCAAAGAAGATATGAACATCGTTTGATAGGTATATATAGAAAAGGCAATAGGAACTCATTAGTAGCAAATTTATATCCAGAACTCAGTTTTCAAAGAGTTCATCCCCAAGAAGAAACTGTACCGCTATGGGGTGAATATAGAAAAATTGATGACATAACAATCCTAGATTATGTTTCTGGTAAAAATGATAGGTTTGATGCAGAGTCTACTACAGTATGGGAATTAGATCTAAAGACTGGCAAGATAAACTCTCCACCATGGATATCAGTTCTAAGTTTAAGAGATTATTACGGTGCATACGATGAAAAGACAAGTAGGGAGATAGCAAAACTACTCGATGAGGTAAGAAATTTAAATAATGAAGAACTTGCAGAACATTTATTAGAATTAGCCCGAGAGAATAATTTAGGAGATAAGTATTTAAGAAAGGCAATCAGAGATATATTCAGAAAATTGAAAGATCCACAGTCTCAAAGAAAAGCATTAGAATTAGAGACAATCTATCTGCATCTCGCGCTTGATGTTAAAATTCGACATATTCCGCAGTCCAAGGTAGAAACAGGTAATTGTCGGCTTTTGTCAGCGCTTTATGATAAGCAGCGTAAAGGAGAAATTTATATTATAGATCACGAGACTATATATGAACAAGATCATGAACCCGAATGGAATGACTGGCTGATAATATACAAAATTAAGTATGTACATTTCTCTGAAGTTGAGGACATCCCTAGAGATGCCGTTCCTTTATTAACTTACATACAATCGTATACCCAGGATTTAGAAAAATGGGTTTGCAGAGTGCATGAACTTTGTTTGGAATGGGGTTTAGCGAATTTTCTCAAAACTCAAGCAGACGATTTATCTGATAGAAATATAGGTAAGGAAATTTGGTTAAAAGTTGGGCTTATTCAAAGAGGTTTTAGTAGAGATCTTTTGGATCTCCTCAATAGATTTGATGGTCAACCATCTTCAGCTTGGAATGGATATATAAAGAATTGGAAAAAATACAAAAGGCACATAGAGATTACTGATGCAAGGTCTAATAAACATAATTCCAGCAGCCCGATTAAAGATGCAGAAATTAAAAAACTCGAACAAATAGGAAACGGTATTAGAGAGCATTTAAAAGAGATCAAGAAAGGTTCAGCTAAGATGAATCTTTGGAGACAGCAGTTTGCATTGTTGGGTAAAGGGCTTAGTGCAAAGAGCATTTCAAAAATTATACCCACAATTGTCAAAATGCTCAAGCATCAGGATGAAAAAATACGCATTTATGCTGCGATTGTATTAGTGCGTTTAATAAGTTCCGGTGATGCATCGGTAAAACAGGTTAAATCTATAGCAAATTTACTTATCAAATATCCAGATGATTATATATCTACATTCTTACCACCTTGGCAAAGAGATTATGTGGTAGGGATACTAATAGAATTAAGTGAGAGGCACCCTGAGGTCATCATATCTATGATCATTGATTATCTTAGGGGATGCAACTTTGCTCGGATAGGAATTCGTCTGAAAAATTTTAACTTTATTGAAGTTTTAGAAGAAATTGATGATTCTCGAGCAATAAAAAGCCTAGTAGAGCTTTATGAGAAAGTTTTGGAGGAATTTAACCAAGTGCCATTAGAACTTCGTAATCTATTTAGAGATGAATTTGATACAGCTGTATTTTGCCTTAAAGAAGGAATAGAAACTCTTTCTATCTCCGCAGACAAGAGAAAGCCTCACCAATCCAGTAGCCCGGTTTCCACAAAAAACGATATTCTAAAGTTCAATAGAATTTCCTTTTTAAGTAAGGTTTCAGTAAGTACAAAATATAGAATGTACCTTATTGAGCAAATAAAGCAGAATATAGGTGTTTCGGCTTCTTCCAGCAGTCCACTATTTATTCCTGTCCAGGCCTATACAGATAAACAGACCTGGCTTAAAGCCACTAGCGATATTCTTGTTCCTTTAGCTGCTAAATACGGGCAAGATATATTTAAGCATTTAGGCTTATTAAATGAACATAGCCAATTTGAATATTTGGTTAGCCTGCAAGGTACACCTGGTTATAATCAAGTTATTCGCTATCCTGCTACTCAAGGGGGAATTAAGTTATTTCGGGCATCACGTAACGCAGGCGAATTGGGCAATCTGATTCCTGCCGGAGGGGACGCCACCAGACTGGGGCTGGGGCCGGATACGCCTAAGATCCTGCTTGACCTTAAAGCCCTGTTTAGCTCTAATAACGATGAGAAACTCACCTTGGCTATTGATAAAGCTTTTTATAAAGACAAGCCTGAGATTACTCGTGAGCAGATAGCCCGGATAGTAGAGTTACGCCGGGGAAGAGAAAGGCTCCAGCATATTACTATTTTAGGCAGAATTCTTAAACAAAAAGCGATAGGCTTATCAAGAAAGGTTCGCCGGAAACAGACTTTTATCTTTTGCTGCAGCTTGGGCGATGAGGAATATATCGCTAAAGAGTTATATGATAGGCAATACTATGGTTTTGAAGATGAATGTTTTGTCATCCAGCCTCAAATTAAAAATAATATGTTTGTTCTAACAGTAGCGGGTAGACTCGCTGTAGCCGAAGGTATATATAAGGCTGGCGGTAACGGTGTGCCTATCATTGAGAGCATCTTGCCTAATAAGGCGTATGCTATTGGGTCAAAGGGGCAATTACAGTCTTTATCCATTCCTTCACTCGTTTATGCCAAAGAACGTGGGGTAAAATA
>CAZFPS010000034.1:5396-17508 GCA_964520705.1 uncultured Planctomycetia bacterium | reverse complement strand
TCCACCTTACCGATTGGGCTCTCTATAACCTGCCATTCATTTTGCGATTGAACCCATGTAACTTATCTTCTAAGTAAATAGTCTGCTATGGCCCTATAAAGAGTACTCACCGCTAAAATTGAACAATGGCTATGATCTTCTGGCAAGCCTTTCAAAATATCCTTTACCATCCTTGGTGAAATGCTCAAGATATCATCAATAGACTTACCTAGCGCTAATCTGGCAGCTGTTTCTCCACATGCAATTGTAGCCACACATCCGTTTGTAAAGAATTTCACCTCTTTAACGATTCCATTATCAATCACAAGATAAAACTCCATTTCATCACCACAAGGGCCCTTTATGAATGCTGCGCTTACAGGGTCACTCATTCTTCCTAAATGCTTTGGATTTCTGGCCAGTGTTAGAATATTTTCTGGATAAGTTTTTAAATCTTCTTCCATAACTCAATAATCTCCTTGGTTATGTGATTATTGCAAAATCCTACGATAGGTACGCCTTTAATGAGCGAACGAACGGCTTACATCTTCAGAAAAAGGCAGCTGTGCCAAGACCTCTATTTCTTTTGACTGGCAGATCTTCATTATATCTTTTGAGCGGACAAACATCATACCACTTACAAATATCATTATATTTCATTACTCTTTAAATGATTCATAATTTTCTTTATTATTTCATCCATCCTTTCAGCAGGAGGATTTTCTTTTCCTTGTCCGAAGAATGGTTCTCCTTTATCTCCAGATTTTACAATGTTAATCTCAAACGGAATTCTTCCTAGAAATGGCACTTTTAAATCATAAGCTAAATTCTCGCCGCCGCCTGTCCCATACAAATCTATTTCTTTTTTACAATGGGGATATATAAAACCACTCATATTCTCAATTATTCCTAAGACAGGAATTTTTAGCTCTTTTACAAAATTAACACTTTTTCTCGAATCCAAAATTGCTACATCCTGAGGTGTTGTAACGATAATTGCGCCATTTATATCCGGAATAAATTGACACACACTTAACGGTTCATCTCCTGTGCCAGGAGGAGAATCTATTATCAAATAATCAAGCTCACCCCAATTAACATCGCTTAAGAACTGTTTTATGGTTATCATTTTAAGCGGCCCACGCCAGATTATTGGCTGATCTTTATTCTCAAACAATAAAGCAAGGCTTACTGCTTTTAGATTAGATAAAACTTTTACGGGCTCGATCCTAAACTCAGAGCCTACGAGCCTTTTCCCTTCAATTCCTAACATCTTGGCAATGTTGGGCCCGTGAATATCAACATCTAAAATACCTACGTTATTTCCTTGAACAGCCAATCCATAAGCTAAATTAGTTGCCACGGTAGTCTTTCCGACACCGCCTTTTCCGCTTATAACAATAAGCTTGTGTTTTATCTCAAGCATTCTTTCTTTAAGGCGCTTTTCTTGTCCTATTTTCTCTCTTTCATCCATTTTTTGCATTAGAAAACCTCTTAATCTACAAAGATATTAAATAATTTCCTTGGAATCCCTACTGCTAAATTTTCTCCTCTAATATCAGCGTACTTCCTTGAATCATCACAACCAAAAGACAAAGAAACATTCTTTGTCAAAAAAGACTGCACTGCTATTCCTCCGCAAATAGCCACCATGCCACTCAAAGAAATATCCCAACTTTTACCTTCATGATTATGATATGTTTTTACCAAAGTCATAGCATCTCTCGGTGTCATATACGACATAATCAAATCTGGTTCGCCTTCGGTATTTAATCCTATATAATTGAAATAACTATTTAGACACGGCGTATGCGAAAGCATTAACTTAATATTTTTCATCTCGGTCTTACGTTTATTAAAACAACTACCCATAAGCTTACGTTTAAAATCTGGTTTCCATCCAAAGACATATTGCGCGCCCAGACAGGATATACTTTCTCTATCCAAAAGAATAGGACATGTGATAGCCTCTTTTGTCGCTTCGCAAAATCTTACATCTTTTAGTTTCTTAAAATTATCTAAGTCTGGTTTTTCTTTATAGAACTTCACCTTTATCCAATTACTTCTGAATTTATCAGAAAACCTTCGATGGATATCGTGCATTTTCAACTCCTTTCAGTAGTTATCTACCTTAGTTTTCCCTGCAACTTCTCCCAGGCACTAACAATCTCTTCTTTAACCCTCCCATCTGAATATTCTATTATTGTCTTTCCTTGAACCATAGCTTCTACCATAGATTTATCAAAAGGGATTTTCCCGATTAAATCAATATTATTATCTTTGCAGTATTCTTGTATTCTTCCTGTCATATCAATATTTAAGTCGTATTTATTCACTATCAATTTAGTTAAAACTCCAAAATGTTTGGCTACGCTGAGAACTCTATCGGCATCATGCAGGCCTGATAGCGTCGGCTCAGTCACTACCACTGCGCAATCTATCCCCGAAAGCGAAGCGATTACAGAACAACCTATACCTGGAGCTCCATCAATAATAATCCAATCGTGATTTTGCCTATCTGCCAACTCCTTCGCCTTTTGCCTAACCAATGATACCAATTTTCCTGAATTCTCTTCGGCTATACCAAGCTTTGCGTGTACCATAGGGCCAAAACGCGTATCAGAGATAAACCATTCGCCCGAAATATTTTCTTCCATCTTTACAGCGCCTTCGGGGCAGATAAAACTACAGAAAGCACATCCTTCGCAGGCAATTGGATCCACTACAAAATCTTCACTTATCGCATCAAAACGGCAAGCAACTATACATTTTCCGCACTGCTCACAGGATTTTCGGTCGATCTTTGCTGTCTTTCCACTCCTAAACTCATGACGCTCTTTAATGGTCGGCTCTAACAAAAGATGTAAATCCGCAGCATCAACATCGCAATCAGCCATAACTTTATTCTTCGCTAACGCAGCAAATGCCCCCGTAATCACGGTCTTGCCAGTTCCTCCCTTTCCACTAATAATTACAATCTGTTTCATTATATTATTCCTAAAATCTTATTATATAGTTCGATAAATTCTTTCTTGTATTCTGGGAATGCCTTAACGATAGGTTCTCCTTTTGAATAAGCTATAGCTATCTCTTTTTTAAAAGGAATCCGCATGAGTATAGGTATATTCTCGTCTTGACAATATTTATCTGTTTTTCTATCTCCTAAGTCTGAACGGTTAATAATAACGCCAAAAGGAATAACAAGTTTTCTTAAAACTTCTACTGCGAGAATTAAATCATTTAATCCAAATGGCGTAGGTTCGGTAACCAGTATACAAAAATTGCTTCTTTTTATAGTCTCAACCACAGGGCATGACGTTCCTGGCGGAGCATCAATAATAACTTTAAGCTCAGGGTTAATATATTTTTTAACCTCCCTGATAACCGGCGGCGCCATTGCCTCTCCTATATTAAGGCGACCATGTATAAATTGTATGGAATTAGAGCTCCCTATTTCAATCACGCCGATTTCTCTATCCACTTCCTTTATCGCTCCCTGAGGACAAAAGTAACTACAACTGCCGCAGCCGTGGCAGAGATTCGGAAAAACTAGAACATTCCCCTTATTGTTTCCGGAGGCCGGTATTACCGCAATAGCGTTATAAACGCAAACCTCGCGACACTTGCCGCAATAAGTGCACTTTGCTTCATCTATTTCAGGAACAGGAATAAAAACTTTCTTAGTTTCTTTTATGGCAGGTTTTAAAAAAATGTGGGCGTTGGGCTCCTCTACATCGCAATCCAAGAATTGAACACCATTATTTATTGAAAGGGCCAGGCTGGTAGCGACTATAGTCTTTCCAGTCCCACCTTTACCGCTGGCAACAGAAATTATCATACTATTTCCTATAAACTATCAATACATCCTGAAACTGACTACTATATTCTTCTGTTTGGAAATCTTTGTTTTTTAAATACTCTTTGATATCGCCTAGAGTAACGACATTAGACTCGTGTTTTCTTCCTTCGCTTTCATGGGCTTTGTTCATTATTCTAAAACCTTCTTTGTTAAAGTCGCTTAAAATAACCTTACCTTGAGAAGAAACGATTCGTACCAATTCATCCACTACCTTAAAAGGATTGGCGAGGTGATGGATTGTATTGATAGAAAAAATAGTATCGATGCTGACATCTTTAAAATTCAGATGTTCAGCATCTGCTATTTTAAAATGAACCTGTTTTGAGAAGCCGGCGTGCGCAATGTTCAATCTGGCAAATTCCTGCTCCTCCTCTGAAACATCAATACTTGTAAACATATGCCCTTCTCTGGCAAGCTCTAAGGCGAAGTGGCCTTTGCCCGTCCCAATTTCTAAAATATTACCAGAAATAGGCTCAGCCTTCTCAAAAATGAACCTTCTCTCTTTTTCAATATCGTAACCAAAACTTTTAAGAAACTCTACTCTATCTAAATACTTTTTATGATTTTCTGATACTTTATTCTCCATATCTACTCCCTTACCATACCCATGCCGCATTTAGGGCAATCTAAAGAATAACAAGGCACGCCTGCTTGATGTGGTACCTTCTCGCCACAGCTTGGACATATGCAAAATCCAGCCGGTCCTGCGCCTGGACGATTCCCTCCCATTCTGCCTCGGCCAGAACCACCACCTCGACCAAAACCTCTACCTCCGCCTCTTCCTGTGCCTGGTCCTCGACCTAAGGGTCCTGTTCCATCTCCGAATGGCATGATAATCACCTCCTAATCATGTTCTTCAAACATTTTATTCTGTGTCGGATCATTCTTCCTAATCCATTCTATAAGCATTGCTGTATGCTCTTTCTCTTCATTCATATTATGGGCTAAAATTTTCTTCAAAGTTTCATCGCTTGTAGCATCTATCCTCTCCTGATAGAAATCTATCGCCTCAAGCTCTTCTCTTAAAGATTTCCTTGCCCTTTCTAAATCAACGTTCTTCGGATCTAATTTGTCTAAAGGTTCAAAAAATGGCATTTTATTCCCTCCTGATTTTTTTACTTTCCGGGCATACCGAATTTAGAATTTACACTGGGACCTTGAGTTGGTTTCAATTTACCCTTCTTAAACTTCTCTAACGCCTCTTTAACGCTACCTGAAACTCCAACAATGATCTCAATACCTGCTGCTTGAAGTGTCTGAAACGCATTTGGGCCAACATTCCCGGTCAAAACCATCTTTACCTTTTGCGAAGCTACAAGTTGAGATGATTGAATACCTGCTCCACCCATTGATTCAATATTTGGATTCTGAATCGCCTGAAATGCCAATGTATCGGAATCCACAATAATAAAATATTGGCATCTACCAAATCGCGGATCTACAGTCGCCTCTAAATTATCCCCTTGTGCAGTTACGCAAAGCTTCATCTGTCCTCCTTTATTATCTAATGTTCACAATGATCTTGTTTTGGATGATCACATTCTGTCTTGTCTAAGCCATAGCCTTTTCCGGCGCCTGGCTTACAAAGGCTCTCGCCGCCCTCTAGGGTTCCTTTCTTTATTTTTTCTATGACATCATCGACCTTGCCGCTTACGCCGACAACTGCCTGAATACCAAATTCATCAAAAAATCCCTGGGCACGCATACCCATACCTCCAGCTATAATACAATTGACTCCTTTTTGATGTAAAAATTGAGGAATATAGCCCGGCTGATGGCCAGGATTCTCTACAGATTCTTTAAGTACAACATCTCCGTTTTTTATTATGTCCACGATAGTAAAAGTTGGGCATCTACCAAAATGCGCAGATACAAATTCTCCATCTGTCGATATTGCAACTCTCATAACTAATCCTCCAACTTAAAAATCTGGATGAAGAATAGACATACTATTTTACTTTCACTGCCTATTCTTCATCCGTTAGTTTAACCACTTTCCTCTGACTGGGCTTTTTCCAATGTACTTATGCGACTCTGGATATCATCAAGTTGCTGTTTAATAATCTCAGCCTGATCTTTTAACATATCCACTTCTTGCTTAGGTGTTAATTCTGGCACATTGGGATTTGCCCAACCACCAAATGCTGGATAACCATAAGAAGCTCTCACCCAACCCGGCATCCCTGTTGTCCAATACTGATTTCTCCAGCCTCTGCCGCGGCCTCTACCTCTGCCTCGACCAAATGACCTACCGCCAGCTAGCCCTGCCTGTACATCTGCCGGGACTGCGCAGTAACCTCTTCCGCCACCTGTCATCGGCCCCATTCCTTGAGGACCTGTTCCATCAAACCCTGGCATTTTAATCACCTCCTTTCTTCTTAATGATAATCATTTTCATTTACTCTGCAAAAAAAATATTGTTACTTTTTTACTCTACATTGATCACATAATCCATAAAACTGAATTAAATGATTAGTGATCTTAAAATTATACTTCTTTGAAAGCCCTCTCTCGGTCTGATTCAACAGTTCTACCTCTTCATCTATAAAATCGGTATAATCTACTACCCTTCCGCAAGCAGTGCATACTAGATGATGATGATGTCTAACACCTTTAGGGCCCTCAGTTAATTCATATCTTGCCCTACCGTCCCCAAAATCAAACTTAAATATAAACCCCAAATGAACAAGGAGCTCCAGGGTGCGATAGACAGTAGTCAGGCCGATATTCGGATAGACCTTGTGTACTTGCCCATATACATCTTCTGCACTTAAATGTTCTGTTGTCTTACTAAGGATACTAAGAATCGTTTCTCGTGGTATAGTTAACCTATATCCACACTCCCGGATTCTTCCTGACCACCACGGTGGCCCTCCTCTTCCATATCTACCTGGCATCTTAATCTCCTTATTGGGAATGGTTTCCATTATCAAATATACACTACCCTATGCCTCTTGTCAAGTTTTTTTCATAAAATATTTATACCTATTATTTTTGTTATACTACCCAAACAAAAACCCATTGCAACTTTTTTAATTACAACGGGTTGAAAAATTTGCTCCCCTTCGTAGACGACTTTTCGAACTTTTTTAATAACCGAAAAAATAGATTTTAAGAACGATTTTGTACTTTGTTAATTGCCTTTTTCTGAAATTTCCTTCTTTGAAATCAGCTTATCGGTCAAACGCAGCCACTCAACTTTTGCCCGCTTGAGTTGTAGTTCATGATATATCTTATTAAAACGATTCGTATCTAGATCGTTAACTGCATCAATATAGTCATTTAACGATACTTTTCCATAGGTGTAATTTTTAGACTCATCTTCCAAAATCGCCTCAGCCGTAGCAACCTTTTCATCGGCAATCTGAATTAGGTCTTTTTCACGCTGAATCACTAAAGCCAAGTTCTTAATATCTCGATACAATTGATAGTAAACATTATTGGAAGCGAGCCTAGCTTCTTGCTCTTCGATTTTGTCCACATTATATTCTGCTCTGTCAACCTGATCAGGAAAAGGGAATTCCATGCTTAAACCCGCATAGGCCATGGTATCTTTTCTTTGTAAATCATAATAATCAGCGTCTATTTCATAACCAATAAGTAAGTCGATTGAAGGTAATAGGTCGTCAGCGCTCTTCTTAACATCCAAAGAACTCTTCTCTTCTAATAATTTTAAAACCTGGAAAGTACGGCCAACCTCTCTAAGTCTTGAAAAATCGGCATCAAAGGATACTTCTTTATCGCTATACAATAAGGGATTAACTGGAATTAATTCTTTACTATCCTCATAGCGAATAGCCGTCTTTACGGTATTAAGGTAATTTTCATATTCCTCTTGGGACGTAATCAAGGTCTCTTTTTTACTTAATGCTTGCAGTTTAATCTTGTTCACATCTATAGGAAGGGCAATTTTACTCTCCTGTCTCTCTTTGATATTATCTAAGAGTTTGAGATTTTCATTATAGGAAGACTCAGCGACTTTTAAATTTTCATAAGCTTCATACCAATCATAATAGGCGCTAATTATTGTGGCTAAGTAGTCCTCATAGGCCTCCACTATTTGATGCCTAGCTACATCTATCTCTATGCCGATAATTTTGTCGTGTAAGCGCGTGACTTTACCGAATGCGTTTCGGGCAATCGGCTGAGTAATATAAACGCTAAAATCAGAAGAGTCTGTCGTGGAAGTAGATGAAGGCGCAACTGAATATTCTGCCGTAATAGAAGTCCCTGTCATAGGAAATAATTTGCTCAATCCCCATGTTGTCTCACGCCCGCTTCTATCTTGTTTTAGAAAATAATCATACTCCATTTTTACTTCAAGTATTAAATCCCGCGCCGGTAAATCTAAATCCTTTTCATATTGGAGTTTTAGTTCATCGATAAGAATAGCTTCAAACTCCTTATCATTAGCCGCTGCCAATTCAATGAAATCTTCTATTGTAAGCGCACGAGTCACATCTTGTTTTTCTTCCTCTATAATTTCTTCAGCAATCATTACACGGACAGAAATAAAAACGAACAAAATAAATATACCTATCAATATGACAACTATTCTTTTATACATTGTATGCCCTTCGTAAACCCAATAATTTGTATTCTGCCTCCTTTAGGAAGCTATACGCACACGGCACAAGGATCAATGTAATAAGTGTCCCAAAAAGTAGGCCCCATGTCAAGGCAAGCATCATCTCTGCTAACATCGCATCATAACCAGTAAAACCATATGCAGTCGGCAGAAGACCAACTACCGTAGTAAGTGTCGTAAGGAGAACTGCTCGTAATCTAGTTTTTGCTATGGAAGAAATTTGTTCATTTGAGGCTTCTGGCCCAAGACCGCTATTATAGTTTTTTTCTAATTTCACCAACATAATTATAGAATCATTGACCACCACACCTGCTAATCCTATCGCGCCAATAGCGGCAAAAAAACCAAACAAGACTTTACCGTGCAGCCAAAACGCAAGTACAATTCCTACAATGCCGAATGGAATCGCCAACATAATGATAATAGGTCTAGTCAATGAATTTAATAACAAAACAAGTATAATATATATCAATAAGACTGCCATAATTATCGAGGTGGTAAAATCTCCCCCGGATTCACGCGTATCTTTTATTTCTCCTTCAAAACCAAGCCGAACCGTAGGGTACTGAGACAAAATTTTAGGAAATTCTTTCGTTTCAAGATCCTCGGCTATTCCCACAGGTGTTCTGCCTGCCCCTTTTTTTATATCCGCTAAGATTGTGGTGACTCTTTTATAGTCTTTTCTATCTATGGAATTTGGTGTAATGGTTTTCTCAACAGAAACTATATCTCTCAAAGGCACAAGATAATTTCCTGTATTCTCTACAGGAATATCCAAAATCTTTTCAATATCTTCTTTTGCCTGTTCAATAACAGTAAATCGCACATCTACTTCTTCATCGCCTTGCAATAGTTCATAAACAACAGTTCCTTCCAGAGCTGCTCTGAGCGTAGCAGAAACATTATCGGCACTTATCGACAAACGCTTAATCTTTTCACGATCAAGACTGATTTTATATTCTTCATTCTGTAAAGGTCGTTCTATTTCAACATTTTCAAGTGCGGGATGTTTCTTCATCGATTCGGCTAGCTGCTCGGCAATCATGTCTCTTATTTTATCGTCGTTCTCCTGAACAATAAGCTCAACCGGACTTCCGCTGGCATGCCCCCATCTACTTTTGACAGCTTTTATATCTTTGAGATCTTTAATATCGACAAATTTCTTTTCCCATTCTTTAATGATCTGATCTGCTGATTTTTTACGCTTTTCCTTTGGCAAAATCTCGATGTTTATACTAAATTTATTCTCCTCAACCGCTCTTCCCCATCTGCTCCTGGATATCTGCGTTCGAAAACCTATCACTTCTTTTCCCGCATAAGGAGCGATTATGTCTTCGACCTGCTTGGTCAGTTCTGCTGTATCATACCTATCTGCATCTAGAGGGGCCTCGCCAGTCAAAGAAATCTGCCTTGTTTCTTCATCCGGAAACATGACATATTTCATCTTCGTCTTAACAATATACCCAGAAAAAATAAGCAACAAAACAAAAACCAAAATTATTTTCCATTTAAAAGACAAAATCTTATTTAAGATATTTCCGTACCAATCTTCTACTTTATTGAACCAATGCTCATTCTGCTTCTGAGGTATTATTTTTCTGAATCTACTTACCAGCCCATTGAATACCGAAAGATCAAGACGCATATGCCCCGGAAGTATCATCAATGACTCAAAAAGGCTTGCCCCAAGCATAATAAATATGATCGGTGGAATGAATACAAGCATTTTTCCAAACCGACCGCGGAAGAAAAATAAAGGAACAAAGGCAATGCAGGTCGTCAGAATACTTGCCACGATAGGAAGAAAAACAAATACCGTCCCTTTAATCGTAGCTTCCTCTGAAGACATACCTTCCAAACGCAATCGAGTTATATTTTCCGATACAACAATAGCATCATCAACAATCATGCCTAAGACTATAATAACGGCTGCAAGTGTTATATTATTTATAGTATAACCCATCATTAATACGCCAATCATTGAAAAACACAGAGTAAAAGGTATGCCCATGGCTACCCAGATACCTGATCTGAAATCCAAAAAAACAAAAAGCATAATGAGTATCAATATAAAGCCTATTAAACCGTTTGTTACAACAATAAATAACCTGTTTTTTAAATCCACCGATTCATCATCAAGGCTGACCAGCTCAATTCCCGTATCCCGGAGATTATTCTTTTGGAAATTTTTAGTCTGTTTCTTTACCGCCTCGAGTGCCTCGAGTATTCCATAAGAACTGTTTTTAATTGCCCGCAGTATTATTGCTTCGTGGCCGTTGACCTTGAGTATTGATTTATTTTTTTCAAACCCGCGAATAATATCAGCTACTTCTTTGAGTTTTACAACCTGACCCTCAAATCCTCCCTGTATAGCTAAATCTTCTAATTTATCAACAGTATCAAGTTCGGAGAGTAACGTTACCTTTGGTTCGCTTTTTGTTTCGATGCTGCCGGCTGGCTGGCGGACATGGCTGCTCCTCACTTCCTTCATCACCGTATTAAACGGTATATCAAATTCCCTTAGTTTCTGCGGCTTAATCATTATCTGTATTTCTTCTTGCAGGTAGCCGGATTTTTCAATACTGTTTATTTCAGGTAAATTGAGCAGCTGTTGCTCCAAATTATATGCATATTGTTGTAACCGCCTGCGCGATTCAATATCAAGAAGATGTTTTTGGGTATCAATTAAAACGATATCTATTATAGCCATTTTTGTAGTCTTCCACACATGTACTTCTGGATCATCTGTGACATCATCAGGAAGATCTACATCAAGAACCTCATTTCTTACTTCCATTAAGGTTTCATCAAGATCAGCATAGTTCTTCTCAAATTCAACACTGATACTGGCGCTTCCATCACTCGTTGTACTGGTGATCCTGTAAACACCGTCAATACCTTTTAGTTGATCCTCTAGAGGTTTAGTAACAAAGTGCTCAACCTCTTCGGCAGTTGCACCAGGATAGCGTGCTGTTACATGCGCATGATCAAACTCGATATCTGGCATCTCTTCTTTGCTCGTATTATTCCAAGCAGATATACCACCAATAAAAATGGTGATGAAAATAAGATTGGTGAGGAGGTGACGCCTGGCAAAATAAGCTATGATTTTTTCAAGCATAATTTTATATGTTGTAAGAAATTAACTCTTCTCGGATAGCATAGAAGTTCCCGCTTACTTTATTAGACACCAATTATACCATAAAAGTTTCTATTAATGATTAAAAAATTAATAAGGCCAATTATAATAAAAAACCCGTTGCAACTTTTTTTAATTACAACGGGTTAAAAATTTCGCTCCCCCCTGGTATTATATAAAAAGGGAACTCTCTAAAATAGCTACCTAAATTATACCTAATATTGGCCACATTACAAGAATTATTGAGCTTTTAGAGAGGTGTTTTGTGTAAATATTAGCTCTTAAAGGCTCGAAATTTGTCCTATTTGTCCGGTCTTTTTTAGCCCGGAGTGAAGTAACTATTGGGGAGGCAAAATATTGGTATTTGTCCATATTATTAAGATGGACATCGGGGATATTTTATTTTCCATTCTTTAATTTCTCAAGATGATGTTTTACAACTTTAGCCTGGATCATGTAAATAACATCCTCAGCAATATTTGTAGCGTGATCACAAATCCTTTCTAAGTGCCGTGCGATTAGAAGAAGCGGAACCGCCCTGGTAGCA
>CAZFPS010000034.1:0-5386 GCA_964520705.1 uncultured Planctomycetia bacterium | reverse complement strand
TGCGTCTTTACTCATATAATCATTAATAAGCTCTTTCTGAATCAAATTCCTCAGATTGTCGGCTTCTGAATCAGAGAGTATAACATCTTTTGCTAAATTCTCATCTCTATTGACAAAAGCATCAATAACGTCTTTTACCATCTTTCTGGCAATATCGGTTAACTTGGGGATGTCGATAAGTGGTTTCAGTATGGGCTTATCAGCGATTTCAAGAACGCGTTGTGCGATATTGACAGCAAGATCCGCTATTCTTTCCAATTCTGCATTTATCTTCATGCCGGTAGTTATAAATCTCAAATCTCTTGCCAGTGGCTGCTTTAAAGCCAGGAGATCAATAGCAGCTTCTTCTACAGTTAATTCCAATTCATCAACCTTTCGGTCATCCTGTATTACAGAGTGCGCCAATTCTTTATCTCTATTCTTTAGAGCTTCTACTGATTTAAAGATAGCTTCTTCTGCAAGAGTGGCCATTTTTAGAATATCCGTATTTAATTTCTTCAAATCTTCATCAAAATGTCTCTTCATAAAAACTCCTTTTCTTATCCAAATCTTCCTGTTATATAATCCTCAGTAATCTTCTTAGATGGCTTAGTAAAAACCTTGTTTGTAATATCATATTCTACCAATTCACCCAACATAAAGAAAGCTGTATAATCAGAAATGCGCGCTGCCTGTTGCATATTATGAGTGACTATTATAATTGTATATTTCTTTTTTAATTCCTGAATAAGCTCCTCTATTTTTAGCGTAGCAGTAGGATCTAATGCGGATGCTGGTTCGTCCATTAACAATACTTCAGGCTCAACAGCCAGTGCTCTAGCAATACATAATCTTTGCTGTTGTCCTCCGGATAAATCAAAAGCACTCTTAGACAGCCTGTCTTTAACTTCATCCCACAAAGCAGAATCTTTTAGGCTTTTTTCCACTTTCTGAATTATATAATCCTTATCTCTTATTCCATTAACTCTAAGACCATAGGCTACATTATCAAATATAGATTTTGGAAAAGGGTTTGATTTTTGAAAAACCATTCCTACCCTTCTTCTAATCTGAACGACATCCACATCAGGTTCAAAAATATTCTTTTCATCTATTAAAATTTTACCTTCGTACTTTGCGCCGAAGATTACATCATTCATACGGTTTATGCTTCTTAAGAACGTAGACTTTCCGCAACCAGAGGGACCAATTATCCCTACAACTGTATTCTTAAATATATCCATAGAGATATTTTTTAAGGCTTTTAGTTCATTATAATAGAAATTAAAGTTTTCTGACTTTATCTTAATATCCATTTTTACTCCATCCTGCGCTTTCTAAGTTGATATCTTAGAATTATAGCCGATAAATTCATAGCAAAAACTAATGTTATCAACACAAGAGCGGTTCCATAAGCAATCGGCCTTACTTTAGCTATTGCATGATGCTGAGTTGACATTATATAAAGATGATACGGTAGTGCCATAAATTGAGTAAACAGCGATCTTGGCAAAAACGGCAGATAAAAAGCTGCTCCGGTAAATAATATCGGAGCTGTTTCTCCGGCAGCTCGAGCTAATCCTAAAATTGTTCCGGTTAACATACCAGGAATAGCATATGGCAATACATTTGTCCTAATAGATTGCCATTTAGATGCCCCTAATGCCAATGCGCCATCTCTATATGAATTTGGCACATTTTTTAGCGCTTCTTCACTTGCGGTAATTGTCCATGGCAAAGTCATCAAACCTAATGTTAATCCTGCTGACAAAATACAAGTTCCTAAATGCATCAATTGAACAAAAAGAACTACTCCAAATAAACCATATACAATAGAAGGTACTCCAGAAAGATTTCGGATAGACATACGTATGAGCCTTGTTATCTTATTATCTTTAGCATATTCATTAAGATAAATTGCACACCCCATACCTAAAGGAACTGCAAGAATCGCTGTAATTACTGTAACCATAAATGTTCCTACGATGGCCGGCAGTATCCCTCCTTCTGTCATACCTTTTCTGGGCATAGTTGTAAGGAATTCCCAGGATATTCTTCCTGCACCCTTAGTAATAATATCGTAAAGTATAATTATCAAGATTAAGCCTATAGCTCCTATACATGCTCTTAGCAACATAAACCCAAGAAATTCTTTTAACTGTTTCTTGTTCATTTCGCAAACCTCTGGTGTTTATGTAAAATAATATCCGAGATCATATTTACCGAAAAAGTAATTATAAAAAGGGTTAACCCAACACCAAAAAGAGCGTAATAATGTGTAGTGTTATAAGGAACCTCTCCTAATTCAATAGCAATCGTTGAAGTCATTGTCCTGACTGAATCTAAAAAGCTTCTGGGCATAGCCGGAGCGCATCCAGTTACCATAAGAACAGTCATTGTCTCTCCTATGGCTCTTCCCATTCCAAGCATTACTGCTGCTATAATTCCTGACAAAGCAGCTGGAATTTTCACTTTCATAAGCGTCTGCCAATGAGATGCCCCTAGAGCTAACGAAGCATGCTGATAGGCTTTAGGCACACTTCTAAGAGCGTCTTCAGACAAGCTTATGATCGTTGGAAGCGCCATAATAGCTAATAAAATAGCTCCATTAAAAGCGTTTAAACCATTATATAAGCCAAATACTTTAGCAATAAATGGTCCAACTAACACAATACCTAAGAATCCGATAACAACCGAAGGTATCCCTGCCAATATTTCAATAATAGGCTTAGCAATCTCCCTTACACGCTCAGTTGCCACATCAGATAAATAAGCAGCTGCGCCTATACCTAAGGGTATGGCAATAAGAAGCGCACCTAAGGTAACCATGAGCGTGCTTACTAACATTGAAACAATTCCATAAGCTGACTTTACATAGGAAGTCGGATTCCAATTAGTGCTAAAAAAAAATTCACCTATGCGTATTTCTTTAAACGCTGGGATTGCAGTAAAAACAAGCAGCCCAAAAATCCCTAAAAGAACTATAACGACTAATAGTCCATTAATCAGAAAAACACAATGGATAATTCTTTCTTTCAAATTAGTCAAATTCTTCCCCTTTACTATTCCTATATACCGAGTGCTTTATTGTTGAATTCGCGATATTCATCAGGAAGAGAAAAGAATCCTTCCTCTTTAACTATTGTTTGCCCTTCTTCACTCAACTCAAAAAGGATAAAATCACGTGCCTCACCATTAGGAGTACCATTGATGTATTGATTTAAGGGCCTTGTAATCGGATATTTTCCTGTTTTCACATCGTTCAGATTAAGAGGGCTGCTGTATTCTCCACCTGCGATAGCTGCAATATCAACAACTGTTAATCCTTTCTCTTCTTTTACATAGCCTACGCCAACGTACCCTATGCCAGATATATCTTGTTTTACGGCCTCAACTATTTGGGCATTCCCATTCATTTGCCTCATCCTGGATGAATAGTCGCCCTTTAATATTACATCTTTTAAGAATTCATATGTTCCTGAATTGGACTGCCTGCCGTAGAGAGTAATGGGCACATCATCACCGCTGAGCTCTTTCCAGTTAGTAATCTCACCACGGAAAATCTTCCCAACTTCATCCACAGTAAGTTTATTGATTCGGTTTTTTAAATTGGTGATGACACATAACCCATCTATAGCAACTACTATCCTTTTGGGATTAATGCCACCATCCTGGGCTTGGGCGATCTCTTTATCTTTCATAAGACGCGATGCATTCGCGATGTCACATTTACCATTAATCAACGCAGCAATTCCTGTTCCTGAACCGCCACCCGTAACAGCGATAAACTTACCCGGGTTTTCCTCCATATAACTTTCCGCTAGTCTCTGAACAAGATTAATTAAGGTATCCGACCCTTTTACCTGAATCATCTTCTGAGCATAAGCGCTAGTTACTAAAGAAAACACAAACCCAAAAACTATTAAATTTCTTAAATACTTTTTCATGACTACCTCCTCCTTGTACTAATATATTACTATTTAATTGTGACAATTGAGTGACAAACATGAGAATTCTCTGTAAATTCTTTCTGACGTCATACTTATTAGAATTTGAATACTATGTCTGCTTGGAAAAGATGCTCTTGATTTCTGGTTGCTCCCTTGATTGGCTCAGAATAATAGTAATCAAGTCCTAATATTACATTATCAAGCAGACCATATTGTAATATTGCTTCGTGGCCTTTTGCATTAGTTTCACCACCATAGAAATCTGAATCTGGGAAAGTGTCTGGGAAAGCATCTCTCTCTAAACGTCTATAAAGATACTTCGCTTGCCATTGGCCTTTTTTGCCTACTTTCTTATCTCCAAATGCACAACCAACTAAAAACCCATCGTTATCGCTAGAAGGATCAAAGTTGTTTATATATTCGCCAATCAAAGCAAAATAAGGCAAAGCTTCTATACCTAGAGGATTCTTAAATCCCAATTCAGTACTTACGCCTAGAGAATCATAATTGTACTGTAAGGCTCCTCCGGATAAAGAATTTGTACCGCTTGAATGATCAAGAGTGCTTCCCTTTATATTATCAAAACCATGATAAGCAACAGCGGTCTTTAGATTAATGTTGTCATTAAACTTAATATCGACACCCGGCTGTAATACGTACATAAAAGGATCTGAAGTATCACTGCTTGCCTCATCCAAAATAAACAATCCTGCGTTGAAAAAACCATCTATGTTTGAAGACAATCCATGATTTAAGTTGACAGCAACTCCATCGGGATTAATATCAGAATCCCATAAAAAATCAGACGGTGTCCAGAAAGGCGTACCCTTAATTTTTCCGCCCATAAGGGTTAACCATGACACGGGCACATATTGCGCATAGGCGTAATCTAATCTTATATCAGGTGTTTCAAAGGTATTATCCAAAGTCTCATTTGTTGAGCGAGGATCTGTACCCCCTGTTGCTAAACCGGCAGCGACTTTAACACTATCGGTTACTTTCATCTCTGAACCTAATCTGAATCTAACTCTGCCTCTATGTCGAGCTTCGCTACCTTCTCTTTTCTCATATTGATAACGAGTTCTTAAGTCTCCTTTAAATTTGATATTTTGTACCCACTTAGGAAGTGCATACGATTCGCCTTTTGCCACTTCTTTGGCAACCTCATGTTTTGTTTCATCTAAGATAATCTGCGCTTCAACCGGCGTAAGAAATCCTTTCTCCACTAACTTATCTACCAGAGTATCAATCTCTCCGGCATAAAGCTGTTGCGAGCTGAATAAGCTTAGCAACATTCCAACAATCATAATGAAAGAAATCTTTCTCATTTTTAAAACCTCCTTTTTAATTGCTATTAAAAAATCTCCTAAGTCGACAAAGTTCTTTTTCTACCCGCCTTAAGGATCCTTCCACATAAACATCTTCGACTCTTTGCGAACTTTCAATGTCGTTTAATA
>CAZFPS010000033.1:0-17606 GCA_964520705.1 uncultured Planctomycetia bacterium | reverse complement strand
TCTTCAATCTTATTGCATCCTCTCCCGTGTCGGCTGCATCCAGCATATCTTTACTCATCAGGCTGTAATTTATTACTTCGTTAAATCCCAAGGCGCACAATGCTTCCTTTATCGGTTGCTTGATATTTTCCGTTTCGTAACTTTCTATGGATTCGGAACGAATTGCCGGAAGAGTAGAAGGCACATTGCTATAGCCGTATATTCTAGCAAACTCTTCGACCAAATCCTCTTCTATCTTAATATCTCGACGTAAAACAGGAATATTAACCAATAAACTATCTTTTGCGGAGCCACTGCAGGAAAATCCCAAACCAGAGAATATCTTTTTTGCCTGCTCTTTTTTGATATCAAAAGCGAGCAACTTGCTAGCCCTTGCGCAGTTAAAACTTACTTGGCGCGATTTCTGTTTGACTTTCTTTCCTGTCTCCTGTTCGTCAACAAATTTACCGTCAGCTAATTCACATATCAATTCGATAGCTCTGTCTTGCGCAAGTTTTACTCTCTCAAAATCCACTTGTCTTTCGAAGCGATAGGAAGATTCGCTGGATAGGCCTAATTGTCGAGAACCTCTACGCACTATAACCGGATCAAAATAAGCGCTCTCCAGTAAAATATTCTTTGTTGAAGAATCCACCTCGCTAAGCTTATCCCCCATAATGCCAGCGATGGCTATAGCTTTATTTTTATCGCTAATTACTAAAATGTTTTCGCTTAGTCCCCTTTCTTCTTCATCGATTGTAAGAATTTTCTCGTTCTTTCTGGCCCGACGCACAAATATCTTTTCAATAATCTTATTATAATCAAACGCGTGCAGCGGCTGTCCATACTCTAGCAAGCAGTAGTTTGTGATATCCACGATGTTATTCACGGAGCGCACACCCAAAGCTTCAATTCTATCACGCAGCCACTGCGGCGAAGGACCAATCTTAATATCCGTAATTAAACACCCTCTATAAAAAGCACAATCATCTTTGTTTTGTATGGATATAAAGCCTTTCTTTAATCTAGCCACTTTTGATCTATTAGCCTTTAGCTTTCGTCTAGAGGGATTCTTTGTCTTGAGCTTGGTTCCCAGAACAGCTGCTACTTCCTGAGCAATGCCTAAAATACTCAAACAATCCGGCCTATTCGCGGTAATCTCAATCTCAAACACCACATCATTATTTATTGTTTCTTGAGAGGCTACTTCGAGGCCAGCCATAGTCAGCTTGTCTGCCAGGACCTTCGAGCTTACATTAATATTAACAAAATCTTTTAGCCAATTTACAGAAACTCTCATAAATGAACTCCAAACTTATGGAACATAGTGAACATAAGCTTGTTAACCTCACTAAAACTGATTTAAGAAACGCATATCGTTTTCAAAAAATATTCTTATATCGTTTATTCCGTACTTTAACATGGTTATCCTCTCAACTCCCATGCCAAATGCAAAGCCTGTGTACTTCTTTTCTGTATATCCCACAGATTTAAACACATACGGATGGATCATGCCGCAGCCCAAGATCTCAATCCAGCCGCTGCCCTTACACACAGAACAAGATTTCTTTTTTTCTTTTGATCTGCCTGTGCCACCGCAAATAAAACAAGAGATATCTACCTCCGCAGAAGGCTCGGTGAACGGAAAAAAGTGCGGCCGAAACCTCATACAAGTATTAGAACCAAACATCTCTTTACTAAATTTCTCCAGAACTCCCTTTAAATCAGAAAATTTGACTTCTTTATCGACTAAAAAGCCCTCGACCTGATGAAACATAAAAGAGTGTGATGCGTCAGTAGCATCCGGACGATAAACCTTGCCGGGAACGATAGCCGCCACCGGAGGCTTGTGTTTCTGCATCACTCTGATCTGTCCGGGAGAAGTGTGGCTGCGCAAAAGCAGATTTTCTTTTTTATTCTTCTTTTTAGATGTATTTCTGAAACCACCTTCCTCCATATCCAAATAAAATGTATCGAATGCGTCACGGGAAGGATGGTCTAGGGGAATGTTTAAGGCCTGAAAATTATTATACTCTGTCTCTATTTCCGGACCTTCGAATAACTTAAATCCCAGGGAGATAAAAATATCGCAGATTTCATCCATCACCTGCGTGAGAGGATGCTTCTTACCCAACTTCGTGGCTATGCCGGGCAGAGTTATATCAATCGAACGACCAGGCTGAGCAACTCTCTCTTTGCTTAGAATGGCCTTTTTAGAATCCACTAAATCTTTAATCTTATTCTTTAAAGAGTTTAGTCTTTTGCCGGCCTCGGGACGTTCCTCTACAGGCAGAGTGGAAATCTTAGAGATTAAATTTGTAATCTCGCCTTTTCTGCCTAAGTATTTTACGCTGAACGCTTCCAATGCATCCAGTGAACCAATAGCCTCAAACTCTCTTAACGCTTTCTCTTCAATGTCTTGATAATATACAGACATACCATTAATCCTATAAGAAACACAAGGATATTCACCTTGTTTTGGTCGTGCATTAATTGTATAGCGCTGCCATTTTTTACTACCACCATACTGCTGGCGTGGATATCTGTATCGCCTCCGTGCATGGAGCAATTAGAATTAAACACGCCATTGACTCTAACTTGGTCTCCTTTTACAGCGTGCCTGCCCAAGTGCTTTAATTGTCCTGCCAGCTCTAAACCTATCCAGATACCTATGCTAGCTGTACCATCGTCCATATTAAACCAGGCATGATCACCCCTGGTCATCAAGTGGCCGATAGCCTCGCCCTCGACAAGAACTTTTTTGCTATCATATTGCTTGCTATTGCCGATTAATTCGTCTATGGTCGGTTGAGCAAAAGCATTAAATGCAAATGATAAAATAAATATAAATACTATATATTGCAAACGCCTTATCATAATCACTTTCCTTTTAACCAAGATATAAAAAATCCAATCAATACAAATACGGCAATAAATTCCAATCTGCCAATCCACATCTGTAAAATATAGATAACTTTAAGCAGCTCCGGCATCGCAGGCTGAACGATCCCCATGGACAAACCGACATTCGCTGAGGCTGATACGGATTCAAATAGCGAGGCCATAACAGGATACCCAAAAAACACACCCGCCAATGCTCCAAAAATATAAAGCACTATAAAAGCGAATATTATCATCAGCGCGTTCTTAACCTGTTTGTCTTTTACAGTAATGTCTTTTATGTGGTGAAATTTTTCTACGACTACCGTGGAATCAGAAAACATCAACCTCTTTATCTCCGCCCGAAAGGCTTTAAATACTAAGCTCAATCTCATCATTTTAATCGCACCGGTGGTGGAACCAACACATCCGCCGAAACTCATCGCCATAATCAACCCTAATATTGATAAAGGACTCCATAGAGAGCCGAGTTGACTTGGATACATAGTAGAGTAGCCTGTGCCCGTATGCGCAGAGAATAGATGGAAAAATCCTTTGCGGAATAAAACCCCTCCACCATCATAGACCTGGTTGTTACATAGCCCTATCAACACCACCGTGAACAGAACGATCATGCTGATAAAGAATGCGCGAATCTCTATATCTTTAAACAGAGCCCTCTTATTACCAGTCCACAGAGCATAGTGTATAGAAAAACTTATCGCTCCCCAAAGCATTACCACCATACACACAAGTTCTACGAAAGATGAATGGTAGTACAAAATATTTTGGGCTTGCGGTGCAAACCCACCAGTATCGAAAGCAGCCATAAAGATACAGATGCCCTGAAATATTGAATCGACCCAGGGCATACCAGAAAACCACATGGATACAGCTAAAGCAAGACTACCTAATACCAGATATACAGAGCTTACCAGCCATATAAATCTGGCCGTCTGTAATAAGTTAGGCAGAATGCGCTCTTCTCTGCCTTCTCCCATATACAACGAATAAGAACCTCGGGCGACTCCGGTCAAAAAAGACAACACAATAATTACTATGCCCTGGCCGCCTATAAACATAGTCAAGTGTCTCCAGAAATTGCAACTGTAAGACAGGTGGTTTATATCCTGTACCAAGACTAATCCTGTAGTCGCAAAACCAGACATGGAATCAAAACAGGCATCCAGGAAAGACAACCAGTGCCCGCTAAGCCACATGGGGATTGCGCCCAAGAACATAGCCACTATCCAAGACAACGCTACAATCACCATCCCGTGCATCCAGCCTAAAATATTCTCTTCTTTGGAGAGCCTACATATCAAGGTCAATCCCAAACCTAGGCACATGGAGAAAACAAAGCTAATACTAAAATCACACAGTGCGTCTGGTTCTTGAAAAATGAGCGCTGTAATCATCGGCAACAAAAACCAAAAGCCCAGACCCAAAACGACCTTGCCTAGGTAGAAACCAATAATTTTTAGGTCTTTTGCTTGTGGCTTAAATATCATCTAATAATCCATCCTGCAAAAACACATAATAAATAAATAAAGCCCAGCATAACTAGTGCCAGGCCTATCTCGCACAATATTCCCACAATAGCAAAATATGTATTTCGAAAAAACATTAGAATATCAATATAAGGGCAGACTAAATCTTGCCAAGGAGCACATTAAGCAGCTGTTGTTCATTTTCTATTTTGGTCAGGGCGATAACATCATCTTGTACCTTCAATACAGTATTGCCTTTAGGCACTATAACATCATTGCCTCTAATAATAGAAACCAGAACAGAATCTTCTGGTAGAACAACCTTCTGTAGCTCCTTATTGATAACGGGTGACTCATCAGGTAAATCCACTCTGACGATGGCAAGTTTGCCCCTCTTAAAACTCATTAAATTTACAAAATCAGTAAACGATACCTCTTCTTCAATAATCTTAGCGATTATGGATGTATCATCTATGGGAATATCGACTCCCAACTCTGAAAATGTATGTCCATTATCAGGATCATTTACTCGCGCAACCGTACGTCTAACCTTAAACTTCTCTTTGGCTATCTGACAGATAACAAGATTATCTTCATCTGCTCCAGTCACAGCAGCTATCACTTCAGCGCGGTCAATTTTAGCCTCCTCCAAAATAAGCGGTTCGCAACCATCTCCATAAACAATTACTGCATCCAAATCTTCCGCTAGTTTATTACAAAGCTCTCTATCTTTTTCAATCAAAACTACGGTATGCTTATCCTGTGTTAATCGCTTTGCTAAAAAATGCCCTACTTTACCGCCGCCGACTATAATAATATACATGGCTAATTCGCTCCTATACCTAAGGCTTTTTTCACCTTATTAAGGCTTTGAATTTTCACGACCCCTATTAATTTATCCCCGAGCTCTACCTTATTTGTGGAATCAGGCAGAGTCGCGCGTTTGTTCTTCTTTATAAAAGTGACTACCATAAACTCCGAAGGCATATTGATCTCCCCTATGGTTTTATCGAGGATTTTCGTATTCGCCTCCACCTCCAAAATACCGACCTCGCTAGAATCGACTAGATAACTTGAGAAGTGTTCATCAATTATTTTGTCTCTGACCATCGCAGCGAACAAGACTGTGCCGCTGATAATACTCAGCCCCAGAGACTTATAAATCTCCGCTCGGTGCGGATCGTATATCCTAGCGATCACCTTAGGCACCTTGAATATCTTTTTTGCCACCTGAGAGGAGATTATATTGGTATTATCGCCGTTGGTCACGCTGCAGAAAGCAGTAGCCTTCTCAATACCAGCTTCTTTAAGCAGTTTAATATCAAATCCGCTCCCGACCAAAGTAAGCCCGTTGAATTGCTTGCCCAGATGATTAAATGAATCCGGGTTCTTGTCAACAACGACGACATTATGGCCTTCACTAGATAGCAGCATGGCTAGTTCAGAACCTACTCGACCGCAACCAACTATTATTACATACATGCTCTTCTCCTTAACAATTATATGGATTCAGCCTAAGCTGTTACTTATTTACGTTTACGAAATCGACTATTTTTTTGAATGTCTTAGGATCACTAACAGCTAAATCGGCCAATACCTTTCTATCCAAAATAACATTAGCCTTCTTTAGCTTATTGATAAATTGGCTATAGGTAATCCCCACATCTCTGCAGGCGGCATTGATTCGGCTAATCCATAACTTTCTGAAATCGCGCTTCTTAACTCTCCTATCTCGATAAGCGTATACCAGAGCGCGAGCTGTAGATTCCTTAGCCATTCTATACCATCTACGACGTCCGCCATACTGACCCTTAGCTGCTTTTAATACCTTCTTTTTTCTGGCGCGTGTCCGTACGCTATGTTTTACTCTAGCCATAAGGCAACAACCTCCTTATCCTCTTGGTGTCTTTAGAACTTACTAAAGCAGAGCGCCTAAGGCGTCTCTTGCGCTTGCGCGTTTTCTTACCTAATATATGTCCTTTATTAGCATGCGCGCGCTTTATCTTCTTCCTTTTTGTAAATTTAAAACGTTTTGCCACTGAGCGATTTGTTTTAAGCATAGTAAATCTCCATTCTTAATAATTTCTTGTTGTGTTCACACTTGCCGTATCTATTTATGTGGTGCGATAACCATAGAAAGAACTCTGCCTTCTCGAGCGGGAGACTTCTCCAACACTCCCTTATCTTGAGAATCCTGAATGAATCGATCGACAATACGCCTACCTATTTCCTGATGACTCATCTCGCGACCACGATAGAATAAATTAACCTTCACCTTGTTGCCTTTATCCAAAAATGAGTGAAGTTGTTTTAATTTAACCTGGTAGTCGTGCTCTCCAATCTTTGGTTTTACGCGAATCTCTTTCAACTTGATAAATGTTTGGTGCTTCTTAGCCTGCCTCTCCTTCTTTTCCTGTTCGTACTTAAACTTGGCAAAGTCCATTATACGACAAACTGGTGGTTGAGCCTGAGCAGCAACCTCTACTAAATCGAGTTCAAGCTGGTTAGATAACTCTAGGGCCTTGCTTCTGGAAAGAATGCCCAACTGCTCACCCTCCGCTCCAATTACCCTTAGCGACGAAGCGCGTATTCTTTCGTTTACCCTAATGAATTTCTTAATGACTACACCTCCTTATTTTGAATTTCTATCACGCTTTAATTTGATTCTCTTCTCTTAATCTCTGAATAAAATTAAATAATTCAAATTCACCCTGGTTGCCCAAAGAACGTTTGCGCACAGACACGGTATTGGACTTAAACTCTCTCTCTCCTATTACTACGATATAAGGAATTTTCTGCAGCTCAGCCTCTCTGATTTTCTTATCTAGCCTCTCACTGCGCAAATCTGCCTTAACGCGGAAGCTATTCCTCTCTAACATTTCTTTAATCTCTTTGGCGTAAGCTGCAAAAGCGTCTTTGACCGGCAGAACAACGACTTGAATGGGCGACAACCAAAATGGAAGCGCTCCGGCATAGTGCTCAATCAATGTACCGATAAAACGCTCAATGCTGCCTAAAATAACCCTGTGTAACATTATCGGTCGATATGGTTTTCCATCGGAACCAACATACTCTAGATCAAATCTCTCCGGAAGAGTAAAATCACACTGTATGGTCGCGCACTGCCACTCTCTGTTTAATGCGTCCTTTAATTTGATATCTACCTTGGGTCCGTAAAAAGCCCCTTCGCCGGGAATTATCTGATATCCCAATTTGCTTTCTTTTAAAACCTCTTCTAAAGCATTCTGAGCTCTGCTCCAATCGTGATCAGAACCTATGGATTTTACAGGCCGCGTACTCAACTCGATACTAAAATCATTAAAACCGAAAAACTTCATCGTATCAAACACGAAATCCAAAACTCCTTTTATCTCAAACTTTAATTGTTCGGGTAGACAAAATATATGCGCATCGTCTTGCGTAAATCCTCGCGCGCGTAACAATCCATGCAACACACCGCTCTTTTCATAGCGATATACGGTGCCTAATTCAAAATAACGTATGGGCAAATCTTTATAACTGCGAGTCTGTGATTTATATATCAGAATGTGGCCCGGACAATTCATAGGCTTTAACACATACTCTTTTTCTTCCACCAGTATGGTGAACATATTTTCACGATAGTAATCGTAGTGACCAGAGGTATTCCATAGATCCTGCTTCATAATATGCGGAGTAATCACAGGCTGATACCCGCGTTTGGCATGCTCCTGTTTCTCATAGTCTTCAATGATACCTCTTAACACCGCACCCTTAGGGTGATAGAAAATTAATCCTGTGCCAGCCTGGTCAAAATAAATATCAAAATATTTTAATTCTTTACCTAACTTTCTGTGGTCGCGCTTCTTGGCCTCTTCTACGAATTTTAAATACTCATCTAGGTCTTTCTGTGCCAAAAAGGCGATCCCATAGATCCTCTGCAGCATCGGATTCGTCTCAATCCCGCGCCAATAAGCTCCGGCTACCGATAAAAGCTTAAAGGATTTAATTTGGCCTGTTGAGTCGACATGAGGACCTCTACATAAGTCCAAAAAACTTTCTCCAGTCTTATAAATTGAGATAGATCCTTCTTCTAGTTCCTGTAGTAGCTCTAACTTATAGTCTTCTCCTCTGCCCTTAAACAACTCCAGCGCCTCGACCTTAGAGATCTCTTGGCGCACAAAAGACTCATTCTTGGAGATTATCTCTCTCATCTTACTCTCTATCTTAGACAAATCCTCGACAGAGAATAATTCTTTCTTGCCTTGCGCGTTAACAGGCTTGTCAAAATCATAATAAAAACCATCTTGGATAGATGGGCCTATGCCTAGTTTCGTGCCCGGCCATAATTCCTGTACAGCCTGTGCCATTATATGCGCGCAGGAGTGTCGTAAATTTTCTATAGTCAATTCACTCATTTTATTTTTCCTTATCTGCAAATGGTGGGCGGTACAGGACTCGAACCTGTGACCTTTTGCATGTCAAGCAAACGCTCTAACCAGGCTGAGCTAACCGCCCTATGCAATTAGTTTTTTCAAAAATTACATGGGCAAAGAGGGAGTCGAACCCTCATAGCCGTGAGGCCAAAGGATTTTAAGTCCTTCGTGTATGCCATTCCACCACTTGCCCATGAAATAACAAAATGTCAAAATTTCTGGAGGCGTGGGCCGGACTCGAACCGGCGAATAGCGATTTTGCAGACCGCTGCCTTTCCTCTTGGCTACCACGCCGAAATTTATTTCAATAACTGCTTTACGAATTTAGCTATTTTTTCTATGTCTTCTAAGCAGCCAGTCCCCACGTCCCCGCAGGCAAGTTGACCTGTGCGCGGCCCGATAAATTTTATCCCTTTACTCTTTAATTTCCTAATGTTGTCTTGCACAATAGGATTCTTATACATGTTTTCATTCATCGCCGGAGCGATAACCACCTTGGCCCTAGTAGCTGCCACAACACATGTAAGCAAATCATCATATATTCCGCTAGCCAATTTGCCGATTATATTGGCTGTGGCCGGAGCGATAATAACAACATTTGGCCTCTTGGCCAATTCGATATGCTCGACATCAAAATCTACGCCTGCTTCGACTATCTCGGAATAAACCTTGCGACCTGCTAAAGTCTGCAGAGTTAGAGGGCTTATAAACTCCTTTGCCTCCTTAGTCATAATCACATCCACAACAAAACCAGAGCCTTGCAATAAACGTATTAAATCACAAGACTTATAAGCGGCAATACTGCCAGTAACCCCTAATAAAATATTCTTTTTCTTCATCATGGCGAAGTTGAAATATAGCGTTAAGTCTTCTTGGTTCTAACTTTGCCCTCAGCGATCTCTCGCAAGGCGGTTGTAGTATGTTTAATCTCTGAACTGGTTTCGACCAAGCTGGGCACGCCTTCGGACAACTCCAATGCCCTCTTAGAAGCTAGTATTACTAGCTTATACAAACTATGTTCCGCTTTATCAATCATTTTTTCTAATGGTACGTATGACATTTTCTAGCCTCTTTGCAGTTATTATGGATTTTAAGTCTTCTGATGCTTTTGATAGCTTATCGTTAACAACTATATAGTCGTATCTCTTGGCGTAGATGAGTTCTTTTTTTGCAAATGCCAAGCGCTTTTGTATTTCTCGCTTACATTCACGCGCACGCTTTCTTGTTCTTACGGCCAACTCTCTTTTATGAGGAGGAATTACGAAAATGAATACAGATCTACCAGGGAATTTATTCTTTATCTCCAAAGCACCTTTTACGTCTATGCTCAATAAAACATCTTTATTCTTATTCAGCAGCCTTAGCACTAGCTTTTTAGATGTACCATATAAATTATCGAAAACCTTCTTCCACTCTAAAAACTCCCCCCTGCCTATCTTCTGCAAAAACTCTCTCTTAGAGATAAAATGATAGTCTTTATGATTTTTTTCTCCCTTCCTCACGGGTCGCGTAGTAAAAGATACTGAACGCTCTACGCCTAAGTTTTTGTTCCGCGATAACCAATTGCATAACGTAGTCTTGCCAGACCCCGACGGCCCAGATACAACCCACAACAAAGACTTTTTTCTTTTGGAAACTGCGCTACTCAACATTCTGCAGCTGCTCTCTTATCTTCTCTATCTCGTCTTTGATAATCACGCTACTATAGGAAACTTTCGTATCTCTAAATTTGGCGCTCAAGGTATTGATCTCCCGCTGCATCTCTTGAGCGATAAAATCCAAAATCTTGCCCAGCGCCCCATTTTGCCTGATTGTCTTCTTAAATGTGCTGACGTGAAAATTCAGACGGACGATCTCTTCTTCAACGTTATAATTCTTCAGAAAATCCTTTAGCTCATCATTGCTAAGCTGTCTTTTTTGTCTTTCAATGGTACTAACCATTATTTTTCGTATCAATTTTAATTTTTGCGTAATCTTTTGCATGCGCTTGGTTAAATCCAGACTTATCGCCTGTCCTTCGCTCTTGCGCAGAGCGGAAAGATTGCCCAGTGCTTTACGTATAGCTCTATGAAACTGCAATAAAAATTTCCTGTCGGAAAAGTAGTTGCTCTTTTTAAGATAGATAACTTCAGGCAGATCTATTATGTCCCGCAACCCCACATCCTGTTTAATCTTTAGCGAACGGCCGATGTTTTTTATGAGATTAAAATATTTATAAAGCAACTGTTGATTTAAAACCGGTTCGTGGGCATAGGGCTCAAGGCTTAATAGCTGGAAAGTAACCCTACCTCTCTTTAGATGCTTAGACAACTCCTTTTTTATCTGCGCCTCCAGACCAGAGCTCCCGTCGGGCAAGCTGATTACGCAGTCAAAGAACTTGTGGTTGACAGAACGGATGTTGATTACATGTTTCTTTGCTTGATAATAAAAACTGCTGGTACCAAAACCAGTCATTCCCTTAATCATGCCCAGACACTCCTTCTAACAGACGGTTCGATTTTTTCTTACTCGTGATATAGGTCTACTATAATTTCATCGGGCTTAAACCACATCTGGATCTCTCTCTGCGCATCTTCAGCGTTGGCAGAACAGTGTATGACATTTTCATATATCCCACTACTGGTAATTCTGCCGTATGAACCGCGAATGCTTGTAGAGTCAGCGACTTCAGGATTAGTTGCGCCAGCCAAATCTCGTACTTTTTTTATAGCCCCTGGTCCCCAGTAAATTAAGGCCATAACCTTTCTGCGCTCATGCAATTCCCCCATTAAATACTTAATTATCTCGTCGAAGAATGGTTCATTCTTTAAATGCCTATAGTGTTCTTCAGCCAGTTTCTTTGAAACCCTAGCAATCTTTGCAGCTACTATTTCCAGTTTTGTTTCTGAGAGTCGCGTCAAGATGTTACCCGTAAGAGACTTAACAAGACCGTCTGGTTTTATTAAAATAAGCGTAGCTTCATTTTTACTCATCGGAACTTCTCCTATGTGATTAATTCTTGGTGTTAAGCTTATGTTCTCTTTTTCAGCAAATTAATAATGCGCTCTAAATCCTGAGGCGAATAATACTCCACAATGATCTTGCCCCTCTTCCTGTGTGCCATTATACGCACCTTTGTGCCTAGTGCCAATTGTAGTGCTCTTTCAAAATTTGCGATGTAAGGATCCAATGGACGGGCCACAACCGCCTTTCTCTTTCTATACGGTATAGTAACGTTAACCATATTTTCTAACTCTCTGACAGACAAAGAGTTAGAAATGACTAACTGACAGAGTCTACGTTGTTTTTTTACATCATCTGTTGTCAAAAGAACCTTCGCGTGTCCTAACGATATCTCATCCTTGAGAAGGCACTCTTGTAAATCCTTAGGTAATTTAAGTAGCCTCAGAATATTAGAGATCGTTGTTTTGTCTTTTCCTAGCGCCTTGGCAATATCATCTTGGCTAAAATTAAAGTTACCTAATAATTTTTGAAAAGCATGCGCCTCTTCTATGGGATTCAATCCCTCCCTCTGGATATTCTCTACTAAGGAAATTATAAGCGCGTCTTCATCCTTCACGTCCTTTACTATGGTCGGGACCCTGTCTAGTTTTAACGCCTTGGCAGCTCTAAAGCGTCTCTCTCCAGCAATGATCTCGTAGCCAGAAGCCAACTTCCTCACCAAAATAGGCTGAAGCAAACCTTTTTCTTTAATGGAGGCAATGAGATCTTTGAGCTTACGATCATTGAAATCTTCTCTAGGCTGAAATTTACCCGCCGAAACCTTATTGGTTTCTAAGTACAGAATCTCGCCTTTTTTCGTCGAGGATTCTTCTTCAAACAAAGGCACAGGCTTTTTATATATCTGCGCTTGCTTCTCTCCGATTAAAGCAGCCAAACCTTTACCTAAAGCTCTCTTCTCCATTTCGCTCTCCTCCGCTAATTTTCAGAAACCTGAACAGTGGTGCTATCAGATTCTTCCTGATCAACCCTCTCTAAATTGACTGGCTTTGCTATGAAATGAGATGATATTTCTTTTGCTAATTCATCGTACTTAATCGCCCCTATTGACGAACGGTCATAATAATATATTGGCTTTCCAAATCCCGGGGCTTCAGATAAGCGTATGCTGCGTGGGATTATAGTTCTAAATACCTTATCTTTAAAAAACGACCTTGTTTCATTAATCACCTCGGCGGTCAGATTGGTCCTGAAATCCGCCATTGTCAACAACACCCCTTCTATTTCCAATCTTGGGTTAAATTTTTCCTTGACTAAATTAACAGTCTTTAACAGCTGCCCTAACCCCTCCAGGGCAAAATATTCGCACTGCACAGGAATAAGTACAGAGTTGCCTGCAACTAAAGCATTCAAAGTTACTAAGCCGAGATGTGGCGGTGAATCAATTATTATATAATCATATTGTGACTGAAGAGGCTCAATAACATTCAACAAACGCCTCTCTCTTTGCGAAAAACTTGCTAATTCTAATTCAGCTCCTATGAGATGGATATCGGAAGGGATTAATTGTAGATTTTTGTTGTAACTATCTATAATTAAAGAAGTTATATCAACTTCGTTTACAAGAACATCGTAAATTGTTCCTTCTAGATTATTCTTATCAACGCCCAAGCCACTAGTGCTGTTTCCTTGGGGGTCTAAGTCTATCAACAAAACACGATGCTCTAATAACGCAAGGTAAACAGACAGATTTATAGCTGTGGTGGTTTTTCCAGTCCCACCCTTCTGATTACAAATCGCTATTACTCTTGCCATAACATAGCAGTTTCTACGTGGAAACTAACACTAATTAAATAAGATTCAGTTTCTACGTGGAAACTAAATCTTTACGCTATTTTAACCCTTACCGATAAATACGTCAAGTATTTTTCTTCTTTAAAACTACTTGGATCTTGGCGAGCTTTCCGCCCTCCATACCGAACAAACCCTTCTTTTCTTCAGAGAGCACTTGTACATCTATCTCAGTGCGATCGACCTTCAAGATTTCTAAAGCTTTCTCGATCGCCTCTTCTACCGTCTTAGCTTCTACTTCGATTGGTCCCATGATATCTTCTTATTCTGTTTTAGCTACTGGCTTACCGATAACTTTGACTTGGAACACCAACATTGATATGCTATTCACCGACCAGTATAACACAAGCCCTGCCGGCATATGATAAAATATTATACCAAAGAATACTGCCATAAACAAGCTCATCATCTTCTGCTGCTGAGCTCCTTGGCCCGCCGCCTTTGGCTGTTTAGCGCTAGTTAGCTTTTGCTGTAAGAGCATAGTTACAATCATTATCAGTGGTAAAACATTTAGCTCGTTGCCGACAATGGGCAAACTGCTCTTAAAAACGAACAATCTATCCGGCTCGGACAGATCCTTAATCCAAAGGAAGCTAGCCCCCTTTAAGTCGATAAAACGCATCAAGGTCTGGTACAGGGCTATAAAAACAGGCATCTGCAGGAACATCGGCAAGCACCCTCCCAAAGGATTAATCTTCTTCTCCCTGTACAGTTCCATAACCTCTTTGTTCATCTTCTGGGGACTATCTTTATATTTGGCTTTCAGTTCCTCTATCAGCGGTTGCATCTCCTGCATCCTCTTCATTGACTTAAAGCTCTTTATGCTCAAAGGCGACATCACCAGAAAGGCCAATAGACTAAACAATATTATAGTTACGCCCCAATTCTTGCTAAGCTTATACAAGCCCTTTAACGCGCTTAAAAGAATATGCGATAAAGCGTCAAAAATGCCGAAATTAATGATATTTTGTGCATCCGCTCCTAAATTTTTGATTAAATCTGGCTTTTGCGGACCAATATACATTAGATAAGCGTGCTTTATTCGGCCTCCCGGAGCTAGTGTAAACTGTGGAACTTGCAGTAAATAGCTGGTTGCTTCATCATCCTTGCTTTTGATAACTCCACCAACCGCTTGCAGAGGTCGCAAAATAACACAGAAATACCTATCCCTGATACCAACCCACTGGATATCTTCCTCAATGGTTTTAGGATTAAATCTTAAAAGGTTCCCCCTGACAATTTTGCTAGGCAACGAAGCCGAGAATTCTAAATAACGCTGGTTAATGGGATTATTTTGAATTACCTCTTGACTCATAGAGGCAATATTCATGCTATACTGTACATTATTGATTGCATCAGAAGTATTTATAAACTCAACATCCATCTCAACAATATATCTATTTTTTGTAAATCTATAGGTTTTTCTAATTTCCAAACCTCTAGCCTCATCAACATAACTCATTGCCATGCCATTTGATATATCATATTTATTGAACTGCTTAGACTGCCAATCAACCAATAGGCCAATATTGGTCTGAGCCAAAGTGGTCTCATACGAAATAGCATCGACTTCCTTAATCCCTGTCCCCGTTGAGGTTACAGATAAAGATAAGTCTTCACTTTGCAGGATCTCTCCAGGCATTTCGGAAAAATTAGTTACCATAACATCTTGTGTAGCAATGGTTTGCTGATACATAGGTTCAATTTCTGACGGCGATTCTACAATTGATGGCGTTTCTTGCACAGCAACTTCTTGCTGTGGCTGGGGAGGACTAAAGCGAGAAGCAACTCCAGAATAGAGCATAAGTACTGCAATAGATAGAATTATCGCTAAAAAGAGTCGTCTTTCCATAGTTTATTTGGTAAGGGGATCGTAGCCTCCGGCAGACAAAGGGTGACAGCGCAACAGCCTGGAAAAACCTTTGAGCACTCCCATAAAAAGGCCGCGAGTGGCTATGGCCTCTTGGATGTATTGGGAGCAAGAAGGATAGAATCTACAGTGATTACCAAGCAGGGGAGAAACACGCGCTTGGTAAAACGAAACCGTTTTAATTATTAAATTTTTAACCATTTTTATAAGCGATCTTATACGGCAAGCCTTGAGCGGCCTTGTTTACGCCTGCGATTTATAATCGTTCTACCGCTAGCAGTACGCATTCTCCGACGAAATCCGTGCTTGCGTTTGCCAACAATGTGCGTAGGTGTCTTGAGATTCTTTTTCATAGTTTAGCAATTATAACATACAAGCCGTGTTAGTCAAGAAAAATTACAGCCTATACAATTAAAACTAAGCAATGCAAAGAATTTTATTAGAAAGTTAACTGCTTCTACCGTAAGAGGATTTTACCTTACTGAATATTTTACTTGAAAAATAATCTTCCTTTGTTATAATATCTAAACCCGCAACAAAAAATTTAGTCAAAAAGATTTTTTGTTTAACCAATTTGGGGAAGAACTGTGTTATCCCAGACTTGTGGAAAAGCTGTTAATAGTGTGGATATCTCGAGGAACTTAACCACTTAAGACAATGCAAGACGTCACTAAAATCTGGTCAGAGGCAAAACCAATTATTAAGTCGCAAATAGGCGACATGGCTTTTAAATCTTGGTTCGGCCCACTCAAAATAAAAGGGGAGAGGTCTGAAAAAGAAATAAAAATTAATATTGAGTGCCCTGATAAGTTCTTTAGCGATTGGGTCAATGACCACTACCGCGAATTAGTCAGTGGTGTATTGCGTGACCTGACTAAGCTTGAGCCAGACATCAGCCTATCTGTAAATCCTGCGATTGTCAAAAAAGGGAAGAAGACCAAGCTGCAGGAGTTTGAAAACAAATTCAAAGAGCTGCCCGCAGATAACATTAAATTAAATCCTAAGTATACATTTGATAATTTTGTTGTGGGCCCATCGAATCGATTCACCCATGCAGCTTGTCTGGCGGTAGCGGAGAGCCCAGCAAAGAGCTATAACCCGTTATTTATCTACGGAGGGGTGGGACTGGGCAAAACACATCTCATGCAAGCCATCTGTCACTTAGTTAAAAGGCGCAAGCCCCAAACAGCGATTACATATCTATCATCCGAAAGGTTCACCAACGAGTTGATCAATTCTATCCAGCACCACTCCATGGACAACTTTAGAAAAAAATATCGCAATGTGGATATCTTATTGCTCGACGACATACACTTTATCGCAGGCAAAGAATCGACCCAAGAAGAATTTTTCCACACATTTAATACACTACACGATGCTCATAAACAGATAATTATCTCCAGCGACAGGTCTCCAAAGGAAATCAACAAACTAGAGGAACGTCTGGTGTCTCGTTTTAGCTGGGGCTTAATTACAGATGTCCAGCCGCCAGATTTAGAAACCCGGGTCGCAATTCTAAAAAAGAAGATCGAAAATGAAAAGGTGAAAATCCCTGATGACGTTTTAATGTTCCTGGCCGAAACCATCACAAATAATATTAGAGAGCTGGAAGGCGCATTGGTTAGGTTAAATGCGTATTCGCTATTCGAAGTAACAGAGATTAATCTTTCACTAGCCCGCGATATATTAAAAGATATGCTGCGCGAATCCGTGAAGAAAATTACTGTTGATACAATACAAAAAAAAGTCGCTAATTACTACCAATTAAATATTAGTGATTTTAAAGCTAAGCGGCGCAACAAAAATATTGTAATGGCCAGGCAAATAGCAATGTATCTGGTTAGGGAGCTAACCGACCTCTCGCTACCGGAAATTGGCCAGAGCTTCGGAGGCAAAGACCATACAACCGTATTGCATTCCCATAAAAAGATTAAAAATAATATCGATAGTGATCCTAAATTTAAAGAGTTGATAAACAGAATAATTTTTGATATTAAGAGCTAATCAAGCTTTATTAATACCTTATTCACAAGCTATAAAACTTATAACAATATAAAGAATAAAGAGTTATTATATTTATTAACAGAATTAAATTTCTTTACTACTACTATTATTTATATATAATAAAGGGTAATGTGATAATTTAGCCACCAAAAGTGCTATAATGGTGGCATGAAAATC
>CAZFPS010000032.1:0-18126 GCA_964520705.1 uncultured Planctomycetia bacterium | reverse complement strand
GGAGGGCGATTGGAATACCTTTATAATTGCTGATGATGGTAGTGATCGAACTATACGCATTGGCACAGTAAATGATGGATACGTGAAAGCCGAAATTGAGATTGAAAATAATAATTCTTCGCAAAATAGTATTTATTTTAAGACAACAGGAGGAGCAGGAGGAGCAATTCCAAGGATGAAAATTTCGTCGGACGGCGGAGTTAGTATCGGGACGATGGATCCAGCGAGCGGATACAAACTAGATGTTCGAGGAGGAGATTTAAGTGCTCCATATAGAGCCTGCAGTTGTTGGAACGTTAGTCAGTGGCGAGATACGATTATGGTACCTACGGGTTGGACCTCTACCACATGTAGCCAGTGGTGTAATCAGATAGGTGCTGACGAATCGGCATTTTATCACATCAAATATGATAGTTATAGCTCAGGTTATCCATAATGATTAATCGATCTACAGAAAAGGGGATGCTTCTATTTTCCTTGACACAAATATGGTTCTATCAAAGATAATTAGGAATAAATTACGGTCTTATTAAAATTACGTAATTGAATATTGCGCCACGAATATGAGATTCGCAATAATTTATTATTCTTATTCAGGAAATACTAAGAAAGTCGCAGAAGAGTTGAAAAAGTATCTAGAGAAGCAAGGTTCGGTAGCATCAATGGAGATAAAGGCCAAAGATGAGACGGATAGCTTCCTGGGTCAATGCAGCAGAGCGTTTTTTAAAAAAGAAGCACAGATAGAAGAAATACGGTTTGATCTTAAGGATTATGACCTGGTTTGTTTAGGTACGCCTGTCTGGGCATTTGGTCCTGCGCCGGCAATGAACGCTTATTTAGAAAAATGTTCTGGAGTTGAAGGTAAGACTGTGATTGCTTTTACTACATATGGCAGCGGAATAGGTAATGGTCGGTGTATCCATCTAATGGAAGATGCGCTGCAGAAAAAAGGTGTGAAAAAAATCCGCACTTTTAGCGTCCAGCAATTCAAGGTCAATAATAAAGATATTATATTGGATAATATAGCCAAAGTTTTATAAGGCAAGGAATGTGCCTGCACTCAGCTTCGCTGAGTACTGCGCTAACCCAAATTAAAATATTAATGTATGCGCCTGCCTTTAACTTCGTTAAGGACTGCGCAAACCTAGATTTAAGTATTATTGAACGCGCCTGTAGCGTAATGGATAGCGCAATGGCCTCCGGCGCCATGTGTGCAGGTTCGAATCCTGCCAGGCGCATAAAAAAAGGAAATAAATAATATGGCTAAGAAATGCTTAGGTTGCGGAAAGATATCAGATAGCAAGCTGTATGCTTGCTCAGGGTGTTTGAAGAAAATAAATGAAGTAAGGAGAGATATAGATTTAAAAAGGCGTTTTAAAAAAGATACTTTTTTGATTACGAATAAAATAGCTACTATTTTTGGTATAGTTTTAGCGTCATCGTCTCTTCTTTTTGTATGGGCGGTTTTAAAAAAATATAGATTGCCTTCTGATATTTTGTTAAGCATTTTGTATCCTTCTTTAATTGGTTTTTTGATTTATTTTTCCTTGGGAAGGATTTCTAGTATGTGTTTCTCAAGATTTGCATTCGAACTGTATTCAGATAAGAATTACTATACTCAAAGTCCAATAGCAAGGCTAAGAAACTCTCGGTTTTTAAAAGGCCTTTTAAAATGCTTATCTTTGATTTTCATTTCTTCTATTCTGGCTTGGTTTATTTACGTAGTTTCGGTATTCCTTTTGGAATTAATATTTAATTTTAAGTTAACCGGAACCTTGCTTCGTTTTAAGTATATGATAATGCAAGGCTTTTGGCAGTCTGGTTTTTTCTTAGGTTTATTTCTTTCTTTAAAAAAACATTCTGATTGGATAAAGGAACTTGAGAAATAAATATTTAAGAAGATGAAAAAACAGAATTTACTAATCGGTGTAATCGGCGGACACAGCTGTAGTAGAAAAACCGCTAAAATAGCACAAGATTTAGGCAAGGAGATTGCTAAGCTTAATGCTATTTTAGTTTGTGGTGGTTTGGGTGGGGTTATGGAGGCTGTGGCTAAAGGAGCAAAGAAAAATGGCGGGGTGACCGTGGGGATATTGCCCGGTGAAGATAAAAAGGATGCAAATAAATTTATCGATATACCTATAGCAACGGGCTTAGGCTATACCAGAAACACACTAGTTACTACCGCATCGGATATAATCATTGCTTTGGAAGGTAGGTACGGCACGCTTTCAGAGATAGGTTTTGCTCTAAATGCAAGAAAGCCTGTAATCGGAATAGGCAGTTGGGATATTGAGGGAGTAATTAAGGTCCAATCCGTAAAAAAAGCAGTAGAGATTTTAAAAGAGATAATAAAAAAATAAATTAGAGGATTTCTTTCAACGACGAAGGAAAGACCTCCAGGACAGCGCAGATGAGTCCGCTAAAATAAGAGGAGGAAGTAATGCCAAGGAGAAAGGATATTACAAAAGTTTTAATAATCGGATCAGGCCCGATTATCATCGGTCAAGCTTGTGAGTTTGACTATTCTGGGACACAGGCTTGCAAAGCACTAAAAGAAGAAGGTTACGAAGTGGTGCTTGTTAATTCTAATCCAGCGACAATTATGACCGATCCCGGAATGGCCGATAAGACTTATATCGAGCCGCTGACTGTAGAGACATTAGAAAAAATTATTGAAAAAGAGCGACCCGACGGATTATTGTCAAATTTAGGAGGCCAGACAGGACTAAACCTTTCTTCAGAGCTCTATAAGAGAGGGGTGTTAAAGAAATACGGAGTGGAGATAATTGGCGTTAAGGCGGATGCTATAGAGCGCGGTGAGGACAGAATCGTGTTTAAGGAGACGATGAATAAATTGGGAGTATCTATGCCCAAGTCTGCTCCGGCTCTTTCTATAGAAGAAGCAGAGAAAATCGCTGAAGAGCTTAACTATCCGGTAGTGATAAGGCCGGCATATACCATGGGAGGAACGGGCGGAGGGATGGCCTATAACGTGGAAGAGCTTAGGACTATCGTCGCCAGAGGTTTGGCCGCGAGCCTGATCCATCAAGTTTTGATCGAAGAATCTGTCTATGGCTGGGAAGAGCTAGAGCTGGAAGTGGTTCGCGATACAAAAAATAAAAAGATCACAGTCTGTTTTATTGAAAATATAGATGCCATGGGTGTACATACTGGAGACAGTTTCTGTGCCGCGCCCATGTTGACCGTTCCAGAGCCTCTGCAAAAAAAGATGCAGGATATTTCTTATAAAATCGTCGAGGCTATCGGGGTTATCGGGGGGACGAATATTCAATTCGCCCATAACTTAAAAGATGACAGGTTGGTGGTTATAGAGATTAACCCTAGGACCTCACGTTCTTCAGCCTTGGCATCAAAAGCGACTGGGTTTCCAATTGCCAGAATTTCTACTAAGCTTGCCGTTGGATGTAACATGGACGAAATCCCGTATTGGAGAAAAGGGACATTGGAGAAATACGAGCCTTGGGGTGATTATGTGGTTATTAAATTCGCACGCTGGGCATTCGAAAAATTCCCTAAGTCTATAGATATGTTGGGCACTCAGATGAGAGCGGTTGGTGAAGTCATGAGCATCGGCAAGACATTCAAAGAAGCGTTCCAGAAGTCGATTCGCTCCCTGGAGATAAAAAGGTACGGCCTGGGTGGGGCTAAGAATTTTAAAGAGCTCTCCTTGGACGAGCTTAAAAAGAGGCTGATACACCCTTCCAGCGAAAGAATATTTTTGATCTATGAGGCACTGCGCAAAGGAATGGAGGTCGAGGAACTCTACAATCTTACTTACATCGGCAGGTATTTTATTAAAGAGATGAAAGAGCTCGTAAAATATGAGGAGGAATTGCTTAAATACAAATGGAGCGATTTGCCTGACAATAAATTAGCTAAGGCTAAGGAGTGGGGTTTTTCAGATAAGTATTTGGCGGGATTGTTTAAGGTATCAGAAAAAACAGTTAGGCAAAAGAGGATATCTATTGGAAAGCACGGCAGATTTGATGTTGTCCCCGTCAGCGGAGTAGAAAACGCAGCCTATTACTACTCTACCTATATCGGAGAAGACAAGGTTCCGGTTTCGCCGAATAAAAAAGTTATGATTTTGGGCGGTGGGCCAAACAGAATCGGCCAGGGCATAGAGTTTGATTATACCTGTGTGCATGCAGCTTTTGCTTTGCGCGATGAGGGTTTAGAATCTATCATGGTCAACTGTAACCCCGAGACTGTTTCCACGGATTATGATACTTCTAATAAGCTCTACTTTGAACCATTGACAGTAGAGGATGTATTGACGATTTACGAAAAGGAGAAACCCGAAGGAGTGATTGTACAATTTGGCGGACAGACTCCTTTAAATATTGCCCAAGAATTAAAAGACAACGGTGTTAATATTTTAGGCACTAGTCCAGAAAGTATTAGTTTCGCAGAAGACAGAGAGGCTTTTAGAAGAAAGCTGCTGTCTTTAGATATTCCGCAGCCGGAAGGGGCGACAGTCCGATCTCTGGAAGAAGCTATAAAGGTAGCTAAGAAAATAGGCTATCCGCTTATGGTCAGGCCTTCTTTTGTATTAGGCGGCAGGGGCATGGAAGTTATTTATGATGAAGAAACTTTAGTGTTATACGCGCAGGAGGCTATCCAAGTAAGCCCTGAGTATCCTATGCTTGTGGATAGATTTTTAGATGACGCTGTCGAGGCTGAAGTCGATGCTCTTTGCGACGGAGAAAAGACATTTGTGGCCTCTATAATGGAACATATAGAATTAGCCGGTATCCACTCCGGAGATTCTGCTTGTGCAATTCCTACGAGGACAATTAAGGTAAAGCACCTAAAGACAATTGAGGAATACACAGCCAGGATCGCACAGGAGCTAAAAGTAGTTGGTTTAATGAATATCCAATATGCGATTTGCGATGATAAGGTATATGTTTTAGAGGCAAACCCCAGGGCATCGCGCACAGTTCCTTTGGTCTCCAAAGTCACAGGCATGCCCATAGCCAGGATCGCCACACAGTTGATGTTGGGTAAAAAGATAAAAGACTTCCCAGAACTAAAAAAGAAAAAACTAAGCCACTTCGGTGTAAAGGAAGCAGTCTTTCCTTTCAACATGTTTCCCGAAGTAGATCCTATACTTGGCCCGGAGATGCGGGCTACAGGTGAGGTCATGGGCATGGCAGAGTCTTTTGGAGTCGCTTTTTATAAAGCAGAAGAAGCAGCTGGGTCCAAGCTGCCTTTGGAAGGTAATGTGCTGTTGACAGTAACAGATAAAGATAAACGCAAGTTAGTCAGCATAGCCGAGAGAATAAAAAAGTCAGGGTTTAAGATTTATGCTACTGAGGGGACAAGTAAGTATTTGGATAAAAACGGTATTAGCAATGAAAAGATAAACAAGATAGACGAGGGCAGGCCCGACTTAACAGATTCAATAAAAAATCGGGACATTCACCTCATAATTAACACCCCGGCCGGCAAGAGCAGCAAAATAGACGATAGCTATATTAGGAAGATGGCTATACAATATAAAATACCTTATATAACTTCCATGGCTGCTGCAGAAGCTAGCATAGAAGGAATAGAAGCTGTAAAGAAACATAAGATCATACCTATGTCTTTACAGGATTATCATAAAGAAGTATTACAGTTTGCCGAAATTGCTGAATAAAAGCATGGAGAGCATAAATATCAAAACTTCCAAGAAAGATGAGTTAATTGATATTACAGCCAAAGTGCAGCTAGTGGTTTCCAGGTTTAATGTAAAAGAAGGCTTATGTTGGGTGTTTGTGCCTCATACCACAGCTGGAATCACTATAAATGAGAATGCGGATCCATCTGTGAGGAAAGATATTCTGTATGGGTTAAATAAAATAGTGCCGCTTGATGATAATTATGCGCATTCAGAAGGTAATTCCTCCGCGCATATTAAAGCGAGTTTGCTAGGTTTTTCGGTTAATATCTTTGTAGAAAACGCACAACTGCAATTAGGCACATGGCAGGGGATTTATTTTGCTGAATTCGACGGCCCCAGGACTAGACAAATTTGGATTAAGATCAAATGAAGCCCAAAGTTATGGAACGCAGTAATCATAACTTTGCTGGCTGAATTTGACCCAGCACTAATTTTACGAATATCGCTGGTAGAAATTAAGAGGCATCGGATTGAATAGAAATTCATTTATTTAAAAGAAACCTAGCAGTAAAATTAGTGCTGGGTTTACTTCGCGCAAATAACTTACGTCGTTTTCAACTCCGTAAGTTACGCGCTCATTAAAATTATGCCAGAACTTCCAGAAGTCGAGACAATCAGAAGACAGTTGCAAAAATCTATTTTAGGTAAGAAAATAATAGCTGTAAGGGTCAGTAAACCTAAGGTTATCAAGGAGCCATCTTTAAGTTCATTTAAAAAGGGTACCGAAGGCGCTTCTATAAAAAATATCTTAAGGCGGGCTAAGGTTCTGATATTAGAATTATCGACTAAAAAATCACTGGTCGTCCACTTAAGAATGACCGGTCAGTTGATTTATCCTGGAACGGGAGAACAGAGCAGGGTCAGCTTTAAGCTATCTAATAATAAGCTTCTGGATTATAATGATAGGAGGCTATTAGGAGAGTTGAGGCTATTAGATAATTGGCGCGGCTTAAGGTTTATACAAACTTTAGGGCCCGAGCCTTATGATATCAGCAAAGAAGAATTTAGCACAATGCTCTCTCGAAAAAAAACCAAAATAAAACCACTGCTCTTAGATCAAAAATTTATTTCTGGAGTAGGCAATATCTACGCCGCCGAAGCATTATTTAAATCAAAGATTAGCCCTTTGAGACAGGCTTGTGGCTTATCTGCTAAAGAGAAGAAGGGGCTGTTTATTAATATAAAGCATATTTTAGATGATGCCATTAGACATAAAGGTTCATCGGTAGATCAATACGTAACAGCATCGGGTGAGAAAGGAAACTATGCTAGACATCATAAGGTTTACGCTAGAGAAGGAGATCCTTGTTTTAACTGCAAATCGCCTATAAAAAGAATTACGCTCGGCGGCAGAGGCACATATTTTTGCGGGAGGTGTCAGAGATGAAAAAAATAGCAATTTTGATTTGTTTATTTTGCGCTGCGGTGTTTATACAAACAGCATTTGGAGAAACGCTATATTTAAAAAATGGCACAGTGCACAAAGGCCATATACTTAAGCAGGACGATGAGAAGTTAATATTTATGGTTGGTGGAGCTGATGATGGCGTAGAAGTTACTTTTTTTAAGGATGAGGTGCTTAGAATAGATAAAGCAGAGGTATCCAATTTTATTACTCTGCCTTTTGGGGAGACCCAACAGATAGATATTCCCAGGCCGATCTTTAACCAAACACCGGTAATCACTGAGCAGGTCAAGACACAGAAGAAGCAGAGATCTCAAACTCAAGCATTTGAGGCGGAGAAGAACGAAACAGATGCCTCGGTTGAAACAGAAATACAGGCGCAGCCAGAGGAATATTCACAGGATCCAGTTTCTGATATTGAAGCTAAGTTGCATTCTCAGGAAGGCAGCGTAACCGAAGAGCTGACAAAGCTTTTAGACGTAAAAGAAAAGGATTATTTTATGAGCATCAATTCAATGGTCCAGGGCGTTGCTGGCAAGATGGCCGGGATACTAACTAATCCCGATGATTTATTACAGGGAGGACAAGAGGCCTTGGCTAAATTAGTCCAGGACATGCCGGAAGAAATAGATGCGATTATCGTAAAAATGGGCAATTTGCAGATGCCGGAATTATTTACTAATTTTCATGAGAAGTATCTGAGCAACCTTTCGTTGATGAAGGATATATTTCTAGGCATATCCAGAGGAGATATTCAAAATTCTCAATCGAAAATGCAAGATCTAAAAAGGTCGCAGGTGGATCTGCAAGAAGAGCTCCGCAAAATACTAGAAATAAAGAAGAGTTAGAAAAAAATTATGCATTCGATTCAAATAGACGCTAAGGTAGCTTCAAATAGAAAAGTAACTAAAAATTATTATTTGTTGAGATTAGAAGTGCCTTTTGGATTTAAGGATGCCCAGCCGGGACAGTTCGTGCATCTGAGGATTAGTGATTCTTGCGATCCTTTGCTGCGCAGGCCTTTTAGCATCCATAACCTCGTCACTATCAAGACGAAATCAAGGAAACAGAAGCTACTTTTAGTTATTCTGTATGAATTAAAAGGCAAAGGCACAAATTTGCTCTCTGAAAAGAGGGTGGGAGAGTATTTAAATATCTTAGGGCCTTTAGGCAGGGGGTTTGATTTACAGGCAAAAAACACAAAAGATAGCGTTAATATTATTATCGCGGGCGGGGCTGGTGTGGCCCCGCTGTATTCTTTAGCCAGCCAATTTTCTTCTGCCAGGACAGCGAAAACCAAGCAGGGTAAAACCATAGTTTTAATTGGCGCTGGCACTAGCCTAAAGATCTTGGGTGAAAAAGAATTTCAAGATTTAGGATGCGAGGTTAAAGTCGCAACTGAAGATGGGACACGTGGATATAAAGGTAAGATTACAAGATTATTTGAAAAAACACTCTCAAAACTAGAGACTAAAGCAAAAAGCCGTTCGCAGATTAATGTTTATGCCTGTGGTCCGGAGGCGATGCTTATAGAGCTATCCAAGATTTGTGCGATAAAAAAGATACCCCTGCAGGTATCTTTGGAAGAATTTATGGGCTGTGGCATTGGAGCTTGTCTAGGGTGTGCTATTAAAACAAAGACAGGCTATCAGAGGGTTTGCCATGATGGGCCTGTATTTAATGCTCAAGATATAGTCTGGAAATTTTAAATGAGGACACAACTTATGAAGCGGGGTAGGGACTTACATGGTCTCTCGTTTAAACAAGCTAAAATTATCCACGATAATTTTAGCTTAAGCTTCGGGATTAATTCACGCAGCAACTTATGTTTACTCACTTGGTTCGTTCCATAAGTTGCGCGTTCATTAAGGGAGGCGTAAGATATGCAACAATTTTTATATGTTATGCTAGGGTTAATGGCCGGTGTATTTAGCGGATTTTTAGGTATTGGTGGCGGAACAATTTTAATCCCGATAATGGTCTATATCTTTGGGCTTACCCAGCACCAGGCTCAAGGGACCACCTTAGCTTTGATGATCCCGCCGATAGGATTATTAGCGGCAATGCGTTATTTCCAGAGCGGGAATGTAAAGATCAATATGGCTATTTTTATTTGTTTGGGATTTTTTGTCGGTGGCTGGATAGGCGCGCACTTCGTTCAGGGAATCCCGGATCTTACCTTAAAGAGAATATTTGGCACATATCTATTGTTTATTGCTATAAAAATGCTTGTGGGGAAATGAATACGCAAATTCAAATCGGGAATTTAAGGCTAAAAAACCCAGTGTTAGTTGCCTCTGGGACATTTGGCTATGCCAAGGAGTTTGCATCGTATGTGAATTTAAAGAAACTCGGAGGCATAATTACAAAGACCATTACTCTTCAGGCCAGGCAAGGTAATCCTCCGCCGCGCGTAATAGAGACGCCTAGCGGTATGCTCAACGCTATTGGTTTGCAGAATGAAGGCATTGATAAATTTATTAAGGAGAAGATGCCGTTTCTCAGAAGTGTGGGAGTGCCCATTGTTGTGAGTATCAGCGGCCAGACGCTTCAGGAGTACGTTAAGCTAGCAAAGACTTTAAATAAAACAAAAGGAGTAGACGCAATAGAGCTAAATATTTCCTGTCCTAATGTCAAAGACAAGAGGTGTTTGATCTATCAGGATAAGAATATTATTTCTTCACTAGTCAGACAAATCAAATCAGTCTTTAAAGATGCTGTCATTGTGAAATTGTCTCCTAATGTAGCGGATATTGTATCTTTAGCTAAAGCGGCCCAAGATGCCGGATGCGACGCTGTGAGTTTGGTGAACACTTTCTTGGCCATGAGCGTGGATATAGAAAAAAAGGCTCCCAGGCTGGGTAATATAACAGGAGGCTTGAGCGGCCCGGCAATAAAACCCATTGCACTACGCATGGTCTGGGAAGTAGCCAAAAATATTACAATTCCTGCTATTGGAATGGGTGGTATAATGAATGCAACCGACGCCGTTGAATTTATTATCGCCGGAGCAAGCGCTGTGTGCGTAGGCACGGCAAATTTAATAGACCCAGGCGCATCAGGAAAAATTGCTAAAGGCATACAAGATTATCTAAAGAAAAATAAAATCAGCGATATAAATAAATTGATAGGATGCCTAGAGGTCGAACAGAATTAATAGTAGCTTTGGACGTGGATACTTACAAGAAAGCAAAAAGGCTTGTAGATTCACTCTATCCCAAAGTAAAATTCTTTAAAGTAGGCAGCCAATTATTTACGGCCTGCGGGATTAAAATTATTAAGTCAATCCGAAAAAAGAAAGCTAAAGTATTCCTAGATTTAAAATTTCACGATATACCTAATACCGTAAAGAGCGCTGTGGAATCTGCTGCAAAACTCAAAGTAGCTATGTTGACTGTTCACTTATCTGGCGGGCGAGAAATGTTGAAAGCAGCGGCTGGTGTTGTCAGAAGGCCGAGAATTGTCGGAGTAACAGTACTCACGAGTCAAAAAGAAAAAAATACCTCAAAAAAAGTCTTAAATTTAGCAAAGCTTGCTAAGCAAACAAAATTAGACGGAGTCGTGTGCTCTGTGCAGGAAGCTGCAAGGGTTCGCCGGGCATGCGGCAGGAATTTTTTAATTGTCACTCCCGGGATAAGGCCTAAAGGTAGTGCTTCGGGTGATCAGAAGAGAGTTTTTACTCCGGCCGATGCAGCCAAGGCAGGCGCAAATTATATTGTTGTAGGGCGTCCTATAGTCAAAGCAGTAAACAAGAAGTCAGCGGCTGATAGTGTTTTGAAGGAACTGCGATTATCCAATAATAATTAAGAGGTGGAAAATGACTGATAAATTAGCCAAACTTACAAAGCAGATTTATGAAGAAGGCGTGCAGAAATCCAAGCAGGAAGCCGATAAAATCATAAATTCTGCTAAGGCGCAAAAAGAAGATATTATCAGCGCGGCCCAGAAAGAAGCAAAAGATATTAAGGCCGCGGCTCAAAAAGAGGCAGCCGATCTAAAAAGGAAGGTGGAGTCAGAGCTGCGCATGGCCTCCCAGCAGTCTTTGACTATTCTGCGCCAGAAGATCTCCGAATTAATATGTGCGGATATATCTAAATCTTCGGCTAAAGGGATACTGGATGATCCTCAGTTTCTCCAAAAAATTATCGAGACTGTACTTAAGAGCTGGGCGGAGTCCGGTTGCCAGGATAAAGATTTGTTTCTGAAGCTGCCCAAGGCCGTTAAAAAAGACATGCAGGATTTTTTTGAGCACAAAGCAAGGCAGAAATTAGACAAAGGCCTTACCGTTACATTCGATGAAAAGATAAAAAGTGGCTTTACAATCAGCCCCAAAGACAGCAGCTATCGTATCGGTTTTAGCGATGACGATTTTCAGGCGCTGATAGATAATTTTTTGCGCCCAAATATGAAAGCATTTTTGTTTGAGTCAAAATAATATGAGTAATCGAAATTATTATTATTTGATTTCTTCTCTTCCCAAACTGCGCCTGGATGATTACGCAGAGCGCTATCGATTAGATAATTTTATTACAGATTTAGGAAAGTTATTGACCGAAGAACACTTTGTTTTTGTGCGGGATATCTTGTGTAGCTATGATAACGCGCTGGTAATAGACGCCTTATTGGGCTATGAAAGCCCGCGCTTTAGCCGCCACGGAAACTGGATGTTTGATGAGGTCAAAAGGAGCCTGAGATCCGCAGAGTATAGATTTAGCGATTATATAAATGAATTTCTCGCAGAATACAACTCTCAGAAGAAAGAACGAGGTTTTAGTCGCGCAGAGCTTGAGGATATGTTGGCGGCGAAATTTTATTCTAAAATGGCTGTTCATCCCAATCAGCTAATTAAAGGTTATTTTACTTTTGATCGAGACCTGCGTAATATTCTTGTAGCCCTAAACAAGAAAAAGTTTGATATAGACAGGGATAGTTGTGTAGGCGATCTAGAAGACGAAGTTATTAATAATTTGCGCAGATCATCTCTTAGCGATTTCGGGCTCTCCCGGGACCTAGATTATATTCTGGAGCTCATTGAGCACTTTAAAGCCGATGATATTGTGAGTTTCCAGAAATACGTAGACCAGTTACGCTGGAATAAAATTGATTCCATTAATACATTTAAGTATTTCGAGATAGATGCGCTTTTAGGATACCTGATAAAATTTCTGTTGGTCGAACGCTGGCATGCCTTAGGCATCCAGACCGGAGACGATATTTTTAGGCAGCGCACAAAGGTATCTTTAGCCACAGCTTAAGTACGGAGGTGAAATGAAGCCACAACTTAGCGAACAATAGTGAAGCTAAGTTGTAGACTGAATTTTACCCAGCACCTTTTTAGTATTCGATTGTTCTTAGTGAATATTTTTAGATTTTTGAATATGTAAAAGGTGCTGGATCCAATTCGCACAGTAACTTATGTTTCCGACTTTGCTCTTTGAGCTTCGTCGAGACCTCGCCGAAGCTTTAGCGAAGGCGGGCACTAACGTTCCATAAGTTACGTACTCATCGGAGGCCACATGTCTACAAAAGGAAAAGTTATCGGCATCGTATCAAATTTAGTAACCATAGAAGCCGATGGCCCTATAAGCCAGAATGAAATTTGCTTTATTAAAGTAGATGATATTCGACTGAAGGCAGAAGTCATCAAGATACAAGGCAGCCATGTGTTCGTGCAGGTATTTGAGAGCACGCGCGGACTAACTATCGGTTGTCCGGTAGAATTCAGCGGGCATATGTTAGAGGTGGAATTGGGCCCTGGACTTCTCTCCAGGCGTTTCGACGGATTGCAGAATGATTTAGATGCTATGGAGGGCATATTTTTAAAACGAGGAGAAGAGCGGCGTGCTCTTTCTCATGAACAAAAGTGGGATTTTAAGCCTCTGGCCAAAAAAGGCGATTCCGTACAATCGGGAGATTGGCTGGGAGAGGTAAAGGAAAATTGGATCGCGCATAAGATCATGGTACCTTTTAGTGCCGAAGGAGTATGGAAGGTTGATTCTATTGCAGAAAAAGGTAAATACGTTGTAACTGATAAGATCGCCCAATTAAAAAATTCTAACGGTGAAAAAATAGATGTTTTGATATCGCAGCGCTGGCCGATAAAAATTCCTATCAAGGCTTATGCTCAAAAGCCTATAGCCTATAAATTGCTCCAGACCGGCGTGAGGCTAATAGATACCATGAATCCCATTGTCGAGGGCGGGACAGGTTTTATACCCGGTCCTTTTGGCAGTGGCAAGACTGTGTTACAGCACATCATCGCCGCTAATGCCCAAGTGGATTTAGTGATTATTGCTGCCTGTGGCGAACGCGCCAATGAGGTTGTAGAATTATTTACCGAATATCCTGAACTTGATGATCCCTATACGGGGAGAAAATTAATGGAGCGCACAATTATTGTCTGCAATACTTCCAATATGCCTGTGGCCGCGCGTGAGGCGTCGGTCTATACAGCCATGACTATTGCTGAATACTACCGTCAGATGGGGTTGAAAATTTTATTGTTGGCTGATTCTACTTCCCGGTGGGCACAGGCCTTGCGCGAGATGTCTAATAGAATGGAAGAACTTCCGGGCCCTGACGCGTTCCCCATGGATCTCACCGCTATAATCGCGAATTTTTATTCTCGCGCTGGTTTGGTTAAGCTGCATAACGGAGAGTCCGGAGCCATTACCTTTATTGGAACGGTCAGCCCCGCGGGAGGAAATCTCAAGGAGCCGGTTACTGAGGCGACAAAGAAGGTAGCACGTTGTTTCTACGCGTTATCACAGAAAAGGGCGGACAGCAGGAGGTACCCGGCAATCGACTCCGTAGACAGCTACTCCAAATACTTAGACTATAAAGAAGTCCAGGATTATATGAAAGAAAACCTCGAGGAAAACTGGGTGGATAAGGTTTTATTTGCCAGAGACGTATTGCTCAGGGGCAGCGAGGCCTTTAACCAGATCAATATTTTAGGAGATGACAGCGTCCCGGTTGAATACCACGAGCGCTACTGGAAAGCAGAGCTGATCGATTTCGTATTCCTGCAGCAGGATGCTTTTGACCCCGTAGATAAAGCCACTTCTATAGACAGGCAGCAATATATGCTAAATGTTATTGATGCGATCTGCAAGACAGGTTTTAAATTTAGTAACTTCGAAGAGGTCTCGGCATACTTTAAGAAATTAATTAATCAGATAAAACAGATGAACTACTCAGAGTTTAAAGATGCAGAATTCAAGAGGTTTGAAAGCGATTTAAATAAAATAGTTGCCGAAAGGAAGTTATCATGACACAGGCGGCTCCAGGATTGACCAGAGTGTATACCAAGATAGAGCAGATTACCCGCGCCACTTGTTCTCTGCGCGCCCAAGGGGTGATGAATGAAGAGATGGCTATTATCGACGGTCGTCCGGCGCAGGTGGTGAAGATCCAAGGCGACCTGGTGACTTTGCAGGTATTTCCTGGGACGCAAGGGATTGCTACAGATGTAGATGTCGTATTTTTAGGTGAGCCGCCGACATTAAAGGTTGGCACCGACCTATCTGGAAGATTTTTAAACGCATACGGAAATCCCATTGACGGCGGCCCGCAACTCGAAGGAAAAAAAATGCCTATCGGCGGGCCGAGCGTAAACCCTGTACGGCGCAAACAACCCTCGGAACTTATTACCACAGGCATCGCCGGCATAGATTTAAACAATACGCTGGTCACCGGACAGAAGATTCCTTTTTTCGCTAATCCGGACCAGCCATTCAATCAGGTTATGGCTGATGTAGCTTTGCGTTCAGGTGCAGATAGGATTATTTTGGGAGGCATGGGGCTTTCTAATGACGACTTCCTATACTATAAAAGGACATTTGAGGATGCTGGAGTTTTAGAACGCATCACTTGTTTTATCAATACAAACGATGATCCTCCGGTGGAGAGGTTATTGATTCCGGATATGGTCACAACTGCGGCAGAGTATTTTGCCGTCGAGAAAAAAGAAAAGGTTTTAGTCCTGTTGACCGATATGACTCTATTCTGCGATGCCTTGAGCATTGTTTCAAACAGGATGGATCAGATTCCTTCCAAAGACAGCATGCCCGGTTCGCTGTACAGCGATCTGGCTAAGATTTATGAAAAGGCGGTACAATTTCCAGAAGGCTCGATTACGATTATCGCCGTTACTACTTTAAGCAGCGGAGATATCACACACGCTATCCCCGATAACACTGGGTATATCACTGAGGGCCAGTTGTTTTTGCGTAGGAATACCGATGTGGCCAAAGTTATTGTTGATCCTTTCCGCAGCCTTTCGCGCCTGAAACAGTTAGTAATCAGCAAGCGCACCAGAGAAGATCATGGCCAGGTGATGAATTCCGGCGTCAGGCTCTATGCGGACGCGGCCAATGCCAAGACAAAACAGGAGAATGGTTTTGATCTTACTGATTATGATAAGCGCACGTTAAAGTTTGCACTCGATTACGCCAGAGAGTTGCTAGCCATAGATATTAATATCGAAGTTGATCAGATGCTGGATACATCCTGGAAATTATTTGCGAAATATTTTACAAAGGAAGAAGTGGGCATCAAGGAAGAGTTGGTTAATAAATACTGGTCGGGTGATACAAGCTGATGATAGAAGTCCAATTCAATAAAACCTATCTTTTAACTCTCAATAAATCTCTCATCCTGCGCCAGACCGCGTTGCCGATTCTGCAAAATAAAGAAGCAGCTCTCAGGGCAGAGGTGGCGAGGATTAGGACGCGCATAAAGGAACTCGATGAGATAATCGAGAATAAGATCGAATCGTTGAACTCTATGCGGCGGATGTGGTGCGAATTCCCCGATATCGTTAAGGTCAAACAAATAACCTATGCTAAGAAGAAATTCGCCAGCGTTACGGTCAAGCTGGTTGAGAAAGTTGAATTTGACATTGGTTCATTCAGCTTATTTGCGAATCCCTCCTGGCTTAGCCAGGGCGTTGCAATTATGAAAGAGGTTATCCGGCTAAAGATAGATAGGATTAATGAGCAGAAGTTGTTAGAGCAGGTAGAACTAGCTCGTCGTAAAACCACTCAAAAAGTCAATCTATACGAAAAAGTCCAGATCCCGTTTTTAGAGGATGCCATACGTAGAATCAAACGCTTCTTAGAGGACGAAGAGAATCTTTCTAAGTCCTCGCAAAAGATCTTAAAGAAACGCCTAGAGGTAGAAGTAGGAGTATAGTTTGCGATGATTGTACCCATGGAAAAGATTACGGCACTTGTTTTTCATAAAGCCAAGAATATATTTCTTTTGTCCTTGCAAGAGCTGGGCGTTATTCATATCGCCTTAGAGAAGACCGAAGTTTACGAAGGGTCGATCTTAGAGATGGGTAAAAAGATCGAGCGCATAAAGGTATTTTTGCGCCAGGCAAAGAAGCAGACAAAGAAAACAAACGGCCGCGATATAAAAATTCGGATTCCGCCGGCAAACGACACTTTTTACTATGTCCAGACATACGAAAAGACAAAACAGGAATTAGCTGTATTAGATGAACAGATCCAAAGGATCGGTCGCCAGATAGAGAACCTTTCTATTTGGGGAGAATTTGATATTTCTACGCTTACCAAGCTGCGCCAGGAAGGGGTAAAGACGCGTTTTTTCCTAGCCTCACTGAAAAAATTTAAACTCTTTGATTTAGAAAATATTCACTATGAGGAGATTACCAGGACGAGTGCGCATGTGTATTTTGTGGTATTTGAAATAGGTGGATCCCTAAGCCTTGATTGTGATGAATTTTTCTATCCCGAGACGGATCTAAACAGATTGCGTCAATCTCAGCAAAAATCAATTGAATTAAAGAAGGAGAAACAAATTTTATTATCTGAGCTTTATAGGCAAGAGGAGAAGATAGAGAGATATCTCGATCTTTTAGAGACTAGCCACTCCTATATGTTGGTAAATGACGGGGTAAAGTCAGCGGCTGATGACTCCGTATACGTTGTAAATGGTTGGCTGCCTCGAGATAAAAAGGGCAAGGTGGAGGAGTTTCTGCAAAGAGAGGACACCTATTTTTATTTTTCTAGACCCGAGTTCGGAGAAGCAGTACCTGTACTATTAAAAAATAATCGTTTCGCGCGTTTGTTTGAGCCGATCACAAAGTTATTCGATATGCCTAAGTACGCCGAATTGGATTTAACCGCGTTTTTCGCCCCATTCTTTACTTTGTTTTTTGGGTTCTGTTTGGGTGATGCTGGCTACGGCCTGGTTATTTTGATTCTGGCGTTGATATTAAGGAGTAAGCTGCCACAAAACAAGAAACCTATAGCCAGTCTGGTAGCGATTTTAGGCGCATCTACGTTTTTCTTCGGGTTGATAAGTGGTACGCTCTTTGGTGCTGACCTGTCTAAAGTCCAAGGGCTAAAACAAATAGTCTTATTCAATCAGGACCAGCTATTTAACGCGGCGTTAGTTTTGGGTATTATCCAGGTTCTATTCGGCATGAGCCTTAAGGCGGCCAGCAGGATCCGTCAATACGGATTTATGGCCGGTGTCTCCACATTCGGATGGATAATTATGCTCTTAGGGCTCATTGGGCTTATGGTTTCAAAGGAAAGCATCTGGATGGTCTATTGCGGCATAGCTATGATCTTATTGTTTAACGACCTTAAAGCAAATATTTTTCTGCGCATCGGTAAAGGTCTCTGGGAGCTTTACGGTATCACCGGAGTCTTTGGCGATGTATTAAGTTATATCAGGCTTTTTGCATTAGGGATTTCTAGTTCTATCCTGGGATTTGTGGTCAATGAGATCGCCCTTCAATGCAGAGGTATTCCTTACATAGGATTTTTTGTAACACTTTTAATTTTAGTTGTGGGCCATGCCGGGAATTTGGCCCTGAGCGCTCTATCGTCGTTTGTGCATCCGCTGCGTTTGACCTTTGTGGAATTTTATAAGAGCGCGGGATTCCAGGGCGGCGGGAAAGCCTATAATCCATTTAGAAAGATTAATCTGTAGTAATAAGGGTTCAATCGCAAAATGAATGGCAGGTTATAGAGAGCCCAATCGGTAAGGTGGA
>CAZFPS010000031.1:0-18289 GCA_964520705.1 uncultured Planctomycetia bacterium | reverse complement strand
AATCAAAGAGCCGGTTCTAACTTAAAATTCCCTTGACTAATGGGGGTCATTACAGAAGTACTCGTAAAGTGTTTGCGCGAAATTATCCCGCTGTTAATGAGGGCATAACTTACGGAGCGTAAGCAAACGTAAGTTATTTGCCCGAATTAATCCCGACATGTTTTTGCGAATTGCGGGACGGCGGGATGTCCCTAGGACACCCTTGTGCTTAATTTGAGGAACGTCCCGAAAAACTCCGATAGAATATATTCGAATGCGTCATAGTTATTTTTTCTTTCGAAAAATTGTTTTAAATTTAGCTACGCCTGAATCAAATATAGTATTTGTAATCTTTAAAGACGCTCCGTAAACCTTCTTTGAACTTTCACCTATTAACCGGCCTGTCTTGCGAAGAGTGGCCTTTGTAGAGTGAACGGTTTTCTTGATAACGCGGGAAGGCGCTTGGGCTTTTTCCTTTACAGCTTCAACTTTTTGCTGGACCTGAAGCTTGACTTCTGAGATCTTTCGGTAAATTTCCTCAATGACCGCGGTCAAAAGAAAACCGATGATAAAAGAAACGACAAAACTTATTCCCACCAACACATTCATCAAGATATTGTGAATACTGATATTTGACGCGATCGAATATATTCTGGACGTAAAAAAGGAGAACAACATCAAAGTGATAATAAAGAATACACATAACCTAAAAATGAAAATGATGATTTTCCTGTAAGCAGGAGGATATCTATCTATGACTTTCTTTACTGAATGGTACGATATCGCTATCAAAAATCCTTTGAATATACTTCTAAAATTCATCTCATTTCTCCCTTAATGTTTTTTCTTTTGGGCCGATTCTTAATTCGTTCGGGGACACTTTCCCGAACGATTTCGGAACCGGTCCAGGAATCTCTTTATAACAACTTTAGAACCGGTCCAAAATTACTAATACAGGATAAGATCTGATCGCTAAAGCTTGTTTAGACATGATTTAGTTAGGTGGAAACGATCCAAGGATTCCCTTATTATTTTTTCTTCCGCTTTTTTGAAACTGGCTTTTTCTTTTTAACGGATTTTTTCTTTGCAACAGGCTTTTTCTTTTCACTAACCCGGGATTGATCAATATTGGTTGTTTGAACAGGAACTGCTTCTTTTGGCCTATTGTCCATTCTTGCCTTAAACTGGTTACCGGCCTTACGGCGCGAAAAGCACTCCTTGCAATATACTGGCCGATCTCCGCTAGGCTTAAAAGGAACCTCGCATTCTTTCTTGCAATCTGCACAAATCACTTTGTGCATGATCCTAGGTTCCCTGCGTCGCTCAGTTGAAGGGACCGGTAACGGTTGTTGCCGGGGTGCCACAAAAGGTTGTAACGAGATCCAGCTCAGGACCGCGTCTATTTTCGTTTCAAAAGATGTGAGCTTCTGGACCAATGCCGTAAGGAGTCCGGCGATATCCTGATCGACACCCACAGAAGTTGAGGAAAGTTTAGTCTTCATGCGCTTACTGTTCGTGCCTTTACTCTTCATGAGTTTTTTCATTGTTCTCCTTTTCTTGCATTTTAATGATTTCTGGGCCGTTTCTATTTATCTACAAATGAATCTTTTCCCACATATTCAGGCCTGCAGCCATAAGATAACCCCTTGCCCTCTCGGTGCGCTTATATCGGGAAACAATTCCCCAGAATGCCTTGCTGTGGTTTGGCTCAATTAAATGCGCCATTTCATGGACAATAACATAATCCCTGACCCATTTCGGCATCAAACCTAACTTATGCGATATGCGGATATTCGCATCCTTAAAGTTACAGCAGCCAAACTTACAATTCTGGCCAGGGACATATTCTATGGAATTGATCTTTAGCTTATTGCTGAAATATTTCTTATTCAACCTGCCGGCCACCTCATCGAGGCTCTGCTTTTTGTCTAATTCTTCTTTGAGTTTTTTGTTTTGGAATTTTGTTTTAAAAGCCGTGACAATTTTCTCCAGGCGTTTTTGAGAAAGCACTAAAGGCGCGCTAATCAAAAGCGTGTCGTTGACCAGGCGCGCACTAACCGTGCGCAATCTTCTTCTGCTGCGAATGATTTTTACTTCCATTATATCTCTAGGGACGTTTGAACTAGCTCAATTATTCGGAAGCCTATCCCTGTTTATTTTGCTTTCGAGTATCCCATTTTATTATTATTTCAGGTATCCTTGAAAACCATATAAAAATACTTTTGCATCATTTTTAGGTGAGAATATTTGTTTAATTGTTCTACCTATTGACTCCTCGACTTCTTCCTTTTTTTGATTATTCGCATGGTCAACTACTATTAATTCAACATCCCTATTCGTGTATTCTTTAAATAATTTTATTATTTCCCTATCATAATACGGAAAAGAATATCCTATAATAGTAAGCTTGCTTGCTTGTTCCAACGCATTTTTTGCCCTATCCCACAATACGTTAATTGATTTTGTTTTATTTTCGTGTGGAAGGAATATAAAAGGTTTTAATTTTTCTCCACAATCTTGGCTCATATTACAATAAAGACTAGCATAAGTATATTTACCAACATAAGAAGTTAATAATTTTATTTTTTTACACTTTGGGCAAGTAGCCCAATCTAACGAACCGTTCAGTTTAATAAGGGGTATGCCATTTTGTTTATTATATGATGCTCTGTTGTTATCAATCGTATCAAAATTTAACAAGTAATCCAAATACACTTCATCTCTGAAGCTCTCTTGTAGAAGACAATCAAAGTTAAATGAAATTATTTGTATGTCTTCTGGAGATTTTCCAATTAACCTTTTTGTAAATTTCTCATACAATTCTCCTCTATCACTTCTATCGTTTCCCGTTATATGCTCAAGTGTCAACTGTCGAATTAATTCTATGCCATCTATCTTGCTCTCTCTTTGGAGAATTCTAATAATTTCGTCAACGTAATATTTTTTGTCAAATCCTGTAGGAGGAGAATACATCATGGTTTCCTTCATACATTTCATCCAATTATCATATTCATGTAGTTCAGGGAAAATGCTATCCGCCAAACGAAGAAACTCTCCAAAATTGATAAATTCCTTACCCTTTTTATTTAAATCATCGAGTGTAGGTTTTCCTCCTTCAACTTGATACCAGGTAGAACAATCGTAGAAATAATTCCAAACTAAATCTTTACCCAATGGTATTCTTGCGGAAGCATAAGATGCACCAGCACCAAAAATGAAAACTTCCTTCATCTGTTTATATTACCTCCTATGGAAAGCTCTATGTCTTAGTTATATCTTTCGAAGGATCCCTAGAGGATCCCTAGGGACGTTTGTAAATGAGGCCCAATCTTACGGAACGCAGTGAACGTAAGTTTGTTGGCCGAATTTATCCTTAGCGCAGCTAAGGGTTCGGAAGCCTGTCCCTTTTTTAACCGCCTCTAATTCCTTCATTTATTTTTAAAAAATTCGGAGCGGCAAACCAAAAAAATCAACCTTATCTTTTCGAGCGTTGCTTGCTATTATTTTCTAGCCACTGCTTTGTTCTTTTCACACTAAGCCAAATGTGGTCTTTAGGCCAATCGCTCTCTTCGTAGTGCTTCTCTTCATCATATGCAAGATAATCACATATCAAAGCTATGTCTTTCTGAATTCCATCAAACTGTATCTTATTCATAAGTGGAAGACCTTTTCAGGAATCTCGTATTCTTATCTATTTTCAAATCAGGTTTTAAGCCTATTTCTTGCTCGCTTTTACCGCCTCTGGTATATAATATTCGATTGGCCGCTCTATAATAACTACAAATTGATGGCCGCAGGAACAAGTTACTTTATGTTCTTCGTAATCCATAAATTTCCATTTGTTACCAGCCGTAATTAGATTGCGACACTGAGGACAAATAATTGCCTCCATAATTTTTTTCTTTCTTTTATTTGGATAGAATTAATTTAGGAATACGACACTTGAATGAACTATCCATTTTTGAACCACTTTTTATTATATTGCCGCCACTTTCTTTCCTTATCAAAATCAAAAATGCATCCCTGATGCCAGAAGCAGTTTTTGTATTTAACAACGTCTATTTCTCCCAGAATAAGTCCTTTACCGGGAATAATTATATCACATTCCTTAAAGGGTGTTTTGCAATAATTGCAAAGAACTAAAGAATGATATAATTCTTCTGCCTTCTTTTCACTTATTTTACTAATGCAATTCTGATTGCTCATAAAATTATTGGGCTTGGGTACCTAAGGTTAAGATTTACTAGTTAGCTATCTTTCCAAAGCCCTCTTTTATTTTCCCTCGCCTCTTGATACAATTTTTGAAACAATTTTGCATATTTAACATTGGGTGGAATAGTCATAGGTTGCGCATAGCCTTGCTCTACTATCTTAGCATTAACAAATGTCCCATCTTGCAAATAAGCGTAAGCAAGCAATCTTTTGTATTTATCCCTCTTTTCGACATCAATTTCCAGCCTTACCTTTTTGCCCATCACTAAATTCCTAGTAAAATCGCAGGCTTTTTTACCCATCTCCTGAATGGTTTTTATATCCTGTCCTGTTCTTTGTATATCCCGATAGAGCTTATCGCTTTCGTATGCCTCCGGACAATCAATACCTATCAATCTTACTTTCTCTCCGTTTTCCAAAAGAATAGTATCTCCGTCAAATACTTTTACAATTAAAATATCGCCATAAACATTTGTCTTTACCGTTACAGAAAATAAAAAAACACACAAAAGACCTATCAAAACTAATAGAAAACTAAAGGTTTTTATTTGAAACTTCATTAAACTAGCCGATACCTTCCTTGCCCTAAGAATTCCAGATACCCTTTATCCCTTAAAAATTGTAACTGCTGTCTGATTTTGTCCTTTATGTGTCGATTATTGGGATATTTCGATTTTAATTCCTGCTCAAAGCCATACACTTCACTTAACGAAAATGTTTTCTTATTTAATCTGTCAATAAAATTCATAATATCTAAAATCCAGCCTTTTGCTTCTAACTTAGTTTCACCTCTTAGAAAAAGCGTCTTTTGCCAATTATTCAATATTTCATTCTTTCTTTTTATGATTCTGTTCTGAATAAAGAATATTCTCCCCTGTGTAGGGATATCATGTAAGAGAATATTACAACCAATCCAACCTGCTCGCCTAGCACTTGGCGAAAGAGGCTTTCGTTTCTCGATAATATCTGGAATAAAGAAATGTTTAGGGATAACAAAGAAATTTAAGACTTCAAAATTTTGCAGATTGTAGTTCAATAAAAATAAGTTTGGGTTTTGACTGCTTTGCAACCTCGCAATCATTGTCTTGTAAGCGCCATCTACAATCTTCTTTGCTGTAGTCTTTCGCTGGCTTTTTAGCTCAAATTCTTCCCTGCATTTTTTACAATAGAAATCAGCTACAGGTCTATTGTCTTCGAATTTATCGATATCTTTACCACAGGAAGGACAAAAAATTTGAGAACGAACCCAATCTTCCGTTAAAACTCTGACTTTTTGCGATGGGCTTTTGTACTGAAGCGCTAACGTAGGATTAAAATGAAGATCCATAAAACTAACTTCTTTTCCCTATAAACATAAAAACCCTCGCTTTCTTGGCGAAGGTTTTACTTCCCACCTACGCTAAAGCGCTTTCGCCTTTAGCTACGGCGTACCAGCTTTTGGCTGGTTTTAAACGTGGAGGATTTACCCCTTCAAACTGCACCACCAACACCTAACTTTTATTCTTGAGATATTATATCACGAAAATTGCTTCAGTCAACCTTAATTGGCGTGTCTATAATACCCACGTCAAAATTTGGTGTGGGTATTAATTCAGCTATCAATTTTACGTTCACTGCGTTCCGTAAATTTGGCCTCATTAATGATACCTCTTTGGTAGGGTTTGGTCAACTTGAAATATTGGGCTGGAATGAGACTACAATGTAAGCACTTTTCCTACTCCGTTGTTAGTAAATTCTCTACTTGACAAACGGCTTGAATTGATTTATACTTTAATTGAATCACGATGAGAGGCTATCCAAAGGGCTCGTCCCGCGGAATGCCTCTTCTTTATTTATACTCCAATTTTCCCCTTAAATCGTTCATAAAAGCCATATTCGGAGAAAATTTTCTCAAAAGAGAAGAGAATTCATGCCGATTAGGAACAATGAGTTTCTTTAGTTTATTCTGCTTTTTAAGATATTCTACCAGACAGTGAAAATCTCCATCGCCTGTAACAATAACCGCCTGTTCGTAATTCGAATATTCTATCATAGTATGGAGCACTAACTCTGCATCAATATTCCCTTTAACTTTGCCATCAGGCAACGTCAATGTAGGTTTAAATATTAAAATGTAGCCGTATTTCTGCAAAGAAGTATATAAACTCTCATTGGTAGGCATGTAGCCAATGAATATGAAGGCTTTTGTAATACTGTATTTATCTTCTAGGTACCTGCGGAATCTCTTAAAATCAAGCGCCCATCCTTGATCGCGTATAGCAAGATTAAGATTTTGACTATCAATAAAGGCGTAATTATTCATTCTTGTTTCCATAAACAAAAAACCCTCACTTTCTTGGCGAAGGTTTTAATTGTTCTTATTAATCAAATTCACGACCAAGGTGACTATGATATCACGTTCTTTGGGGTCGCTTTCGGCGATCATCAAAGTAAGCGCGACCAAAGCGTTATCAGCGATACGCTTAGTCTTATCTCCCCTGTAGAGAAGCCTGTTTTTCTCTAGGAACCAAAGAAAGACTGATGCGGCGATACGCTTGTTCCCATCTACAAATGAGTGGTTTTTAACTATGAAGTACAATAAGTTTGCCGCCTTCTCCTCTATGCTCGGATAGAGTGCCTTTTTGCCAAATGTCTGATAGACGGTGGCAATGGAACTCTTAAAAGATTGGTCTTTTTCTTTGCCAAAAAGGCTGGAGCCAGCGAATCTCTTTTTAAGTTGATTTACAGCATTTATGGCCTTTGCATAGGTAAGTTTGAATTTTTCTTCCTTAGAGGTCCGGGAGATCTTTAGCTTCTTGTAATCATAGTCGTCTATAAGCTCGAGCGCATGATTATAGTCGCTTATGACTTCCAAGAGGCCCATGGCTTCTCTATAATCCAGCTCTTTTTTTGTCTTTACGCTGGACATGAGTTTTATGGTGCGCTGCAAAGTTTGAAATTTACGCGTCTGTTCTTTGAGGCGCCTTTCATTGAGGGCGTAGCCGTCAATAAGGTACTTCCTTAAGACGTTTGTCGCCCAAATACGAAACTGTGTAGCACGAGAAGAATTTACCCTATAGCCCACTGAAATTATTGCGTCCAAATTATAGTACTTAGTGCTATAAACCTTTCCATCGCGGGCAGTATGTTCCAAAATGGAACATACTGAATCTTTTTGCAACTCTTTACCTTTAAATATGTTGCTTAAATGTTTGGTTATTGCTGGCCTTTGAATGCCAAATAATCGGGCAATTTGCTTTTGAGTAAGCCAAATCGTCTCCTTCTCAAGTTTAACTTGAAGCTGGACCTTCTTATCTTTAGTCTGGTAGATTACTATTTCGCCTTTGGATTGTGGCTGATTTTTTACTGCTTTCATTTCACACCTCAATAAAAAACTTCCTCAACTTTCAATACTCCTAAAAAACAAAAAACCCTCGCTTTTCTGCGAAGGTTTTACTTCCCGCCAAAAAATCGGCGGACCAGCTTTTGGCTGGTTTTAAACGTGGAGGATTTACCCCTTCTTAACACGGGACATTCCAAATTGTATTTCTATCTTACTCCTCAAAAATAAACTTGTCAAATGGTTTTTATTTACAGAAACAAAAAAACAACCCCAATTTTTGAGAGTTGCCTTAAATTTGACCTGTTTTATCCAAAATCCACTATCTCTATTATGCTTAGGTAAGGTTCATTTATTCAGATTTTGTCTCATGAACATTTCTTTCTGAATGTCATCATAGATTCTCTGGAAAAGCTCTGGGTCTTCAACAATTTGGGAATTTTCATTAGTGCCATATTGATTACTTGATTTAGTTTTCTTAACCAAAGACAATCTTTCCTTAACGGTGTTTTCACCAAACTGTTCAATAGTTGCGGTTATTTCATAATTTTCCATTACAAACCAAACTTGCTTTATGCCTGTTTCACCTTGAATAACACCTGATTGAAAGTCTGAATTCTTGATAATATATCCATAATCTTGGAAAACTTGAAGAGTTGACTTATAGGCATCTTCATATTGTCCTTCCAAATCCCTTGCTTCAATACTTCTTCTTTGCAATGTAGATAATGTGGTTGCACATCCAAATAAACTCAAGCACAATAAAATGGCTAATAATTTTTTCATACAGCTTATCTTCTCTTTATTTGCTTAAATTAGCTCTTCTAAATACTTCTGCTTGAATATTGTCAAACATCCCTGCATACACTTTCTCATCTTCAATAACACCATCATTGTCTTTCATTGTAATTCGCATCTTTGTCCGCTCAGGAGTAAATTCTTCTACTGATGCCGTTATGCGTAACAATGGGATTTCCGTAGAAGCGGATATTATGCCACCCTCATAATCTGAACTTTGGATAGAAAAACCTTTATCTTGGAATACGGTTACAACTGCCCTAAGAGTATCTTCTCTTGTCCCTTCAATTTCCTTGCATTCAAGGCTTCGTCTTTGCATTTCAGTTAATTTGGGACGCCTCTTGGTGAGTTGATGTATTCCAGCTCCAGCAGCTCCAGCAACAGCACCAATCAAAAGCAATGCACACCCAGAGAAAGTTAAAGAAAAAATAATAATACCAACTAAAAATAATTTTTGCATTCCTTATCTCGCTAAAAGGCTGATGACCTGTAACTGTGGTCCTTAACTACTTCATTACTATCAAACTCTATCATTAAAGTAAAGGTCCTGGTAGACGTTGATGTTCTGCTACCCACGCCCCCTGCAATAATAATAGTTCCGTATACATCGGAAGTCCCTGTCTCTACTGACACTCTATCATAAGTCCATACTTCATTGTCACTTTTGTTGCGTGTTATTATATTAGGCGAACCAAATACTTCTAAAATATCATTCTGCGTTGTTACTCCTTTGATTATCTTAGCTTTTGCCATTCCCGGAGTTAAATTTCCTTTCTGGACAGGTTGAACGCTGGCACAGCCAAATAAAAATAAGCAGCTTAAAACCACTATGAATATCTTTTTCATCTTTTCCTCCATTCACCAATAAGAAAACAACCCCCTTTTTGAGAGTTGCCTTAGATTTGCTTTTTATAAGTATATTCTTAGCATATTTACCACGCCGTTGGGGTAGCTCTAATGATACTCCTCTAGGGCTGTTTCGTCAATAAAAAAAGCCCTAAACCACGTGGGGTTTAGGGCCATGAACCAAGTGGAGTTTAGGGCCACGAACCTCGTGGGGTTTGGGACCATGAACCCTACGTGGTTCATGGTTGCCCCGCCGTCGCTTCGTCCGCCTTAGTTAAAACTTCGGCGAGATTTCTCCGAAGAGTTAGCGAAGGAGAACTCTGGCGGGACTGCCCTATATATATTTAGCGAAATTTAGATAACGATTCCCTTATCATTTGCTTCAAGGTTGATTTTCCCTTGGTGGTTTTGAAATACCTTTCTCTTCTTTGAGCGTCTTCTTTAGAAAGATGGGCTTCATAATAGATGAGCTCAAAAGGCCTTCTCGGTTTAGTGCTAATGTTCTCTCCTGCATTATGCTCTTTCAATCGTCTCTCTGGATCAGAGCTAAATCCAATATAAAAGTTTTTGTCCTTAAGACTGATTAGAATATAAACGTAATACATTTTTTGCTAATAAAAACCACGTAAGGGTAGGCCCTAAACCACGTGGGGTTTAGGGCCATGAACCAAGTGGGGTTTAGGGCCACGAACCTCGTGGGGTTTGGGACCATGAACCCTACGTGGTTCATGGTTGCGGGGATTGGATTTGAACCAATGACCTTCAGGTTATGAGCCTGACGAGCTACCAGACTGCTCCACCCCGCGAAATTTTGATTTCCGAAGGAAAGCCAAAATTTCGCTGGACTCGCCTATTTTCGCTTTCAGCGAAAAGTGGCGGCCCGCTCCTTGGCTGCCTTCGAAAAGTTTATACTACGATAAAGATCGAATTTGAAAAATTTTTAGTTTAAAATTAATCTTCAGGAATAATCTTATATATGACTTCGCCCTCTTGGGCGACTCTCAATCTGTTTCGGGCGACTGACTCAGCAAAAACAGGATCAGTCTGCAGCCGATGCTGCCTCTCAATTAAAGATTTATTCTCTGCGGCTAAATCCTGCATTCTTAGTTCTAAACTCCTGTTACTCTGAGCTAGATCCTGATACTTTGAATGAACAGATATCAAACTTACCAAACCTACTATGACTACAACAATAAAGACAATGAATCTTTTTATAAACCTAATCGGCGTCATTAGAAGTTATTTTACCAAATTTGGCCAGAGATTACCAGCATAAACTGCTTTTTTACCCAGCTCTTCTTCTATTCTGAGCAGCTCATTATATTTAGCGACTCTATCCGTGCGCGAAAGCGAGCCCGTCTTTATCTGGCCTACGCCTGTGGCCACTGCTAAATGCGCGATAGTCGTATCTTCCGTCTCGCCGGACCTATGAGAAATAACCGCTGTATACTTATTAGCTTTGGCGATGGATATCGCCTCTAAAGTCTCAGACAGAGAACCGATTTGATTAACCTTTATAAGAATAGAATTAGCTATGCCTTGATCTATGCCCTTCTTGAATATCTTCGGATTGGTAACGAATATATCATCTCCGACCAACTGCACATCCTTGCCGAGCTCTTTTGTCAGCTGCACCCAACCCTGCCAGTCGTTCTCTGATAATCCGTCTTCAACAGATACTATCGGATACCTTTTAATCAGAGTCTTGTATTTATCAATCAGCTGTTGTGAGCCTAAAGACGCTCCATCTCCCTTTAAAATATACTGGCCCTGTTTCTCAAACGAGCTGGAAGCCACGTCGAGCGCCAGAAAAATATCCTTGCCTTCTTTGTAGCCAGCCTTATTTATTGCCTCAATTATTAATATAATCGCCTCTTCGTTTGAATTAAGCGAAGGAGCGAATCCGCCTTCATCACCGACCGAAGTGGAGAGATTTTTTGACTTAAGGATTGACTTTAAATTATGGAAAACTTCTGTGGAAATACGTAAGGCCTCTTTAAATGTGGGCGCGCCGATAGGCATAATCATAAATTCCTGAAAATCCAGATTATTATCTGCGTGCATACCGCCGTTAAGAATATTCATTTGAGGTATAGGTAAGATATGCGCGTCTTCTCCGCCCAGGTATTTATACAGGCTTAGGCCCTGGCTAATAGCCGCAGCTTTTGCCAAAGATAGCGAAACCGATAAAATCGCGTTTGCGCCTAATTTAGACTTATTTTCCGTTCCGTCTAACTTGAGCATTTCCTTATCTAAAGTTTTATAATCCGCTTCCTTATCTATCAGCTGCGGCGCAATAATCTTATTTACGTTCTCTACGGCGGCCTGGACCCCTTTGCCCAGAAAACGCTTTGAAGAAGTATCTCTTAGCTCCAATGCCTCTCTCTCGCCGGTAGAAGCCCCCGATGGAACTATGGCCCGGCCTAATACACCGGAATCCAATAATACATCGGCCTCAACAGTAGGATTACCCCTGGAGTCCAAAACCTCTCTTGCCTTGATGCTCTTTATCTTTGCCATCTTTTTCTCCTCAATGAGCGCATAACTTATGAGCACATAAGTACGAATAAGTTATAGCTGTTTTGTTTTCAATATTGCGGCGTGCGCGAATTGACCCCGTATCTTTTTAGTATTCAAACTTATTTAAAAAAATATTTTAAACTTCTGAATATGTAAAAGGCGCGGGATAAATCCAGACTCATTTAAGGAAGTTATCACAATATAAAATTAAAGTCAAGTCAAATAACAACTCTGTGCCAAATTGCATCTGTTCGCATATGCTACTTTAAGAACTATCATCTAAGACATAATTTGACTAAAGATTATTTATATGATATTCTTATCTATAATTCAGTTTAAATAAACGGGGGAAAAATGAAATTTAATTGGAAAAAAATAAAATTCTTCTTTAGTCTGCACTGGATAAAAATTCTGCTGGGGCTAGTGGGATTAGCCCTTATCACAGGTTTAATTATTCTGCTGGTCAACGGCATACATGCCTGGAACAATGCCGGACGTTTTATGAAGCAGCAACAACTGGCTATGATGCCGCTGCAGCTGTTCTTTTTTATAATTGTAGGTATAATTCAGGGCTGTGTCTTTGTCTTCCTCTACTCCCAGGTTTTATTCAAAAGAGGTTTTGGGGGCGGGCAACATAAAAAGAAGGCAATTAAAGGCCAAGATGTAAAAATAACCTGGAATGATGTCATTGGTATGGAAGAACCCAAACAGGAAGCCTCGGAAGTTGTAAAACTAATAACAGACAGAGTAAAATTGCAGCGCATCGGCGGAAAGATACTCAGGGGCATACTGATGATCGGGCCTCCGGGATGTGGGAAAACATACCTAGCCAAGGCCATAGCCACAGAATCAAAACTCCCTTTTATCTCCATGTCCGGCTCAGAGTTCGTAGAGATGTTCGTAGGCGTAGGCGCGAGCAGAGTGAGATCTTTATTTAAGAATGCCCAAAATCTAGCGGCTATGGAAGGTGGCTGTATTATCTTTATAGACGAATTAGACGCGGTGGGTGCTCAACGTACCGGAGATAGAGGTTTTGGAGGCCAGACCGAGACCAACAGAACCGTAAACCAACTGCTTGTAGAAATGGATGGCTTAAAAGAACAGGAGCATAACGTTATCGTGATAGGCGCCACAAATGCACCTATGGACTACCTTGACCAAGCGCTCTTACGTCCAGGCAGGTTCGACCGCGTAATCCATGTCGGCCTACCCGGACTCGAAGACAGAGAGAAACTATTCGAATACTACCTAAAAAAAGTCAAATACGATGCCAATACTCTAAGCATACCTAGGCTCGCACGCAGGGCTGTCCAGAAGAGCCCCGCGGATATTGCTAATCTGGTACGGGAAGCTGCGCTGTTAGCTGTCAGACATAATAAAGCAGCTATTACCATGAAAGAAATCAACGAGTCCATGGATAGAATTGAGCTGGGCGTAAAGCGTAATATAAAAATAACTGACAAAGAAAAAGAGATGACCGCTTATCATGAGGCCGGCCACGCCATTATCTCCTATCTACTCAGCCCTACAGACGACGTAATGAAAGCTTCTATAATACCCCGGGCATCAAATTTAGGAGTTGTTTTTAGCGTACCCAGAGAAGAAGAACACACTCATGAACGTGGAAAAATATTAGCCCGCATTAAGGTCTCTCTAGGTAGCTATGCTGCTGAAATGATAAAATACGGAACAACGACTTCCGGGGTAGACTCTGACTTTAAAAGTGCCTTACTCTTAGCGCACAATATGGTCTGGCGTTGGGGCATGGGTAAATCGGGGTTATTGGGCAACTATAGCAGCTTAGACACTATGTCTTCCGGCTGGATGAGTTCTTCTAAAGGCTCTGTTATTTCAGAGAAAATCAGAGAACAGCTAAACAGAGACACCCAAGAAATACTATCCCAATGCTTAAAGGAAAACGAAGAGCTGCTCATAAAACAAAGGCCATTGCTTGACCGCTTTGCTGAGGAATTAATTAAGAAACAAGAACTCGATTACGACGAAATAGATGCGATATTTAAAGAATTTAATTTGTCTCGCACTAATAGCTAATTTTCTGCTCTCCCTAGGATGTTCGCAAAAACCTCCTTCTGCTTTAGAATCCACAAGCCTAGAGAAGGAGTTCCTGGAAAGTTTTAACAAAACAGACAAATTAGGATACCCCCTGGATGTGACTACAAAAACTGTGGGGAAAACTTTCTGGATATATATCGCAGCTGAAAAAGAGCTTTTGCAAATTAGCGCCGTGTCCGGCATGGGTGGATTTATGCCTGAGAAGCTAATAAAATTCATGGATATAAAATGCCAATACGAAAACTCGGCTTTCAATATAAATTATATCTTTCTAAAATTCAGCGATGAAGAAAAGACCAAAGAACAGGACATGTTTCAGAAATCTATCGGCGGTTCATCTCTAATTCAGGATTTCACTTATACCACTATAGAGATATTACAGAAAACATACTTTTCTATTGGCAGCATAATATCTAAAACAGAGGATTTAAATTTTTTCTCCATATGTCTAGCTGATATAAAAAACGGCATAAAAATAACTTTTGTTATCCATAGATTGGATATGGAACAATTCCTTACGGGCATGCTCCCTTCCGATGAGTTTTATGGCAGGATGATTCTAAAGACTGACGGTAGCAAAGATCTCATAGATGATAAATACGGCCTCTCTATTCAATATAACGACATATCGCTTACTGACTTTTTGGAAGAACAGCTGGTAAACAACATAAAGGCTAAGGTCGGCGAAATGGAAAAATATAAACCCGAGGAATTAAAGGCTACAGAAAAGTTAGATGATATAGCCTTAGAGACTGCTTACCAGGTAGTCACAAAATACGAATTCGATGACTATTCACTAGTCGAAGTCGAAGATACTATTTCCAAGGAAAAGACATCATTCAGCAAATCTAAATTAAGAAGAATGTTTAGCGAATCCCCCTCAGAACACTACTCAGAAGAATATAACTTCTAAACATAGTTTTTCCTTCAGGCTCACTATTTTAAATACTTAATAATTAAATAAAGATTCCTTGTTCTTCTGACCAAGGAACTTTTTCCGGCAAGGGCTCTTTTTTAGGCTGCTGGGGCGGGTTTTTGGCTGGATTTACTTTAATTGAGATTTCTTGAGTTTTATAAGACTCATCTTCGTAGACTACTTCAGCGCTTTCGATCTTCAATTCTCCTTCTTTCTTAGGCAAAAGTGTGTATTGTATCTGCCAATTCATAGCTAGCTTGCCGTCTTGAAAGTTCATGCTGTTCGATTGCGAAGAGGCCATGATAGAAAAACTCTCTTCTATCTTAGGCATATTGATCTTTGGGCTTTCATAAGAACTGCCCATCCCTTCTATGGTGATGGTAAATTGCAGGAATTCATCCAGGCTGACTTCGTTCTTATCTACAGCTGCGGCAACATTTATTTCAGAAGCAAAACACACAAGGCAGCTAAGAGTAACAAATATTAATAGGACCAAAAAAGCTAATTTACTTCTTAACAATTCTTACCTTCCTTCAATGAGACCACAATTTACGGAGTGAAAACGAACGTAAATTGTATGGTCGATTTGAACCCAGCACCTTTTTAGTATTCAATAAATTTAAAAGATAGTTTTTTAGCCATTGGAATATATAAAAGGTGCTGGGTCAAATTCAGACAGTTGACTTAACTCACCATTCGGTTCGCTAAGTTAAGTCTTCATTTTGACCTTCCTGCCGACAATCTTTATTTTTTTGTTTGCGATTAGACCGATAGCCTTATAGTAGAGCTTGTGCTCAACCTTATGGATCCTCACTTCTAAGGAATCCCGGCTATCGCTTTCTTTAATCGGGACTACTTCCTGCAGAATTATCGGGCCGTGATCCATCTTCTCATCCACAAAATGGACTGTGACACCTGTTGCTTTTACGCCGTAATTAAACGCATCCCTTATTCCATGCGCGCCTTTAAAAGACGGCAATAGCGCCGGATGGATATTTATAATCTTATTCTTATATGCCTTCAAAAGCGTACTGCCTACTATACGCATAAAACCTGCCAAAACCAATAGATCTATCTTTTCAATCTTTAGATATCTAATGATTTCTTTTTCAAAATCACTCTTGGCCTCAAAGCCCTGCGGATTGACTATGACGCTTTTAATCTTCGCCTTTCTTGCTCTCTCTAAAGCATGGGCTTTGTAGTTATCGCTTACCACCAAAGAAATCTTAACGCCTTTGAGCTTTAGAGCCTTTACGGCATTGATGATGACCTGTAGATTTGTACCATTTCCTGAACAAAATACTGCGATATTTAACATTACCCACCCCGCTTTCTTATTACTTTAGTCGGACAGACCTCAACGCATTCAAGGCAGTAATTGCATTTGGAATAATCTACTACGGCTAAGTTATTCACTACTGTTATAGCCTGATTAAGGCAAGCCTTTTCGCACTTCTTGCAACCGATACAGCCTACGCCGCAAACCTGCATAACTACTTTTCCCATATCCTGAGATTTGCAGGCGATATATATCTTGCTTTCTGAGGGGACCAAACTAAATAAATGCTTTGGACAGATCTTAACGCAATTACCGCAAGCCGTGCACTTTGATTCATCCACTATGGGCAGGCCTGTTTCTTTATCCATGGATATTGCGCCAAAAGGACACACTTTCTCGCACGTACCAAAACTTAAACAGCCCCAGCTACAATTCTTATTTCCTCCCAAAACCAAATTAGCAGCTATACAATCCCTCATCCCCTGATAGAGATACTTTTCTTTTACCCTGTTTCCGCCCTGACAGTGCAAAACTGCTACTGTCTTTACCTTTTCTTTCAGGGCTAAATTTAGAACATCGGCGATTGCTTCTCTTGATTTTGGATCACATACCGCGCAGGAATTTAAATCCATTTCTCCTTTGGAAAGCGCTTCGGCAAAACCCATACAGCCTGCCTTGCCGCAGGCTCCGCAATTTGATCCCGGCAATGCCGCAATCACCTTCTCTAATTTAGGGTCTAGGGGCATATAGAATTTCTTGGCTGCATAGGCTAAAGATAAGCCAAACAACACTCCTAAACCACCCAATGTTATTACTGGTGCAACGTTAATCATATCTAATGAGGACGTAACTTAGCGAACGATAGTGAAGCTAAGTTACAAGTCCGAATTTGACCCAGCACCTTTTTAGTATTCAATAAATTTAAAAGATAGTTTTTTAGCCATTGGAATATATAAAAGGTGCTGGGTTAAGTCGCACAGCGACTTATGTTCATTTCTTTCCATAAGTCGCGTACTCCTAAAACCTAAATCCGGCGAAACCCATAAAGGCCAAACTCATAATCGAAGCGACGATAAAAGCAATAGGCACTCCCTTTAAGCTATCCGGTACATCTACTAGCTCTAACCTCTCTCTGATTCCTGACATAAGAAGTAGCGCCAGCAAAAACCCCACGCCCGCTGCTATCGCCTGGACCAGCGACAAGAATAAGCTCCCCGGAACCACTTTGCCGTCCTTAAAGAAGTTTTCAATGTTTAACACAGTGACGCCAAAAACCGCGCAGTTTGTAGTAATTAATGGTAAATAAATTCCTAAGGCTTTATACAAAGCCGGTGAAATCTTTAAAATAACCATCTCGATGAATTGCACTGAAGTAGCGATAATCAAGATAAATGAAATCGTCCTCATAAATTGGATATTAAAAGGTATAAGAATAAATCTATAAACCAACCAAGTAAAGATAGTGGAAGTAGTCATAACAAATATAACAGCCAAACCCATACTCACAGCTGGCTTTGTCTGTTTTGTCTGTTTGGATACACCTAAGAATGGGCAGAGTCCTAGAAATTTAAACAGGATAAAATTGCCTACAAAAATATTTGCGATTATGATCGTAACGATCTTATCCACCTGATTCCTCCAATTAATAAACCTAAAACCAGAAGTGCTCCCGGGGCCAAGGCAAATGTCAGCGCCGGTTCAAAACCTGGTATTAGCTTAAGCCCAAACAAGGTCCCATTTCCCAGAAATTCTCTAATGCCGGCTATAGCCATTAGTGCGATAGTAAAACCAGCACCCATGCCTAATCCGTCGGCAATAGAAACTAATAATCCATTTCTAGATGCAAAGGCTTCTGCTCTGCCTAAGATAATACAATTTACCACAATCAAAGGAACAAATATCCCTAATGATTTATCAAGCACGGGGAAATAAGTCTTCATAACTAATTCTACGATAGTAACAAAAGTAGCGATTACTACAATAAAACAAGGTATGCGGATTTTATCCGGAATGAGCTTCCTGATTAAAGAAATAATGCTGTTAGAAAACACCAGGACAAATGTCGCCGCCAAACCCATGCCTAAAGCATTTTTTAAAGAGTTAGATACCGCTAAAGCCGGACACAATCCCAAAACCAAAAAGAAAATAGGATTTTCTTTAATGACGCCTTTTTTGAATTCAGATATTATCCTCATTTTTAATGAGCACGTGACTTATGGAGCATAAGCGAACATAAGTCACTATGCGAATTAACCCCGCACCTTTTATCTGTTTATATTCATAACTTTAAAATATTTAGGGTAATGTGATAATTTAGCCACCAAAAGTGCTATAATGGTGGCATGAA
>CAZFPS010000030.1:0-19205 GCA_964520705.1 uncultured Planctomycetia bacterium | reverse complement strand
GATGCAATAAGATTGAAGAACCCCTTAAGTTATGAACAGGAATATTTAAGATCGAATCTTACCGCAGGGTTGCTAAATTGTTTAGCCTATAATCTGAATCGAAAAAATTTAAATTTAAGATTATTTGAGTTAGGGCATATTTTTGGCGGTGATTATAATGAGGATATGGTTTTAGGGTTGGTATCTATCGGAAAGGATGCAGAAGATTGGCAGGCTAAAAAGGAATTAGACCTTTTTGCATTAAAAGGAAGCATGCAGAATCTTATTGGTCATCTGGGATTCGAAGGTGTAAAATTTCTACCTTCTCAAGATAGCGGAACTTTTATAAAAGGAGAAACCGCTAGAATTAGTTGCCAAGGAAGAGATCTGGGGGTTTTGGGCAGGGTGGATAAGTCTATACTATTGAACTTTGGCATAAAAAATATTGCTCCAGTTTACTATGCAGAGATTTCTATCGAAAGACTATGTAACTGCAATAGACGAGACAAGAGATTTAAGCCTCTGAATATATTTCCATCTGCGGCCAGGGATTTAAGTTTGATAGTGAAGAAATCCATACACTATCAAGAGGTCATTGATATTATCAAAGAAGAAGCAGGAGACTTTCTGAGAAGCATTAGATTGAGCGACGTATACAAAGGAGAGCAGATTGCTCCTGGAAGTGTGGGTTTGACCATTTCATTGGAATTAGGTTTAGCCGAGCGCACTCTTACAGATGTAGAAGCTACAGATATTCAACAGAAGACAATTAAGCGATTAAAGTCAGACTTAGGAATCGGCATTAGATAGCTTTAGCGAAGTTCTTGTTTGCTTGAACTAGCAAACGATTTATGCTATACTTCATTTTGTAAGAGGAAAATAAAAAATTCCCTGCAGTGCGCGTTGGTAGCCGATGATTGTTGAACCAACACTAAACTAACGGGAGTCCTGACTTTCTATTGACTGAGGTCGCTAGAAGAGGGCACCCACTTTAAAGATCGGTTCAAAACATCTATACGACGGCACAAAGCGGGGATTTTTTTTAATATGGATTTGTTTGAAGAAAAAAAGAGCGATAACCAATTATTGCCGCTTTCAGTCCGGATGCGGCCAAAAAACCTGGAAGATTTTATAGGTCAGAAGCATATTCTCGGCAAAGGAAAACTTCTGCGACGGGCTATTGAATCAGATAAAGTCTCTTCATTGGTCCTTTATGGCCCGGCCGGAGTAGGCAAGACTACGATTGCCCATATTGTGGCCAATAAAACAAAGGCCCATTTCGAACGCATCAACGCAGTAATTTCTGGAGTAGAAGAATTAAGAAGGACCATTGAGAGGGCAAGAATCAGAAAAAAGGCCCAGGGCGAGCGCACTATAATATTTATCGATGAGATACACCGCTTCAACAAGGCGCAGCAAGATGTGTTAATGCCGGATTTAGAAGATGGAAGTTTTATTTTAATTGGAGCAACCGTACATAATCCATTTTTTTATTTGACTTCGCCTCTGCTGTCTCGCTCGCTGGTATTTGAACTTAAACCATTAAAGAAGGAAGATATTGAAGATATATTAACAAGAGGGCTTGAGGATAAAGAATTAGGATTCGGGAAATTGAAAATAAAGTGCGATAGTAAAACTTTGGAGTTTCTGGCTGGTGCCTGTGAAGGTGATGCCCGTCGTGGACTCAACGCTTTAGAGATCGGTATAGAGACAACAAAACCAAATAAGAATCAAATTATTGATTTTAATTTAGATGTTGCTCAGGAGTCGATTCAGAAAAAAGCTGTGCGTTATGATCGCGATGAAGACGAACACCATGATACAATTTCTGCGTTTATAAAGTCTATGCGTGGTTCAGATCCAGATGCAGCGCTATATTGGATGGCCAAGATGTTGATTGCCGGAGAAGATCCGCGTTTTATCGCGCGTAGAATCTGTATCTGCGCTGCTGAAGATGTGGGCAATGCTGATCCTATGGCCCTGGTTTTAGCGCAAGCCGCTTTTTCCGTGGCTGATTTTGTGGGCATGCCCGAGGCGCGTATACCTTTAGCACAAGCCGCTATCTATATCGCCTGTGCGCCTAAATCAAATGCCTGTTATTTAGGTATTGATAAGGCGATGAAAGAAATAGAAGAAGGCCGAGTCCAGGAAGTGCCCCAGTATTTAAAAGACGCATCATATCGAGGGGCAAAAAAGCTGGGCAGGGGCCAAGGTTACAAGTATGCTCACGATTATCCCAATCATTTTGTACAGCAAAAGTACACAAAAAAGAAGATTAGCTTCTATGTGCCTCAAGATATCGGATATGAAAAAAAGATTAAAGAAAGGCTGAATTTGGTTTATAATAGGTGAGGCCATAGCTTAGCGAACGAAAGTGAAACTAAGCTATATGGCCGAACTTATCCCCCACCACTTTTAGAAAGTGGCTTTGAGTTAAAGATAGTGGGTTGCAAAAAAGATAAGTTTGTTATATAGAAAACGTGCCTCATTACTAAAAGTGGTGGGGGATTAATTCGCGCTATGACTTACATTCGCTATCGCTCTGTAAGTCACGCGCTCATAAAATGATAATTACACATCAAAAAGATTTTAATGCCATACTGGAGCTCATAAAAGAAAAGAAGAGTATTTTTATTGTAGGTTGCGGTGAGTGCGCTACTACATGTAAGACGGGTGGCGAAGAGCAGGTGGTCGAGATGCAGAAGAAGCTGGAAGATGCCGGTAAGATAGTCACCGGCTGGGTTGTTCCGGATGCGCCTTGCGTTTCAGCGCAAATTAAGATGTCTCTGGCCAAAAATAGAAAAGCCTTAGGAGAGTCAGATGCGATATTAGTTTTTGGCTGCGGCTCAGGCACTCAAAGCGTTAAAGAAAACGACAGATTAAATTTAGATGTATTGTCTGGTAATGATACGATCTGTGCGGCAACCGTAGACAGCCAGGGTAATTTTAAAGAGGTCTGTTCGAATTGCGGCGACTGTATATTAGATTTGACGGAAGGCATTTGTCCTGTTACTCGCTGCGCAAAGGGCCTGTTGAATGGCCCCTGCGGAGGACAGAAAGATGGCAAGTGCGAAGTAGATAGAGAAAAAGACTGCGCCTGGATATTGATATATAAGAAGAAGGTGGAGAAGAACAGGGTAGGTGACTTAAAGAAAGTTATGCAAACCAGGGATCACCAGAAGTCTTTAAGGCCACACCACATATCAGCTGGTAAGTGTGAAAAAGGTTAATAATTGAGAAGTTGTTTATTTAAGGAGATATAATTATGCCAGAGACACCAGAAAATACACAGTATAGTCAGAAAGTATTAGATCATTTTAGCCATCCGCATAATGTTGGTGAAATTGTAGATGCCGACGGAGTAGGAAACGTAGGCAATCCTATTTGTGGAGATGTAATGAGGCTTTACGTCAAGATCAAAGACGGAAAGATAGTCGATGCAAAATTTAAGACTTTCGGTTGCGGAGCAGCTATAGCCACTTCCAGCATGGTTACGGATTTAATAAAGGGTAAGACAGTTGAAGAGGCCTTGAAGATTTCCAATAAGGCGGTTGCGGAGGCACTGGGTGGTTTACCTAAGATCAAGATGCACTGCTCCGTGCTTGCAGAAGAGGCTTTACGCTCAGCCATAGATGACTACAAGAATAAACAAAAGAAATGATTATAAGAACAAAAAGCAATCTAAGATCGCAGTTGCTAAGACGATTAAAAAACCAAAAGGAGGTAAAGAGACTTACGAGAAGTTTTCAGATACAGAAGAAACTTTTTTCTTTGCCTGAGTTTATAAAGGCAAAGACAGTGTTGTTTTATTTATCTTTCGACGGTGAAGCAGAGACTTTTAGGATGATTGAAAAAGCAATATCTTTGGGTAAGAAAGTAGCGGTACCAGTCATAAGTAGGCGAAGCAGGAAACTTTCGCCATCTTTGATTGATGATTGTGCATGTGGTCTGGAGGTTGGCCCGTATGGGGTATATCAACCAAAACCCGGATGTCTGCGCAAGATACCTTTGACAAAAATAGATCTGGTTATTGTTCCTGGAGTAGGTTTTGATTTAAAAGGTAACCGTATAGGCAGGGGAATGGGTTATTACGACCGTTTTCTGAGTGCCTTACCGCAAAGAATTCCTTGTGTAGGTATTGCTTTTGATTTCCAAGTCTTATCTAAGATTCCATCCGTAGAGTCTCACGATTCTCCCGTCGATAAAGTATTGTATTCTTGATTACGATACAACCTAAGGCGTAAATTCTAATATTGGCTTTGTGTTTTAGTTCGGTACAAGGTTTAATTAGAAAACTACCAGACGCAGTTATACATAGAACTATATTAAGGAGGCATATATGACAATCAGTTTGAGCATAATTACCGTAGCGCTAGTCTTTATGCTTTTAGGAGCTTCGTCCGCGTATTTTGTGGGGGTCATCAGAAAGGCTCTCGCAGAAAAAAGTATAGAGAGTTCTAGATCGATGGCTAAACAGATTATAGAGGATGCTAAGAAGAGAGTAGAAGTGACGAAGAGAGAAGCTCAGCTAGAAGCTAAAGACGAATTGCTTAAAATGAAAAACGTGTTCGAAAAGGATACGCGTAGTCGCAAAGAAGAATTGAATGCGATTGAAAAAAGAATGGTGCAGAAAGAAGAGAATTTAGAGCGCAGAGTTGATCTTTTAGAGAGGAAAGAAAGAGATATGGAGGGTAAGCAGAGGTCTCTGAATCAAAGAGAAGAAGGCATCCAAGGTAAGGAGAGACATCTAGAAAAGTTAGTTCAGGAAGAAAAAGAACGATTGCAAAAAGTTTCTTCCATGACTCCGGAAGAGGCTAAGATTCTCTTGCTTTCTAGGTTAGAGCAGGAGTTGAACCAAGAAAAAGCTGTTTTGATTCGGCGTATGGAAGAAGAAGTAAGAGAGGTGTCTGATAAGAAAGCAAAGCAGATCGTGACTAATGCTATACAGAGTTGTGCTGTGGAGCAGACTGTGGAGACCACCGTTAGCGTAGTGAGTCTGCCTAATGATGAGATGAAGGGGCGCATTATCGGACGAGAAGGCCGCAATATCCGGGCGTTAGAAATGGCCACGGGCATTGATGTAATTATTGATGATACGCCGGAAGCTGTGACCGTGTCAGGATTTGATATGGTCAGAAGAGAAATTGCTCGTCTCTCGCTTGAGCGCTTAATAAGCGACGGTAGAATCCATCCTGGCCGAATAGAAGAAGTAGTTGAAAAGACTAAGCGCGATATGGATGTTAAAATAAAAGAAGAAGGAGAAAAGGCTATTTTCGATGTGGGAGTACATAATATGCACCCTGAGTTGATAAAATTAATTGGCCGGCTTAAATACAGAACTAGCTATGGTCAGAATGTGCTGCAGCATGCGAAAGAAGTTTCTCTGTTAATGGGCGAACTCGCCATGCAGTTAAATTTAGACTCCAAGATAGCCCGACGCACAGGCATTTTGCATGATATCGGTAAAGCGATAGACCAACAGGTAGAAGGCACACATGCTTCTTTAGGCGCTGACTTAGCCAGGAAGTACGGCGAAAACGATATCGTAGTCAAGGCCATCGGGGCGCACCACGAAGAAATAGAGTCATCGAGTCTTTATGATACTTTGGCTATCGCCGCAGACGCTATAAGCGCCTCCAGGCCAGGAGCTCGAAGAGAAACACTAGAGACATACGTAAAGAGATTAGAGAAGCTCGAGTCCATAGCCACGCTGTTTAAAGGCGTGGATAAAGCTTATGCTATTCAGGCCGGACGCGAGATACGAGTAGTAGTATTGCCTGATAAAGTATCCGATGCAGACAGTATAGTGTTATCCAGAGAGATCAGAAAGAAGATCGAAGAGGGCATGGAGTATCCGGGCCAGGTTAAAGTGACTGTAATTAGAGAAACCAGAGCTATAGAATACGCTAAATAAGTGAGCATATCATTTATGGAGCAAAGCGACATAAATGATAAATGCGAACTTACCCAGCACTTATTTTAATAATAAGTTCTGGCAAAAAAGATAGAGATCTAATAGAGACCTAATAAAATAAACCAAAGCCTAGCACCGAAAAAAATAAGTGCTGGGTAAGTTCGCGCAAATAACTTACACTCCTTGTAAGTTGCGTAAGTTAAGCGCTCATTTAATGAAGATACTATTTATTGGAGACATAGTAGGATCTCCGGGCAGGGATGCTGTAAGGCAGCTGGTGCCCGAGATAAAAAAATCGCAAAATATTGATTTTGTGATTGCCAACGCGGAAAATTCTGCCGGCGGTACAGGCATTACTCCTCGCGTGGCTAAAGATCTGTTTAATTCAGGATGCGATGTCTTAACATCAGGGGACCATATCTGGAGAAGACAAGAGGTGCTGGAGATACTTGCCTCCAACGATAAGTTGCTTAGGCCTTTGAATTTACCGGCTGCATCTCCGGGCAGAGGATACAATTTCTACAAAACAGAATCCAATGTTAACATAGCAGTAGTGTCTCTACTCGGCCGCGTGTTTATTGATGCCGCGACAGCATCTCCGTTTCTGGCCATAAGAGATGTGCTCCCGGAATTGAAAAAGAAAACGAATATTATTATTGTAGACCTTCATGCTGAAGCTACTTCTGAGAAGATCGCTATGGGTTGGTTTTTAGACGGAGAAGTCTCTTGTGTGTTAGGGACGCATACGCATGTTCAGACAGCCGACGAGAAAGTATTGCCGAAAGGCACAGGCTATATCACCGACGTAGGCATGACTGGTCCTTTTGATTCAGTTATCGGTAGAAATAAAGAGAAAATAATTGAGAGATTCATTACGGGTATGCCTATTAGATTTGAATTGGGCAAAGAAGATGTACGCTTACAAGGCGCTATTGTAGATGTTGATGAAAAAACCGGTAAGTGTAATTCTATCGAAAGAGTAATCCAAAAATTATAAATTTCAAAAAGGAGGTATAAAATGGCTTGGGAGGGCATAAATAGACGTAGGTTCCCACGTGCAAATTATGCTTGTGTCGTAACAATAAGACGCAAAGGAAGTGCCGAGACATTCAATACCAAGACCGAAAATATCGGCTGTGGTGGTATATGTGTGATACTGCCTAAGGCGACACAGATTTATAGTCCTGTCGAGTTAGATTTGGATTTAGAGGATAGCGGTAATACGATTAGCATAAAAGGTACGATTGTCTGGGTTGTACAGAGAAGTGAATTTGGCAAAAATACCCCAGATTCATTCGATATAGGTATAGAATTTGCCGATTTAAACGAACAGGATCGAGCAAGAATAGATAAGGTAATCAACACATGCTTACAAAAAATCAAGTCCTAACAGTAAGCGAATTAACAAAAGATATCAAGCTCGTATTAGAAAATTCGCTAGGCTTAGTCTGGGTGCAGGGCGAAGTTTCTAATTTGCGCAGGCCTACGAGCGGACACGTATATTTTACGCTGAAAGATAAGACTTCTCAGATAAAGTGTGTGCTGTTTAGACAACAGGCTTCAATGGTAAGATTCCAGTTAAAAGACGGACTTAGTACAGTTGTGTATGCTAGGTTGAGCGTATATGAGAGAGACGGGAATTATCAGTTATATGTTAATTTAATTGAGCCTAAGGGAAAAGGGAGTTTGCAGTTGGCTTTTGAGCAGCTTAAAGAGCGCTTGGCAAAAGAAGGTTTGTTTGATGCAGAACACAAGAAGTCCATCCCGTTTTTGCCAAAGACTATCGGCGTTATCACCTCGCCCACAGGAGCGGTAATTAGAGACATTTTACATGTTTTAAATAAAAGGTTCGATAACTTTTCAGTGATGATATACCCGGCTAAGGTCCAGGGAGAAGGCGCAAAGAAAGATATAGCCGAGGCCATAGAATATTTTAATTCCACACAAAAAGTTGATGTAATGATTATCGCCAGAGGCGGTGGCAGCATAGAAGATTTGTGGGCATTTAATGAAGAGTCAGTGGCTCGCGCAATATATCAATCAGAAATTCCGATTGTCTCGGCCATAGGCCACGAAACCGATTTTACTATAGCAGATTTTGTAAGCGATTTACGCGCACCTACGCCTTCTCGCGCTGCAGAGTTAGTTATACCGCAGAAGGAGGATCTCTACCAAAGAATAAAAGACAGCACGGAGGCGATAAATCGCAGTTTAAAATATTTTATTCCGGAATATCAACAGAGGATTGATGGTCTGACTGAGTCTTTAAAACGCAGCCTGGAATTTATTATACAAGATAAAAGGCAGAAGTTTGAGTTAAGGGTTTCTAAATTAGAGGCGTTAAATCCGCTGGGTATTTTAAGCAGAGGCTATAGCATTACAGAGAAGTTACCGGAGCATAAAATTTTGCGAGATGTTAAGTACCTAAAAATTGGCGATCGTCTGAGCACCAGGCTGCGCAAAGGAAGTTTTTCTAGCGTGGTGGAGGGTATCAAAAATGAAGTTTGAGGATACATTAAAAAAACTAGAGAGCATCGTCGATGATTTGGAGGGCGGAAATATATCTTTAGATAAAGCAATCAAAAAATATCAGGAAGGGATGTCTCTCTCAAAGCAATGCCTGGATTTATTGAATAAGGCTGAGAAAAAAGTTCAGATTTGCCTGAAAGATAAAGACGGTAAGGTCAAACTGAAGAATTTTAAAGATAAAGATTATGCTGGATAAAATTAACAGTCCAAAAGATTTAAAAAAGGTTCCTATTGAAAAGTTGCCAGAGCTGGCTAGAGAGATTCGCCAGCGAATTGTAACTGTTGTATCCAAAACAGGCGGGCATCTGGCGTCTAGTTTAGGAGCTGTGGATTTGACTATAGCACTGCACTACTGTTTAAATGCGCCTAAGGATAAGGTTATTTGGGATGTAGGACACCAGACATACGCGCATAAAATTCTAACCGGGAGAAATAAAGGTTTCGACAAAATCAGACAGTACAAAGGCATTAGCGGTTTTCCCTGCGCGACCGAATCGATGTACGATTCTTTTACTACAGGGCATAGCTCTACCAGTGTATCTCTGGCCTTAGGTTTAGCCGTAGCCAGAGATTTAAATAACCAAAAAGAAAAGATAGTTGCTGTTATAGGAGATGGTTCTTTAAGCGGAGGTATGTGTTTTGAAGCTTTGAATCAAGCCGGCCACACAAAGACAGATTTAATTGTTGTCTTAAATACCAATGAGATGGCGATCTCGCCCAGCGTTGGGGCGTTAAGCAACTACATGAATAAAATTATTTCCATGCCTGTTTACAATAGGGTAAAGACAGTGGTGGAAAATTTTATGAAATTAAGGATTCCTCGTATTGGTCCTCGCCTAGCAAAATTAGCCGATAGGTTTGAGGAGATGCTAAAAGGTTTAATTGTTCCGGGGATATTCTTTGAAGAGCTGGGTTTTCGTTACTTTGGTCCATTCGACGGACACGAAATAGAGGCACTAGCACATGATTTTAAAAATATAGCTTCTTTAAAAGGGCCTATTCTGTTTCATGTTGTAACCAAAAAAGGTAAGGGCTATGAACCAGCTGAGCAGAATGCGGAGAAGTTCCACAGCGCTCCCAAATTTAATATCCAAACCGGCGAGGCGATAGACGGTGACTCTGACAAAGAAGAGACATATACCTCTGTTTTTAGAAATCACATAGACGAATTAGCAAAAAGCAACCATAAGATCGTAGGCATTACCGCGGCTATGGCCTCAGGCACTGGCTTAGACTTGTTTGCCGCTAATTATCCCAAGCGCTTCTTTGACGTTGGGATTGCCGAGGAGAATGCGATTGGTTTTGCCGCGGGCCTGGCAAAAGGAGGCTATAGTCCTGTCGTAGCGATATACTCTACATTTCTGCAGCGCTCTTATGATCAGATAATCGAAGAGATTTGTCTGCAAAACCTGCCAGTAGTTTTATGTTTAGACAGGGCCGGTCTTGTAGGTCAAGACGGTCCAACTCACCATGGCATCTTTGATATTGTTTATTTGCGCAATCTGCCCAATATGATTGTTACAGCTCCTTCTAATAAGCAAGAGTTTAAGGCCATGCTTAATTTTGCGATCGATTATAATGGACCAATATCCATAAGATATCCTAAAGACAAGGTGTCTGCATGTGTGAAGACGCCAGATCCTATCCTTTTAGGCAGATCTGAAGTTATTGAAGAAGGTAGCGACGTGGCTCTGTTGGCCCTGGGCAGCATGGTGCAAGTTGCTTTGGACGTCCGCGATCTATTGTCCAGGAAAAATATTAGCGCAAAAGTTATTAATGCGCGCTTTGCGAAACCTTTAGATGGAGCCCTGTTGGATGAATTATCGGACACACACCAGTTTATTTTTACTTTAGAAGAAGGTATTGTCGACGGAGGATTTGGTTGCGCTGTATTAGAATATTTGAAGAAAAGTAATTTAGCAGAACATTCTGCTTCAAGCGTTAAAAGCGCACCTGCGAAAGTATATAATTTTGGCTTGCCTTGTGAGTTTATAACTTTTGCCGAGAGAAATGAGCTGTTTAAAATGTATGGACTTTTGCCAGAGCAGATTGCCGAGAAAATAGTTGTTATTACAAAAATGAGGCTTAGCTTAATATGATTATAACTAGATTCGCTCCTTCGCCCACTGGTTTCTTACATATCGGCGGTTCGCGCACCTGTCTGTTTAATTGGCTGTTTACCAGAGCCAACAAAGGCAAATTTATTCTGCGTATCGAGGATACGGATAAATCGCGCTCCCAGCAGGAGTATTTGGATGAAATATTAGATAGCCTTAAATGGCTAGGCCTAGATTGGGATGAGATTTATTATCAGAGCCAGAGATTCCCTCTGTATCTGGATTTGGCCAAGAAATTACTCTCGGAAGACAAGGCCTATAAAGCAGAGGATGGCTCCGGGGCGATTATTCTAAAGATGTCCGCCAATTACGCCAAAAGCGGAATTGGCCCGGCCTCGACGAAGCCAACGGCCGAGGCGGGCGAGACCTCGCCATCAGCTAATAAAGCAACAGATGGCGGGCCGCCGAGTATTATAAAATGGTTTGATTTAATCCATGGGAAGATTCAATTTGATACCAAGACGATTAAAGATCAAGTGCTCATCAAATCTGACGGGACGCCGACCTATAGCTTTGCCTGTGTGGTAGACGATGCGGACTTAAAGATTTCTCATGTAATACGAGGAGATGATCACATTTCCAATACCCCCAAGCAGATTGTAATTTATGAAGCATTAGGATTCTCGCTTCCATTGTTTGCCCATATCCCTATGATTTTATCGGGAGAAGGAGGCAGGCTTTCCAAGCGTACAGGGGCAACCGCCATAAGCGAATATAGAGATGCAGGCTTTTTGCCAGAGGCCATAGTGAATTATTTAACTCTGCTAGGTTGGTCTCCGGGCGGTGATCAGGAGATCATCTCAAAAGAAGAATCAATAAAGAAATTCTCTATAAAAGATATCAATGATACTGCAGCTGCATTTGACCAGAAAAAATTAGAATGGATGAATAATCATTATTTAAAGAACATGGATTCAAGTGAGCTCTTGGATTTGTCGCTACCGTTTTTTAGACAGAAGGGATTTATAAAAGAAGATAATTATGATAGAAATAAGCTTCTGGATTTGATAAAATTATTACAGAGCAGGATAACTACTCTGCCTGATTTAGTAGAGAAGTCGGATTTCTTTTTTGCGCAAGACTTAGAGTTGAGCCAGGAGGCAAAGGATAAGCTGAAAGAAAATAATTTAGCCAAGGAATTAGGTATTTTAAGAGAACAATTCAGCGCGTTAAGAAAATTCGATCATGAGTCGATTGAAAAAGTTTTTAGAGATACTATAGAGAAGCTTAACATAAAGAGCAAGGTGCTTATTCATCCTTTGAGGGCGGCTGTTACGGGTTCGTTGGTTGGTCCAGGATTATTTGAAGTAGTCGCACTATTGGGCAGGGATAGAGTTTGTAGCAGGTTAACACAGGCGATAGAATTTATCAGTCAAATAAAGCCACAACTTAGCTCCGACTGATAGAAACAATAATAAAGCTAAGTTGTTTGGCTGCCCTTCGACTTCGCTCAGGATTCCTCGAAGGAGTCCCGAGCAAATCCGAGGGAAATTTGATCCCGCACCTTTTTAGTATGTAGTAAGTTTAATAAATAGTTCTTTAGCGATTGAAATATGTGAAAGGTGCGGGGTTAATTCGACCATATGATTTATGTCGCCAATGCTCCATAAATCATGGTCTCATTAAAAGGAGAATAGCGGATGCGAAAAAAGATTTTTAACTGTTCATCCTTGCGTCTTTTGGCATTGTTATTGGTTGTTTTATTTTTCTGCGGATGCGAGACGTGGAAAGGGATGAAGAAAGACTTCGAGACTCTTGCCGGTTGGGATAAGGAGTATCAAGAAGCCCTTTGGTAGAACAAAAATATCCAGAAATATTTTAGGAGATATCGAATTCTGCCCTGTGGTGCCATAAACCAGATCAAAGATCGGTTTATGGCTATGAACCAATCTTGGATTTGGTTCATAGTAATTGGTAGCACGACTGATTGATGTTGCGTAAAAGTATTAAACAATAAAATAAATTTTCTGCCCTGTGGTGTAATTGGTAACACGACTGACTCTGGCTCAGTTGTTTCTGGTTCGAGTCCAGACGGGGCAATAAATGAGCGCACAAGTTATGTCGCAATCACTCCATAACTTGTAAGCGCGAATTTATCCCGAGGCCTATCCCGAAAATTTTATCGAAATTTTCGGGATGCTTAGGCGAGGGACCAATAACTTGACCCTTCGACTGCGCTCAGGGTCAATCCTGAGTGGAATCGAAGGATTGACGCTCAGGCGAACAAAGGTTGGAAGAGGAGAATGATTGCATGATAAATAAAGACTTATCGAAAATAATCGAACAATTTGTCGATTTTCTTATGCCAGAGCTTAAGCCCTACGAAGCGGCGATGTATATTTTTCTTTTACGCAATTCTTATCTTAAAAATTCTTCAAAAATTCGTATTGGTAAGAGAACTATTGCAGAAAAATGGGGAAAAGGTGCAAGGGGCGAAAAGACTAATTATGCTCATGTTACCAAGATCTTAAAAGGTCTTGAGGAAAAAGGATGTGTAAAGATTGGCGATGTTAATCGTGAAGGGACGCTTTATACGGTTTTGCTCCCCGAAGAGATTTCTTTAGTGAAAGAAAAATTGTCAATTGTTCAGGAAAACGAGGAAGAAGATTATTTTACTGACCCCGCGCGAAGAAAAGAAATTTTTGAGCGAGATAAATGGACTTGCCATTATTGCGGAGATAAAGTTACAGATAAAAATGCAACCCTTGATCATTTGAATCCACAGAGCAAGGGAGGAGGACACACCAAAGATAACCTAAAAACATGTTGCTTTATTTGCAATGCCATAAAATCTGGAAAAACATACGAAGAAGCAGCACCTTTATTACTTAAAAGTATTCGGGATAGGAAGAAAAGAAGTTAAATATAGAATGGTTAAAGTCGGTTGTCGTTTAGGTTGTCATCTAGGTTGTCATTTGATGGAGTAATATTATGTCGTTTAATCCAAAAATATACGATAACTGACAAAATCTTGAATAACCTTACGGAGATTGCGTCGGCACGAGAGGTTATAGAGCAGGCATGCTTATCTCCTGAGTTGGAAGAAAAATTAAGGCGATGGGCATTATTACGCAGCGCTCATGCATCAACGGCTTTGGCAGGGAATAAACTAACTTTTAAACAGGTGGAAACTCTGTTTAGCAAAAGAAATAAAAAAAGTAAATAATATAACTTTTTGGTGATATGATAAATTATTTTGGCTTTATTGATGAAACAGGCGTTTTGCACAATGATTCAGACCAGCGGTTCTTTGCCATAGGCCTGTTGAAGTGCGAAGATACTTCAGCTTTATATGAGGAGTTACGCACATTAAAGAATAGAGCCGAATCGAAACTTGACCTTGAAAGACAGACAAAGGGATTGCCTGCGAAGAAAGGAAGTTTTGAGTTTAAATTTTCAAGCATTACCCGTGGTTCGCACGAATTTTATTATGATCTTATAAGCCTATACTTTAAATTTACAAAACTTCAATTCTGTAGTCTTGTGATTGACAAGGCAAATCCCGGGGTTAAAATTGAAGAGGTTTTTCCGGATACTTGGGAAGCATATATTGGTTATTCCAAGATGTTAGTCAAAAGTAACATGAAACCGAATGAAAAAATATGTATCATTGCGGACTTTTTGGGGAAACCAAAAAGGAGTAATAAATATTATGAGCCGGAGATAAGGGTTTTGTCGACTGTCTATAATGTAACTGTACTGGAATCACACGCATCACTTTTTATTCAGCTAGTAGACGTTCTAATAGGATGTATTGTGTTGGATTTTAAAAGAGAAAGGCAGCCAGAGAGAAAAGCGGATATGTTTAAAGGTAAAGTTTGCGATTTTCTTAAGGGAAAATTAGGGGGACAATCCTTGGCAGGGAATTTTACGAAACATCAACCGAATTACTTTAGCGTGTGGGAGTTTAAACCGAAGCAGAAATAAAAATGCGAGCCATCGACCCAGTCAACGCCCGCATATTAAATATACTTTAAGAAAGGCTATTTGTCAAGAATTTTTGTTGGAATTTAGCCCAATTGGATGAAACCGCCTTTGTCGCGGCGGACATAAAATTTTAGAAGTAGTAGGATTTCCTGGCGTCAAGGCCGGGCAATAAAAAAATAATGGAATTATCTAGCTCCACAAAGAATTTTATCCGCGAGATTATCGATAGTGACTTAGCCGAAGGCAAAAACAATAGCCGCGTGCATACTCGTTTCCCGCCGGAACCTAACGGCTATCTGCATATCGGCCATGCCAAAGCGATTTGTCTTAATTTCGGCATCGCCCGTGATTATAAAGGTCTTTGTAATCTTCGCTTTGACGATACTAATCCTGAGACAGAAGAAGTCGAATACGTAAATTCTATTATAGAAGATGTGCGCTGGTTGGGATTTGATTGGCAGGATCGTCTTTATTACGCATCCGATTACTTTGAGAAACTTTACGGCTATGCGCTAGAATTAATAAAAAAGAGCAAAGCCTTTGTTTGTGACCAAAGTTTAGAAGAGGTCAGAAGAGACCGCGGCACAATCACTGAACAGGGCAAAAAAAGTCCATATCGCAATCGCAGCATAGATGAGAATTTAGATTTGTTCAAGCGCATGAAAGATGGAGAGTTTGAAGATGGCTCAAAAGTTCTACGCGGCAAGATTGATATGAGCCATCCGAATTTATTGATGCGCGACCCTGTATTTTACAGAATTAGAAAAGTCACACACCACAGGACAGCTGATGCTTGGTGTATCTATCCGACTTATGACTTCACTCACTGCCTATGTGATTCGCTCGAGGGAATAACGCACTCTATTTGCACTCTGGAATTTGAGGTGCACCGCCCTTTGTATGATTGGATACTAGAAGAACTTGATATTTACCATCCTCAGCAGATTGAATTTGCCCGTCTCAACTTAAGCCATACGTTTTTAAGCAAGCGCAAGTTGCTGGAATTAGTTGAAAAGAAATATGTAAACGGATGGAATGATCCTCGCATGCCTACATTGTCAGGTTTACGGCGTAGGGGCTATACTCCAGAGTCTATAAGGAAATTTTGTGATCGCATCGGCGTTGCCAGAATGGATAGTATTGTTGACCTCATAGTGCTTGAAAATGCTATTCGTGAGGAATTGAATAAGACAGCTCCGCGCGTAATGGCGGTATTGCGTCCTTTAAAAGTAATTATTGATAATTATCCTGATGATAAGACAGAAGAGTTAGACGCGATCAATAATCCTGAAGACTCTTCTATGGGTACGCGGAAAGTCCCTTTTTCGCGGGAGCTATATATTGAGCAAGATGATTTTCGTGAGGTTCCTCCAAAGAAATTCTTCCGCTTAAGCCCGGGCACAGAAGTTAGGTTGCGTTATGCCTATTTTATTAAGTGTGTTAGTGTAGTCAAAGATGAGAAGACTGGACAGATAAAAGAGGTGCACTGCACCTATGATCCTAAGACTCGAGGAGGAGATTCTCCAGAAGGCCGCAAAGTCAAAAGCACTCTGCACTGGGTTTCCTGTCGTCATGCCCTAGAGACAGAAGTGCGCTTATATGAATCTCTGTTTACCAAGCGCGACCCAAATGACACGGCAGAGACAGAAGACTTTACCGTAAATTTGAATCCTAAGTCTCTGGAGATTCTTGATTCATGCGTTTTAGAGCCTAGCATAAAAGATGCTTCGTCCGGGAATAGATATCAATTTGAGAGGTTAGGGTATTTCTCTGTGGATAGCATAGACGATTCAGGAAAGCCTATTTTTAATCGCACAGTCACTTTGCGTGATACTTGGGCTAAGATAGAGCGCAAGCAATAGGTTGTGTTATAATATTTGATATGATTATTTTTGCGCGGGTGGTGGAATGGCAGACACATACGTTTGAGGGGCGTATAGGGTAACCTGTGTGGGTTCAAGTCCCACCCCGCGCATATTGAAATTAAATGAGTCGATATCAGGAGTGAGGGTTCTCCCGCACCAAAATAAGGCCGTCGTTTAACGACTGCCTTATTTATCGGGATCCCGCCCGAGAGCAAGCGAGGGGCGGGAAAATCCCTCCCCTCGCACTAAATCTACTATTCCTGCCGTTGATCTTTAATGTAGCTGGAGTGCTCTAGGTCTTTGGCTTGTTTTTTTAATTCTGCGCCGATCTCACCGACTTCTGCCACGTGTTTGATTTCTCTTTTTTCATTGGAAACCACGCCTATGGAGACTGAAACGAGCGGGATTTTTACTTCCACGCCCTTTCGGTCCTTAGCTATAATAAAACCAGCATTTCTGTCTTCTTCGGTATAAAAGGCTGGAGAAGATTTATCAAATTCAGCGATTATCTTTTGACACAGCGTATCTACTTTATTCGGAGTCGTAATCACCACAAAATCATCTCCTCCGATGTGCCCGATAAAGTCATCCGGGTTACCTATTTCTCTGGTTGTCCTAATGAATATTCTGGCGCTCTCTTTAATCACATCATCGCCATGTTCAAATCCATATTTGTCGTTATAAGATTTAAATTTATCTAGATCGATGTAACACACAGAGAATATGACTTTTTGATCTATTTTCCCCTGCAGCTCATTAAGAATAGACACATTCCCCGGAAGTCTGGTCAAGGGATTGGCCTCTAGGTTTCTCTGGGTCCTTCTGATAATCATATTGATTCTAGCAATAAGCTCTTGCGGTTCGAATGGTTTGACAATATAGTCATCTGCCCCAGCCGATATGCCTCCTACCTTATCGGCCACATCTCCTTTTCCGGTAAGCATGATTATGGGCATATGGCTTAAGAGAATATCTTTTTTTAACTCTCGACATACGCCTCTGCCGTCTAGCTTCGGCATTTTAAAATCTACGATAACCAGATCCGGATTTTTTGTCTGAGCAAGTTTTAGCCCCTCTTGACCGTCCGCAGCCTCTATTACATCATATCCTTCTTGTGCAAGAGTGATGTTTAGTACATCACGTATGTCAGGGTCATCGTCTATAATTAAGATTTTTGTTCTGGGCATAATGAGTCCTCAATTTCTTTTATTAAAGTATCAAGGGTGAATGGTTTAGTAAGATATTTAGTAGCTCCCAGCTTGAGCCCATGTTGGATATCTTCTTTGGAGATAAAAGTTCCAGTTAAAACAATTACGGGGATAGAGTTAAATTTTGGTTCTTTTTTTAGGCGTTTAATTAATTCATAGCCATCCATCTTAGGCATATGGATATCTAGAATAATCAGGTTAGGGATAAATATCTTTAGCTTTTCCAATGCCTCAACGCCATTACTTGCGCTTACTAAAGAAAACCCCTTATCCCTTAAAGAGATCGTAACAATATCTATTACATCCTGGTCATCGTCTACAACCAGAATATTTTTTGATTTATCATCCAGGCCTGTTTGTTCAATAGTTTCTCTAATTTTTGAAACAAGCTCATCAGGCTTAAACGGTTTTGATATATAATCTGCGATTCCCTGCAGAAAATTCTTCTTATCTTGAGCTAACACCGATAGAATAATAATAGGGATATTTGCTGTTTCCGGATTTTCTTTAATTACCTTAGCTGCTTCGAAACCGTCGATATTTGGCATCATTATATCTAAAGTGATAAGATCGGGCTTTTCATTCTTTGCCAATTCGATGGCCTTTTTACCGTTATCAGCTTCTATTACTTGGAAACCATCTTGTTCCAGCGCAATTTTTATTATTTCTCTAATATCTTTTTCGTCGTCTACTACTAGAATCTTTTTTTTCATTTCTCTGTGCTCCTTGTTAACGGAAGAGTAAAGCTAAATGTAGCCCCATGGCCCAATTTACTAGTTACCCAAATTTTCCCTTTGAGCGCCTCGACTATATATTTTACTAGAGATAACCCTAATCCCGTTCCTTTTACTGTTTCATTTATTTCGTTGTCTTCACGATAAAACTCTTCAAATAACTTATCTAGATTCTTTTCTGCGATTCCTGTTCCAGTATCTGTCACCTCAATCTGTATAGATTCATCGATCTTTTTTGCACTTACGGTGATTTTCCCTCCGCTAGGGGTGAACTTTAAAGCATTGCCCAAGAGATTGATAAAAACTCGTTGCAGTTGATCTTTATCGGCAGATACAGAGCGAATGCTTTCAGAGAGGTCTTGTTTAAATTCAATTTTCTTCTCCTTTAGTTGTGGCGCAAACATATCCGCTAAGGAATCCATTACTTCCCTCAAGTCAACGCTTTCAATTTTCATCTCAGCCCTGCCGGATTCAATGCGAGAAATATCCAGTATGTTATTGATCAGTTTAGATAGTCCATCAGAATGCTTGTTTATTTTTTCTAACCTTTCTTTTACAGGAGCAGATATCTCTCCTAATTTGCCGGCGCTCAATAGCGAGGCGTATCCTTTTATGGAAGTTAGGGGAGTGCGTAGTTCGTGAGAAACAGCTGATACGAAGTCACTCTTTCTCTTGGTTATTATTTTAATTTCTTCCAGGGCTTCGCTTAGCTCCTTTGTGCGTTGTTTTACCTTTGTCTCTAATTGTTGGTGTGAACGCCAGGTCTCTTCGAATAATTTTGCATTTTCTAAGGATTGTCCGATTTGAGAAGCGAGTATGGAAACCATCTCTTTATCGCCTAGGGTTAGTGGAGAGTAGGCAGATTCGCTGCCTACGAAAAGAACGCCAGTAGTTCCTTCTTTAACCGAAAGTGGGGCACAGACAAAGGAGTT
>CAZFPS010000029.1:0-20901 GCA_964520705.1 uncultured Planctomycetia bacterium | reverse complement strand
TTCGCCGAGTCTAAGAATCAAAAGCTTGTTACTGCTCAATCCGCAATATTAGTAGATGTAACAGCGAATAAGGTACTCTATTCCAAACAACGCCACAAAAGATACGCTCCCGCCAGCACGATCAAAGTGCTTACCGGTCTTATCGCCATAGAAGAATTAGGCCTGAATAAAGATGTAATGATTTCCAGAAAAGCCAGCCAAGCTGAACCTACAAAGATATGGTTGCCTGATGGTGCGGTATATAAATCAGGTGATTTAATTAACGCAGTTTTAATTTCGTCTGCTAATGATGCCAGTGTGGCACTGGCAGAGGCTGTGAGTGGTTCTGAACAGGAATTTGCCAAAAAGATGACTAAAAGGGCAAGGGCTATGGGCGCAAAGAATTCTAATTTTAAGAACGCTTCTGGGTTGCCCGCCAAGGGACAGTATTCAACAGCATACGATTTGTACCGCATTATGAAGTATGCTATTAAGAACGACGATGTATACAACATCATGAAAACAAAGAGAAAAAAGATAAAAGGAACCAAAGGCAAACAAGTCACACTGGTGAATCATAATAAGCTGCTCTTTAAGAAGTCATATCCTTTAGTAGTATTAAAGACCGGATACACTAAGTCTGCTAAGCACTGCTATGTGGGAAAAATTTATTATAAAGGAGGGCAATACGTATTCGCATTCCTAAAGAGCAGAAAACCCTGGTCCGATATAAATGCTTTTATAAAGCTGATCAAAAAGAAGTTGAAAACCTAAGATCCACTCGATATAATAATCGTAAGCTTAGTTAATTATTAAAATAAAAAGGAACTATTTAATGGGAAACGAGATAAATAAATTTGCCGCTCCGCATCGCGCCCAGTGGAAGACGAGGATGGGTTTTATATTTGCCGCTATTGGTTCTGCTATCGGTTTGGGCAATATTTGGAGATTCCCATATCTTTGTTATGAAAATGGCGGTGGAGCTTTCTTGATTCCTTATTTGGTTGCATTAGTAGTTGCAGGTATCCCGCTGATTATTCTCGAGATCGGCATCGGACAGAGAATGCGTGGTTCTGCCCCGATGAGCTTTGCCAAGATCGACAAACGCTGGGAGTGGCTGGGTTGGTGGGCTGTAAATTTTGTAATGTTGGGGATTGTACTCTATTACTCAGTGGTTATATCTTGGTGTTTGAATTATTTATTTTATTCTTTTAATCTTACTTGGGGCAGTAATCCAAATGATTTCTTTTTTAATCAATTTCTACAAATAAGTTCTGGCCCAGGTGCGATAGGTGATGTGCGCGGCCCTATACTTTTGAGTCTAGTTATTATCTGGTTTCTTAATTGGGTGATAGTATTTTTTGGTGTGCAGAGAGGAGTGGAGAGGGCAAACCGTATCTTTATGCCTTTATTGTTGATTTTAACTATTATTTTAGTAGTTTGGTCTCTAAGCCTTAAGGGCGCCATGGGTGGACTTAAATGGTATCTTAAACCGGATTTCTCTGCTCTGGCAAAGCCTAAAGTATGGATCGATGCATTCTCTCAGATATTTTTTACTTTAAGTGTGGGCTTTGGGATAATGATTGCCTATGCTTCTTATCTGCCCCGGCATGCTGAGATTACAAAGGATGCGCTTATAATAAGTATTGGTAATTGTGTCTATTCGATCTTTGCGGGTTTTGCTGTATTCGGAGTATTGGGCTATATGTCTTTTACTACTGGGAAGCCGTTTACAGAGGTAGTGCAGGAATCTATAGGCTTGGCATTTGTGGCTTATCCTCAAGCCATAAGCTTGATGCCGGCGCTAGCGAATATATTTGGAATACTATTTTTTGCAACACTGGTAGTTGCAGGCCTATCAAGCTCGATATCGATTTTAGAGGCCTTTACCGCAGCAATCATTGATAAATTTCACTATCCCCGCAAGGTAGTGGTAACTATTATTTCCATTGTCGGATTTTTAGGTAGTATTATGTTTGCCACAAGAGGCGGATTATTTTGGTTGGATATCGTAGATCACTTTCTGACTCACTACGGTTTGGTTGTGGTAGGTATCTTGGAGTGTATTCTCATCGGTTGGATATTTAAGGCCAGCAAGTTGCGTAATCATATAAATCACATCGCTACTTTTAAGATTGGTAAGTGGTGGGATATTTGTGTTAAATTTATCACCCCCATAATGTTGACATTAGTATTATTGAATGATCTATTTAAAGAGATAAAAGAACCTTACGGTGGATACTCCTGGCTTTCCAATATACTGATTGGTAGAGACTGGTTGCTGGCTACGCTGTTCGCTGCTATAATTGTAGCCAATCATCCTTGGAGAAGAGACATACATGCAGAAGAAAGGAAATCTTAATGCATAAAACGAGTATTATTTTTGCTCTAGGGTTAATTGGTTGTCTATTATTTTCCGGTTGTATATTTATAGTTGCCGGAGTGGGGGCATTGGGTGGTTATGCTATTAGCAAGGATACTATACAAGGAGAGACAGAAAAGACTTTTGATAGCGTCTGGAATACCTCTAAAGACGTTTTGAATACCATGGGCCAAGTAATTACAGAGAATAAAAGCAAGGGCGAGTTCGAGGCAGATTTCAGCCCTTCAATTGTTAAAGTAAAAATGGAAGAGCTTACCCCTAAGGTGGTGCGTCTGCGTGTTTCCGCGAGGAAATACATGTTTCCAGATATAAGCCTGGCCCAGAAAATTTTCATAAAGATAGTTGAGCAGGCTAAGTAGCTCTTTGTGAGCGCCTAGTTTCTATTGACAGAAGTGATTTTTCTGATAGAATTAACACCTAAAATATTTGATATTCTTATGTTGAGTAAATGCCGAGATAGCTCAGTTGGTAGAGCGCAGGACTGAAAATCCTGGCGTCGACGGTTCGATTCCGCCTCTCGGCATTTTAATTTAAATTATACCTTAGTTATGTTACCAGACAAAAAAGGACATTTCGGAATCTTCGGTGGAAAGTTCGTCCCTGAAACACTAATGCCGGCTCTAAAGGATTTAGAGCAGGAATACAAACTTGCCCAAAAGGATAAGAAGTTTAAAAAGGAGTTGTCTTATTTGTTAAAAGATTTTGCCGGCAGGCCTACGCCGCTCTATCTAGCCAAAAACTTAAGCAAATATTTAGGTGGATGTAAAGTATATCTTAAGCGAGAAGACCTTCTCCATACAGGAGCCCATAAGATAAATAATACGCTGGGCCAGGCTCTTTTAGCTAAACGTATGGGTAAGACCCGCATAATCGCAGAGACTGGTGCTGGGCAGCACGGCGTTGCTACAGCTACGGTTGCTTCTTTGTTAGGTCTCAAGTGCCAAGTATACATGGGCGAAGAAGATATCCATCGCCAGGAGTTGAATGTATTCAGGATGAGGTTATTGGGTACAGATGTTATCCCGGTTGTAACCGGTTCAAAGACTTTGAAGGATGCTTGCTCTGAAGCCATAAGAGACTGGGTTACTAATGTCAGAGATACTTACTATATAATCGGTTCTGTCGTCGGACCACATCCCTATCCGATGATCGTTAGAGATTTTCAGGCCATACTCGGCGTAGAGGCAAGAAGACAGATACTTGCTCTAGAAAAGAGATTACCGGATTACTTAGTTGCCTGTGTAGGTGGCGGCAGTAATTCCATCGGTCTGTTTTATCCTTTCGCCAGAGATAAAAAAGTACAAATGATTGGAGTTGAGGCAGCAGGATTTGGCCTAAACTCAGGAAAGACCGCAGCCAGCCTGCTTAAGGGCAAGGTAGGGGTTTTACACGGTTCCAAGAGCATGGTCTTGCAGAATAAAGATGGACAGATAGAAATCGCGCACTCTTTAGCAGCTGGTTTAGATTATCCTGGGGTTGGTCCGGAACATAGCTTTTATCAGGTAGTTAAAAGAGCAAAGTATGTTGCTGTCACCGATAAACAGGCTTTAAAAGGATTTGAATTGCTCTCAAAGACAGAAGGGATAATTCCCGCTTTAGAACCTGCTCACGCCATAGCCTATCTGGCAAAAGCAAAGAAGTCGCTTAAGAGAAATTCTATAGTCATTCTCTGTCTATCTGGACGTGGAGATAAAGACGTAACCATGGTTTCTTCAGTATTAAATAAGAAATGAATCGCATAGACAAAAAATTCAAAGAGCTAAAGAAGAAAAAGAAGAAAGCTTCAATAGTTTATCTTACCGTTGGTTATCCAAATATTGATACCACTGAGAAGCTGGTTTTGGAATTAGCCAAGCAGGGCGTAGATATATTCGAATTGGGTATGCCTTTCTCTGATCCACTTGCAGATGGTCCTGTTATTCAAGAATCAAGCACATTCGCCTTAAGGCACAACATTAATCTAGAGAGCGTTTTTTCTTTAACAAAGAGATTAAGAAAAAAGATTAATAATCCCATAGTGACTATGGGTTATTTTAATCCTATATTAAGTTACGGCCAGGAGCGTTTTGCTAAAGCCGCCAGATTGTCAGGTTTGGATGGAGCGATTGTTCCAGATTTGCCTATAGAGGAATCCGGAGAATTAAGAAAAGCCATTCATAGACAGAAGCTCTATTTAATAGATTTTCTGGCTCCGACTACAGATTCATCCAGGGTAAGAAAGATTGCTAAGTCAGCAGGAGGTTTTATTTATTACGTTTCATTGACTGGCGTAACCGGAGCAAGAAATAAGCTGCCCAAGGATATCGTAAAAAGACTTAAATACTTGAAAAAGATTGTAAAGATACCTATTTGTGTTGGATTTGGCATATCCCAGAAGAAACAGTTCGTAGCCATAACTAAATTTTGCGACGGAGCAATAATAGGAAGCGCGATTATAAAGAAAATTAAGGAAAATCTAGGCAAAAAAAATTTAGTTAGTAAAGTAGCAAGCTTCACAAAGAATCTCTTCCCTTAGAAGTGTATAAAAAGACCGTACTTAATAATAATCTCACTCTAGTCACTCACAAGATGAGTGGAGCCTATAGCGTCTCTATCGGGGTATGGCTTAAGGTAGGCGCCAGATACGAATCAGACAATATGGCCGGTATAAGCCATTTCCTAGAGCACGTTGTATTCAAGGGTTCCCAGAAATACGATAGCGATACCATTAAGCGTCAGATTGAAGGCAGCGGTGGTATGCTCAATGGTTTTACCTCTGAGGAGCTTACTTGTTATCTGGCTAAGGTTCCTCAAAAGCGAGCATATCCTGTTTTTAAAATATTATTAGATATGGCGCTCAATCCTCGTCTTAAGCAAGAGGATATTCAAAAAGAGAGGACTGTGATTATTGAGGAGATCAAGATGTATAATGATCTGCCTCCACACATTGTTCAGGAGTTATTAGAAAAGACCATGTGGCCTAAGCATCCTCTGGGTAGAAATATTGCCGGTAGCATTGAAACGGTCAGTTCTATTTCTAGGGATGATCTTTCAAACTTTCAGAGCAAGTACTATCAACCGCAGAATATGGTAGTGGTCTTTACGGGTAATGTAAACCATAAGGACTGTTTGAATTTTGTGCATAAAGCATTAAGTGACACAAAAACAAAAGATTATGACTATTCTTTTAAGGAATTTACATCAACACAAAAATCAGCAGAAGTAAAATCATTAGTCAAAGATATCGAACAGATAAGATTAGCCATTGGTTTTCCAGCTTACAATAGGACGCATCCTAAGAGATACATTTTAGGTTTAATCGCAGTTATCTTGGGTGGTAATATGTCTAGCCGCTTGTTTAATGAGATAAGAGAAAAGAGAGGCTTGGCCTATGAAATCTCCAGTCAATATAAGCATTTGATCGATACAGGGGCTTTTTATATTCACGCTGGTTTGGATAATAAAAAGGTAGATTTAGCCATAGAACTGATTTTGAAGGAATTGTCTAAGTTAAAGAGCAAGCTCATCTCTGAATCTGAGCTAGCCAGAGCCAAAGAGTACTCCTTAAGCCACTTGGCTATGAGCTTGGAAGATACTATGGAACATATGGTATTCTTGGGCGTGGAAGCCTCTACCACGGGTAAAACAATAGATTACGATCAAATAAAGAAGGCGCTGCTAAAGATTAAACCAAAGGAATTGAAGGAAGTGGCCAGAGATATATTCCTTAAGGGAAAAATTAACATTTCGCTGGTGGGACCAGTAGAGGGATTTAATAAAGATAAATGTTTGAGTTACATAAATAGCAATCTGGATTAAAACTATTATCCAGAAGGTCTAAATTAATTGACAACCGCACGTAGTTATGGTAAAAAGATACCAGAGAATTAAATAGCACACTACTAAAAGGAGGAAGTTATGACAGAAGGTTATTGCGTAAAGTGCAAAAGCAAGAAAGAAATGAAAGATACTAAAGAAACGACTATGAAGAATGGTCGCAAGGCAATGAAGGGTAAATGTTCGACTTGTGGCACTAATATGTTTAGGATTCTCGGTAATGCATAAAAGGGGGTATTGAAAATAGAACCCAAAGATAAAGCGCGTTTTGCTAGTAAGTTAGCTTTAAGTAAAAAAGCAGAAGACTTAGTTGTTTTAGATTTGAGAAAAGCAACTAACTTTTGTGATTATTTTTTGATCTGTAGTGGCAATTCTCAAAAGCAGGTTGAGAGCATCGCAGATGCGATAAAAGAAGGTTTTTCAAGAAATAAGATTAAGACAGCGAGCTCTAACGGAACAAGAAATGGATTATGGGCTCTCTTAGATTTCGGCGACTTAGTTGTGCATGTTTTCTACAAAGAAGTAAGAGAGTACTATAATTTAGAGCGACTATGGATAGATGCTCAAAAAGTACGCATTCCCAAAGATTGAAAAAGATATTACCTCGTTACTTAAATCTTGCCTTTCTGATTTAGGTGTCTACGAATTTCCCACGATAATCATAGAAATTCCCAAAGATAGGCAGCATGGTGATCTTACTACTAATGTAGCCTTTCGCCTTTCAGCTGTTCTAAAGAAGAGCCCCAAAGAAATTGGCGAGTTAATAGCCAAAGCTTGCTGGGATAATCTTGTTGATTTTGGGCTTTTTTCAATCATCGGCCAGATAAAAGTGGCTCCTTCCGGGTTCATTAATTTTTATTTCAGGGATAATTTTTTGCAGGGTATGCTCTCCGATATTCTAGATAAAAAAGATGTTATCGCAGGAAACAATATAGGCAAGGGTAAGAGAACTCAGATTGAATTTGTCAGCGCTAATCCTACAGGTCCTCTTTCTGTTGCACACGGACGCCAGGCCGCAACAGGCGATGCCTTAGCCAGAATCCTTTCAGAATTAGGTTTTAAGGTGACGCGAGAATACTATAACAATGATGAGGGCAATCAGATAGAAATTTTGGGTAAGTCTCTGGAGTTACGTTATCGCCAATTACAAGGTGAGAAAGTAGATCTACCCGCTGAATACTATCAGGGAGAGTATCTTATTGAGCTGGCTAAGGAATTAGCGCTAAAGGGGATTGAACTTAAAGATGCCAAAGATTTCAGTAACTTTGCCCTGGATAAAATTACCACTATTATTAAACAGGAACTAGAGGATTTCGGGGTTAAGTTTGATATTTGGTATAGTCAGAGAGAATTGCATAGTTCGCAGAAGATCGAGAAGGCACTGAAATTTTTAAAGAAAAAGGAGTTTATCTACGTTAAAGATAAAGCGACTTGGTTTAAGTCTACACAGTTCGGGGATGATAAAGATAGGGTCGTAATAAAGTCTGATAAGAGCTATACCTATCTTGCTCCGGACATAGCTTATCACTTAGATAAGTTTGACAGAGGCTACAGGTGGCTGATAAATATCTGGGGACCTGATCACCACGGATACGTTCCCAGAATCAAAGGCGTGATACAGGCTTTAGGCCATGATAAGGATTCACTTTCAGTAATTATCGTTCAGCTAGCAACAATATATAGAGATGGCAAGCCCATTCCTATGTCCACGCGCAAGGGGCAATACATAACTTTAAGAGATGTGATGAATGAGGTAGGCGTAGATGCTGCTAGATTCTTTTTTCTGATGCGGCGTACGGATAGTCGCCTTGATTTCGATTTAGAGTTGGCGAAGAAGCAGACTCCGGAGAATCCGGTGTTTTACGTGCAATATGCCTACGCGCGTATTTGCAGTATTTTAAGTAATGCGAAAGAAGTTAAGTTTGAAAAAAATAAGGTAAAATTGAACCTCTTAGAACAGGATGAAGAGAGACAGCTGTTGCAATTGATCTTTCAGTTTTCGTATATAATGGAAGTCTGCTATAGGCAGTTGGATCCTTATTCTGTTACTGCGTATCTGCAAGATTTAGCCACTGCTTTCCACCGTTTTTACGATCGCCATAAAGTCCTGGGCGAAGATGAAAACTTAACATTGGCCCGCCTGGCCTTAATAAAGTGCCTGCATATTGCATTTGCCAAAGGCCTTGACCTCCTAGGTGTATCTAAGCCAGAAAAGATGTAGGAATTAATGCAGAAGAAGTGGATCATAAGAGAATCTGATTTAGAGGCCGTAGAGAATCTCTCTAAAATCTTAGGTCAAGATAAGATTCTGTCTCAGATCCTAGTAAACCGCGATATAAAGACAGAGGAACAGGCGCGCAGGTTTCTGAGGTCAGGCCTAGACGATCTTTATCCTCCATTAGTTATGAAAGATATGGATAAGGCGGTGAGTCGGATAAGACAAGCAATAACAAATAAAGATACGATATTGATATTTTCTGATTATGATGTTGATGGTATAACTTCTTGCGCTGTTTTGGAAAAAGTTTTAAAAGATTTAGGAGCAGAAGTTGTGCACTATATACCTCACCGTGTTAAAGAAGGTTACGGCCTGAGCCAAAATGCAGTTACGGTTTCCCGTAAGCGGAATGTAAAGCTGCTTATTGCTCTGGACTGCGGCATAAAGAGTTTTAAAGAAGTCGAATCCCTAAATAAACATAACATTGATGTTATAATCGTGGATCACCATAAGCCTGACGAAGGAGGTATCCCTAAAGCTTTTGCTGTGGTAAATCCAAAACGGGATGATTGTCCCTATGAATTCAAATTTTTAGCGGCAGTGGGATTGGTCTATAAATTAGTTTGTGCTTTGGATGAAGGCAACAAAGATAAATATCTGGATTTGATTTGTTTGGGCACACTGGCAGATGTAATGCCGCTAGTCGATGAAAATAGGATCATTGTAAAGATTGGCCTAGAGTCAATCAATAACACTTCAAATTTAGGCATTAAGGCATTAATTGAGGCCAGCGGCCTTAAGGATAAAGAGATTAATCCTGGGAGAGTAAGTTTTATTTTAGCTCCGCGTATCAATGCCAGTGGCAGGGTGGATACCGCGGAGACCTCGTTAAAGCTACTATTATCAGATAATCCTCAAGAAGCAAAAGAATTAGCCAGTCACCTAAATATTCACAACCGCACGCGTCAAAAGATTGAAGAAGGTGTTTTTAAGGAGGCGTTGGATTTAGTTGAAAAGATGCATTTTAAGGATAACCACGTTATTGTCTTAGCTAAACAGGATTGGCACGTGGGAGTATTAGGCATAGTAGCATCCAAGATTGCGGATAGATTTTTTCGGCCAACCATAATAATATCTTTGAAAGATGGATTAGGTAAAGGTTCAGGGCGTTCCATCCAGGGATTCCACTTGTTTGATGCCGTGCTTGGCTGCAAAAAGCATTTAAAGTATTTTGGTGGCCACAGCCATGCGGTAGGACTGACTATTGAAAAGGACAAAGTGGCTGATTTTACCAGTGATTTAAACCAAATAGCCAAACAAAAGATTGAGTTGGATGTTTTGAGGCCTACCCTAGAGATAGATGCGCAGATACCGCTGGAATTTTTAAATCACGAATTGATTGAACAGATTCAGAATTTAAGCCCTTTTGGTATAGGCAATCCGCGTCCGGTGTTTTGTTCGCACAACTTGATCGTTAAATCCAATGCCGCAATTTTGGCGCGGGAGACTATAAAGTTTTGGGTTACTGATGGAGAGCGTACTTATGAAGCCATTGGCTTTGGATTGAGGGATTTTGCTTCTTACATAACACCTTCCAGAAGAGTAGATTTAGCCTATAGTCTGTCTTTGGACAATTGGCGGGATAAAAATTCAATTTTGTTGGAAGTAAAAGATTTGAGGATTTGTTCTTAAGGGTAGAGCTTTAGCGTAGAGTTCTTTGAAATTTTTGTTAAGCTTTTTGGACCTTACCAGCCTTAAGGCACTTTACGCAGATAAGTATGTACTTTTTGCCTTGGGCTGTAAGCACTTTGACGCGCTGAATATTTGGTTTGAATAGACGGTGTGAGGTGCCGGTTATCTTCCTTCCAGCACCGCCTTTTTTCCTGGCCATACCTCTACGGGCAATAGATCTACCCATAACAGGCTTTTTACCGCAGATTTTGCATATCTTACTCATGATTAGTAATCAATATACTGGAAAATAACTTTTTGTCAAGAAAAATAAGTGCTATAATAGCGATAAGAAGGTTCCTATAATAGACATAAGCAAGAGGAGGTAAGTAATGAGATTTTTTCTGGTAGCTGTATGCGCATTAGTTGTTTTTGCGGGTCAGGCTTTTGCAGAGCCCATAGTTGAGTTTGAAGGGCGTTACTGGATCACGGATTTAACAGCGCATGTCAAAGTAACCGAAACTGCGCTTATAGGTACGGATATCGATTTGATTGATGATCTTGGCGTTGGCGATGGAGATTTCCCCGAGGCCAGGCTTAGGTGGAATACTGGGCCAAACAGCATGTTGAGATTTACATACACACAGATTTCTTATAGTGGTGATAAGAATGTGGAAAGGACGATTAATTTTGGCGGACAGAGCTATACGTCGGGCACAATGGTAGAATCTGACCTCGACGTTGATTATTTCCGTATGGATTGGGGTTGGCAGTTTCTAAATATAGGAGATGGTGCAGTGAAGGCTGGTCCGCTTTTAGGGGTGAAAGCGTTCATGCTCGATGTTTCTTTGGATGCGCCGGCACTGGGAATTTCAGAGGCTGAGGATTTTATAATAGCTCTGCCTACATTTGGCGCTATAGTAGATATTAATATGGGTGAGAAATTTAACCTGTTTGCGGAGGTATCCGGCCTGCCTTCAGCTGACTACGGACATTTTTTTGATACGGAAATCGGCATAAAGTTCATCCCCATAAAGAACCTTAGCATAATCGCCGGCTACAGGATCATAGATATTGAGCTGGAAGATGATGATAGCTATGGCGAAATGGATATAACCGGTCCATTTTTTGGAGCTACTTTTAGATTTTAAAATTTTGACCTCGGCCTCAAAATCGGAGTTTGTCTAATATAGAAAGTCATGGAAAGAGTAAGATTTATCGATCACAAAGATAAAAGGATACTGCATATGGATTTATCCGACTGCAGTGTAGAGAAGGCTCTGCAGATTATAGAGGAGAGCAAGAATATCATAAAGCAGCAAGACGAGAATTCTATTTTGGCTTTGACAAATTTAAATAATGATAATGCCTTTTTGCCGGATCTATTTCATGCCATGAAGGATTTAGCTTTGCATAACAAACCCTATGTGAAGGCCTCAGCTGTAATTGTATACAAAGAGTTACACAGGATTTTTATTGATACTATGGCCCATCTGTCAGAGAGGGAGTTTAATATCTTTGATGATTTTGAAAAAGCCAAAGATTGGTTAGTAGAGAAATAGGATATTTTCTTAAACTTATTTAATTGAGGTAAAGAATTACTTTTTCATCAATGAAGAAGTTCGTAATAATTTTAATCGCCACTTTTTTACTTTTAACCTCTTTTCCAACCTTGTCTAAAGCAGTACCGCCCAAAAGAAATCAATACGAAGATACGGTTAGCGAATCCATATGGGATTGGACGACCACATTGGGAAAATCTCCTCAGGAAAAAAAGAGAATTAAAGCGCAGCGTAGGATCCAGAGGATTAAGAAGCGCGCTGAAAAAAAATCAAAAATAGAAAAGGTCAATCGCGATAAAAAAAATAAAATAAGGCGCATAGAAGCCCAAAAGAAAAGGGCCGCGCGTATCCAGAAAAAGCGCAGGGAGTTAAAAGGTAGAAAACGTTAGCCAAAAGACAGGTCAAAGCAGGTAAACATATCAGTATTTTATGAATAAGGCCATACAACGCATAAAAGATTTAAAAGAGGTTGATATCGCCATTGATAACTGGGATGATATTTTCTCTGATTTTGATCCCAGCCCTTTGAATGAGAGGACTCTATCCGAGGATTTTATAGTCGAACTTAGAAAGAGGTATAGAGAGACTCGCAAAGGTAGTTTTGCCGTAACAATATATGCGCCGACCTCATTAAAAGATGTAAAATCCGAGTCTACAGTAATACAGAGACTAAAGAGGCATTTTCAGCACAGGTCTATTCAGAGAAAGAAAGAGATTGCCCGTATTCGCATAAAAGGGGTTATCTTTGTTTTGTTTGGTATTTGCTTTCTCACATTCTTGACGTTGGCAGCCTACTTTAAAATATTTAACAATCTGGCAATTGATATTCTCGGCATAGTGGTTATGCCACTGGGCTGGTTCGGCATATGGGAAGGGTTTTCTAAAGTTGTAGACACCTCCCCTAAATTTATTCAGGAGGAGATACTCTTTGATAAACTCTCTAAAGCTCAGTACAGATTTAATTTTATCGATGAGGGAAAATAAGGCAAGCCAGGAGGCATAAAATGTTATTCAAGAAGCTATTTTTGTGTTTTGTGTTTTGTTTGATTTTATTTAGTAGAGCCGCGCAAGCGGCGCAGGTATCTAAGAGCACCTCTAGCGATCAGGTTGCGGTTGAGGTCACTGTTTATAATAGTAATTTGGGCCTAATAAAGGATACGCGTCAAGTTGTTCTTCCTACTGGTGAAGGAGAACTGAGGTTTATGGATGTGGCTGCTTATATTATGCCTGAGACGGTGCATATAAAATCGTTGAATCTATCCGAGCACTTTGCGGTCCTGGAGCAGAATTATGAATATGACCTTATGAATAGAGAAAAAATGCTCGATAAATATGTGGACAAGAAAGTAAAGCTTCTGAATTGGAATCAGTATCAAGACAGAAAAGAAGAAGTCGAGGCGACCCTTATGAGCAATAATCAGGGTCAGATTTATAAGATAGGAGAAGAGATCTACCTTGGCCATCCGGGTTATGTAATACTTCCGCAACTACCTGAAAACCTCATAGCCAAACCCACCCTTACATGGTTATACGATAATGATAGTAAAAAACAACACCAGTTGGAAGCTTCATACCTTACGGATAATATTACTTGGAAAGCAGATTATATAGTTGTCTTGAATAAAGATGACACCTCTTCAGATATCTCGGGTTGGGTGACTTTGGATAATAAGAGCGGCGCCACATACAAAGATGCGAAACTAAAATTAGTAGCGGGAGATGTACATCGTGTAAAGGAGCAAGCTGATAGATGGGGGCAGGGGATGAAACCCACCAGGATGCTTAAAGAAGAAAGTATTGGGGGCTTTGTGGAGAAGTCTTTTTTTGAATACCATATATACGATTTGCAGAGAAAGACCACTGTAAAGGATAATCAGAAAAAACAAGTCAGTCTTCTTGAGGCAGGTGGAGTGAAAACCGAAAAAGAACTGCTCGTTTACGGCATACAGAATTACTATACTTCCCGATATAATGAAAAAATTTCCAAGCAGGATGTCAATGTCTATATAAAATTCAAGAATTCAAAGGAAAATAATATGGGTATGCCGCTTCCTGCAGGCATTATGCGCCTTTACAAAAAAGATTATGCGGATAGCCTGCAATTTATCGGTGAAGATAGAATTGAGCATACTCCTAAAGATGAACAGGTCAGACTTAAGATTGGCAAAGCATTCGATGTGCTGACCGAGAGGACACAGACCGATTATAAGAGGATTTCCACTAGGATGTATGAGACTGAGTGGGAGATTAGTTTAAGGAATCACAAAGAAGAGGATATAGCTGTGGGCGTGGTTGAACCGCTGTTTGGCAACTGGGCGGTTTTAACCAATAGTCACAATTATAAAAAGGTCGATGCATTTACTATTCGTTTTGACGTAAATGTTCCCAAAGACGGAGAAGTAAAAATTAAATACAGGGTAAGGGTAGGCATATAGGCTTAAAAATTAAGAGCTATCATGAATAAGGCCATAACTAAATGAATAGCGGTGCTTGCGAAATATCTGGATACTAGAAATAAGTAAAAATTCTATGAAAAAATGTCCCTATTGCGCTGAAGAGATACAAGAAGAAGCAATTAAGTGCAGACATTGTTCAGAATTTCTGGTTAAACAAACTCAAACCAAGTGGTATTTTAAGACATCTACTTTGGCAATATTGTTCTTGTGTGTCGGCCCGTTCGTCCTGCCTTTAGTTTGGATGAATCCTAATTCCAGCACTAAAAAGAAAGTAATTATAAGTATTATTATTTGTATTTTAACTGGTGTTATGTTTGGTCTTCTGGCGAATGCTTTTAAGACTATCAGCAACTACTATCAGTTGATGTTTCGAAACTATTAAAAAGCGCCTAGGCAAATTTAAGAGGTACAGAATGTCAAAATTAGATAAATTGGAAGTTGATGTAGGAACTAGAACTGTTAAGTCACACATAATTGATTATAAGGTTATAGATAAAATCAAGACACCGGAGGAAAAGATAAAGTTAAAACCCGGATTTAATATTGAAAAGAGAAAGAGCGAGATAGAAAAGACGAAAATCAAAATAAAATATAATAAGGTAAGCCAAACTATTGATATCGGGACTCCAGACGGTTTTTATACTATTCAGATTAAGTTACCGGATAATGCTACAGAAGATGTATCGGGGATAGAGAAGAGAACGAGTGAAGCGTTTGATTTTGTAAAGAAATACTTTATTGACCGGCCTGAGGAATTACATAAATTGGGCTATCTTCTAATGATGGCATTGATTAACTCTACCGGAACAGCCACCGCTTTTAATATTGATTATGTGACAAAAGGGTCCGGTGGTATTAAATATCCCTAAGCATATTTGCTGCCGAAATTTCCGCCTTCGCTTTGATTAGCTACGGCGGATCCGCCGAAGTCATATAAGACGTAGGCAGAAATCCTGAGCAAAGCGTAGGATTCTAGCAGAAGTCAATAGAGAGGTAATTGTCCCTCGCCTAAGCGCTTATAAATTTTTCCGAAATTTATTGCGCAGGCTTCGGGATTAATTCGGGCAAATAACTTACATTCACTAGCGTTCTGTAAGTTATGCCCTCATTAAAGAACTAGCCCTAAAAACTTATTATAAACCAAGGAGGAAGAAGATGAGACGCTTAGTTGCAGTAGCAGTAGTCGCATTGTTCGCTCTGGGTATAGGTTTTGCAGTAATGGCCCAAGAACAGGCCGATACAACTGCTACCTCTAGCACCATAGAGCAAGAAAAAGGCATGATGGAGACGGGTAAGATGAAGGGTATGATGAAGGGCAAGACGATGCACCGTATAAAAGATAAAGGCGCTAACATGATGCAGCCGATGATGGGAATGATGATGAAGAAGCAGATGGTGGCTACTGAGGATGGTGGAATAATTGTCTTGAGCGGAAACAAATTGTTAAAATATGACAAGAATCTCAATTTAAAGAACGAAGTAGAGATTCCAATGGATATGGAAGGCATGCAGAAGAGGATGAAGGAGATGATGAAGCACTGCCCGATGAAAATGCAGGAAGATGAAGGGGCAGAGCTAGAAGCGCAAGACATTGAATAATTAGGTGAGTAATTAAGGAAAAATTAGGAGACGTCTTTGAAATTAGGCTGCGCAGCAGAATTCCCTGCACGTGCGCGCATTTGCGAACACGTGTTCGCAAATGAAAACAAGATAACCTAGAGAAAAAAAGAGGAGGTTGCATGATTAAGGTTGGCAAGGTGTTTATTGCGGGTGTGGTAGCTACGATAATCAGTTCAATAATTGGAGCAATTACTTGCGGCGGAATATTTAACTGGGTTTATAAACTTGAGCCAACAAATGTCTGGAAGAATATGGAAGGTCCTCCGGGTATTGGGCTCTATGTTGGTTCTCTTGTACTTTATATTATATTCGCCTATGTTTATGCTTTATTGAAGAAAGGGATTCCTGGAAAAAACAAAATAGTTAAGGGATTAGTGTTTGGGCTCTGTGTCTGGGCAGTAGGATCTCTGCCAGGAATGTTCGCCACATATTATTTTATGACCGTAGCTGCAACAGTTGTCATTTACTGGACCATTGTAGCACTAATCCAATATCCAATATTAGGAGCAGTAATAGCAGCTATATATGGAGAGTAGAGACAACAAGCCAACTCACGAGGTTAATGACGACACAATTTACGGAGTTGTTAAACGACGTAAATTTTATGTCGGAATTAATCCCGCCGAGTGTGCCAAAATTCTCTTTGACAATTTTGGCACGTTTACGAGGGGGGATATCCCGAATAATAGTAGGTCTTCCAAGAGCTTAGCTCTTGGAAGCTGTTTAGATTTCAAGGGCGAGGTGGGGTTGCCCTAGGCTAGAAGTTTGTCAGCGCTGACAAATTTGAGCACGTGCTCAAACTTGAATATGTGCAGCGCGGCAACAATTTGGAATATGTGGAGTACGTCCTGAATTACGAACGCGCGTTCGCAATTGGTTAAAAGTTCCGAACAAAATGTCTCTAGAAGACTCCTTAAACCTGTGGAGCTTGAGCAAGGAGGGACAAATGAAAGATTTAAAACAAGATGAATTAAGAAAAGTTGACACACTAAGGCAAAGAACTATAGATATGGCAGAGCAGGTGCAGGCAATGTTTCATACTGTCTTTGATGGGTTAATGAAGAACGATATGGGTATCATAAATCAAGTACTTAAAGATGAAGGTAAAGTTACCGAAGTATACAATAATTTAACCGCGTTAGCTGTAGAGGACTCAAAGGAAAAATTGTCAGCTGGGGCGAAGAAGATGATCTTAGATTTGGTGGATATTATTTCTTTGGTTGAGGAAATCGGAGATTCCTGCGTGGGCCTGGTAGAACAAATCGAATACAAGATTAGAGAAAATTTATTATTTAGCCAGACAGCTGTGCAGGAATACAAAGACCTACATGCTAAAGTAGAGCAGATTTTTCTAGACACGATTAAAGTAATGAAAGACAAGGATAGTAAATTAGCTAAACAGATTTCAAACAGCAAATCGGGTGTGGATGCCTTAGTGGATAAATATCGGGCCAACCATATCGAAAGATCAGCGCAGGGAACCTGTTCTGAATGGGCCAGGGTAAGATTTCTGGAGATGTTAAATATTACTCAAACAGTTACTTATTATTGTCTGGAGATAGCCGGAAAGCTGATATAAAAGGCTAAGTAGAAAGCAGGGTAACCTGTGAGGTTAATGACGACACAATTTATGGAGTTGTTAAACGACGTAAATTTTATATCGGGATATCCCGAATAATTAGGGGAACGTCCCCAAGGTACAAAGCTAGAAAAAAAGGAGGGAGAGATGTTGGCGAAGAAATTTGCTTTGGGTTTTGGTATAGCTATTATTCTTCCCATGATGGTCCACTACGGCGTGAGCACTTTTAGTCCTCGTTCAAGTTGGCGAGATTATCGTGATTCGGGTTATTACGGGAGCAGACAGAACGCCTCGCCCGAAGAAAAAGCCAGACTGGAGAAAAAAAGGGACGAGCAAATAAAAATATTGGAAGAGGGCCGCAGGCGTTTTCAAAGAAACCTGTTTTTAGTGGCTATCCCCATAGGTATAATCGCGATCATTCTCGGATCACTCACAGCGGTCCAAGCGATTGGAACGGGATTGATGTTCGGAGGTATCTTCACCTTAGTGGATGGCTATTGTTGGTACTGGTCTGAATTGCAAGATTGGATGCGGTTTGTGTCGCTGTTGCTTGCTTTTATAGTTCTTATATACATTGGCTATCGTAGACTTGCTAAGTAGAAAGCAGGGTAACCTGTGAGGTTAATGACGACACAATTTACGGAGTTGTTAAACGACGTAAATTTTATGTCGGGATATCCCGAATAATAGTAGGTCTTCCAAGAGCTTAGCTCTTGGAAGCTGTTTACAGAGCCTTTGGCTTGAAGATATGCAGGAAAATAAATGTATAAATTGTAGTGAGCGCAAAAGATGTAAAGATAATTTTACTTCTTGGATATTTTTTACCATAGGGCTTATCGCTACTATTTCCGTGCGTCTGGTAATCGTGCTGATGCATCTGGACCCTCTCTACGGAAAGATCGCCTGGTATATAGGTATAAGCGGCTTCTTTTTGTTTTTCGCCTATAAATTTAGGATAAACCAAACCAGGTCAAAAATAATTATTCAAAAAAAACTTGTGCATAAGCTCGCGGGGCAAGGGCAGCTTAACAAAGAAGAAAACGAGCTTATCGCGGCAATACTCTGCAGCCTAATCTCAAAGAAAGAAATGTTGAATTACTTCTTTATTTTCGCTCTATCAGCCCTATCTTTGATTGTAGCAATATATTTTGATTTTATAAAATAGGATTGGGGCAGCCTGTGCGGTTGTCCTGCTGTCGATTTGGGAAACAGCCCATAATTACGCAGAATTATGTTCTAACTATCTATATAAAGACGATTGAGCAATAAAGGAGAGGATAGATGTTTAAGAATATCTTGTTAGCTTTTATACCTTTGTTTGTAGCGGTAGATGCAATCGGGGTACTGCCTATATTTGTTACCATAACCGAAGGATTAAAGAAGGAAGATAAAAAGCGGATTATAATCCAATCGGTCATTACAGCGCTTTGCCTGGCCTTCGGTTTTGTAATTTTAGGTAAAGCAGTATTTAGGTTATTGGGCATTACCGTGGGTGATTTTATGATTGCCGGTGGAGCAGTTTTGTTTTCTCTTGCCATTATCGATATAGCCAATCCGGGAAAACGCCGCCGTTTTCCGCCGAAAGAATTAGGTGTTGTGCCTCTGGGTACGCCATTGATAGTGGGCCCGGCAGTACTGAGCACGTCTTTGATAATAATCTCTGAATACGGGCTGTACGCCACACTTATCTCCATTGTGGCCAATGTGCTCTTGGCCGGGTTGATATTCTTATTCTCTGATGTCTTGATAAAGAGGCTGGGCGAAGCCGGAAGCAAGGCCTTATCTAAGGTGACCAGCTTGTTATTAGCCACCATTGCCGTGATGATGATAAGAAAAGGAATAATATTTGTACTGAATTTATAAGGTAAATAATAATAGTATTTCTTTGAGAGCTAAGCTCTTGGAAGCTGTTTATTTTCGCTCTATCAGCCCTATCTTTGATTGTAGCAATATATTTTGATTTTATAAAATAGGATTGGGTAACAGGGAAGAGGGATAAATTCGGGCAAACACTTTACGAGCACTTCGTTCCGTAAAGTGTGCCCTCATTTAAGAAACGGTCTAGGAAACCAACAATAATGAAAAAAAAGACTATTCGACAAAAAAATGGCCCTATTCAACAATGGGGAAAAAGAATCAATTGGAACAAACGAGTAAAAGCAGTTTGCAAACCTTGCTGGGAATTGAAGTACTGCCCATATGGTCCAGTTGTTGAGGACTTCCCAATAAAAGAAAAAGCGGATGAGAAAAGTTGTCGAATCTTTGGGCATGATTGTCCTGTATTTTTTGTCTCAGAGCCATTAACAGAAACAAAGGAATTACGAAATATTTCAAGGTCGATTCCTAGAAGCATTCAATTTAAAGTTCTGAAAAGAGATAACCAAATCTGTTCTGAATGCGGGAAAGGCGTAAAGTATGAAGAAATAGAGTTCGATCATATCATTCCTTGGTCAAAAGGAGGTCCATCAAATGTCCATAATGTTAGACTACTCTGTGGATTATGTAATAAGAAAAGAGGGAATCGTTTTGAAGAAACATATTTAATTGAATCGTTATCAGAACACATAGTGCCTCCTGTTCCATTAGATTTCATATTTGCTATATATGAAATAACAAAAATTATTCATGAGTTTCGTATTAGCAATAATAGATTTCCTACACCATTGGATTTCTGTAAATTTTTTGGACGTAGAAAAGTTCAAGAAGAAGATGTAATAGGGGTAGAAATGTTTAATGAAATAAGTTGTTTTTTTGCATCAAAAAAACCAGAAGATCTTAATTTAGACGAGTTTGATGCACTTAAATACAGGTGGGGTTTTAATGATGGGAAATTCCACAAACTAAAGGATACAAGCAATAAATATGGTATCAGTATGGATGGTTTGTTGAACATAGAAGTTGCTTTTATTAATAGGCTTGGTTTTCAAGTTAAAATTACAGGCGCTATTAAAAAGCGATGGTTTAAAAAGTAAAAAGAATAATATGGTTTGATTCTGGAGTTGAACCGGGACCAGATCCCCGAACAAAATCAGAAACGGTTCAGAACGAGGCTCGAAAGGATAAAAATGAACATAGATAGGGCTCTAGATAAAACCTTGAAATTTTTGCAAGAATGTTGTTTAATAAGTTGATTCTTGCATATAAAAAAGAAGATAACAAAGCTTCTGAAAATTTATTCTTACTTCAAAAAGATGCACTTGTAATTGAAAGCCAATTAGTGGTATATGCTTCTCCAGAACTGGTAGATGCATTTTACGACTTTAAAAATTTTATTATCCAAATTCCTAAGGAAGACTTTTTAAAGAAATGGTCAGATGTTTATCAAAAAGGTCATAAATATCTCTTATTATGTAGACAGGATTTAGCAACAGGCATAACTGAATCATTTAAATCATTTGAAGAAAAATTAACAAAAGAACCGCCAACAACACCAGAAGAGGTAACTGTTGAAACAAATGCACTAGGGGGTTTTTCAACAGACACTAGTAAATTCTAAGTAAAATATTAACCACCGCTTCTGAAACTGAATTGAGAACTGATGTAGAGGTTTTGTTATGAAAAGGTTATTTTCAAAAATCGACAAAAAGTTTTTAAGTAGTGAATTCAATAAATTTCGT